>JACPYR010000053.1 GCA_016195965.1 Nitrosomonadales bacterium | reverse complement strand
GTGCCGCTGATGTTGTAGCTGCGTATCATCTGCTTGGCGCGGGTCACCTTGCTTTGCATTGAGAAAGAATTATAAGCCGCCATGAACTTCGCACGATCGACACCATGCTGCGCCACAAAATCGGCAGACTTATCCGCGTCTACCAGGACCATGTTTTGCTCGTTCCATGCACGATACAGCGTATCGTGCAATTGACGCTGTTGCCCCATGCTTTCCAGCGCGTAGAACGTGCTGGCCATCGACTCCCAGGAATCGCGGAAAACGGTGGGCACAAAGGTCAACTCCACATCTTTGGGCATGGTCTTTTCCCACTCGGTTAATTTCGGGTGCAAGTGATAGCAATGCCCGCAGCCGTAGAAGAAAAACTCCAACACTTCGATTTTCTTGGTGCCGGTCGGCTGGGACGGATTCAACATCTTGTAATCCTTGCCCAGCACGGGTTCGGCAAAGGCCGCTCCGCTAACCAACAGTGTTACCGCAACGACCAGGCTGTAAATAAAACTCTTCATGTATCGCTCCTTGAAAAATGACAGTGAAAATTCATTGTGCCCGCATCGGAGTGCTATCCACCCCATTTTGTTTCAAAAATCCACGCGTATGATTCAGCGCATCCGCCGTTTTGTATGGCCCCAGGCGCACACGATACCACACACCTTTGTCCGGAATAGTCGCAGTCTGAATGCTAGCTTCAACCCCCAGCAATGCAAGTTTGGCTTTTAATTTTTCAGCGTCATTGACATTGGAAAATGATCCCGCCTGCAAGATTTGCGCATCATATGCGGCAACCGGCTTGCTCTCCGCCTGATGCGCTTTGCTTGCCGATGGTTTTTCGGCTGGCCTAGCGGGCGTATCCTTATCGGTCAGCACCTTGTAAAACTCGAAACGCTGCTTGCCATCACCCGCAGCCGGTTTTTCTACTGGCGCAGGCGGTGGATTTGGCCTGGCTGGCTCGGGCTGCAGCTTTGCGACCGGCTCCTTGCTGACAAACGGCTTGGGCGATTTCAACAAGTACCAGGCCACCCCGGCAGCCAGGCCGACGCCGACCATCATGCCCACCAGCACACCGGACCATATCGAACTTCCGCTCTTGCGCGGAGCGGCGGAAGGTTTGTTACCAGCGTTTCTGCCCATGTCTAGCCATTCCTTAACATTACATCTGCCAACTCTATTACATCTTTTCCGGCGCACTCACACCCAGGATAGCCAGACCGTTGCGCATCACTTGCGCCACCGCCGCGATCAACGCCAGCCTGGCCAATTTCATTGCTTCGTCTTCGACCAAAAAACGCGAGGCATTATAGTAGCTGTGAAAATCGGCCGCCAATTCCTTCAGGTAAAAAGCGATCAGGTGCGGCGCCAACTCAAGCGCGGCGTTCTCGATCACCTGCGGGTAATCGATCATTTGCTGCAGCAAGGCTGTTTCGTATTCGCTATCCAGCAAGCCGAAATTGGCTGCAAGCAAAGCTTTTCGTTCGCCACCCCACTGGGCCAGCACTGCACTGATACGGGCATGGGCGTATTGAATGTAATACACCGGATTCTCGTTGCTCTTGGATTTCGCCAGGTCGATATCGAAAACCAGCTGCGAATCGGGATGGCGTGCCGCGAGGAAATAGCGCGTCGCATCGCAGCCCACCTCGTCGATCAGATCGCGCAGCGTGACATAGCTGCCCGCACGCTTGGAAATTTTGACCTCCTGGCCGTTGCGCAGCACCGTCACCATCTGGTGCAACACATATTCCGGCCAACCCTTGGGGATGCCGACGTCCAGCGCCTGCAAGCCTGCGCGCACGCGCGTGATCGTGCTATGGTGATCCGCGCCCTGCTCATTGATGACGCGGACAAAACCTCGCCGCCACTTGTCCAGGTGATACGCCACGTCCGGCACGAAATAGGTGTAGCCGCCGTCTGATTTGCGCATCACCCGGTCCTTGTCGTCGCCGAAATCGGTGGTGCGCAACCACAGCGCGCCGTCCTGCTCATAGGTATGGCCGCTGGCGATCAGCTTGCCGACCGCCTCCTCCACCTTGCCGTCGGTGTACAGCGCCGACTCCAGCGAAAACACGTCGAACTCAACCTCGAACGCGCGCAGGTCCAGATCCTGCTCGCGGCGCAGATAGGCCACGGCGAAATGGCGGATCGCCTCTGCATCGTTCACATCGCCCTTGCCGGTGATGTGCAGGTCGTGCGCCCCCGACACGTTACTGGTAGAGCTACTAGCCATTCGACTAGGCGAGCAAACTACATTCGCCAAGTCGCTGGTTATGGCGGAGCCAGCCGTTTGCGGGAGGAGGCGTGGGGACGGCCCACTCCCATCTTGAAATTTCGCGCAAGGTGTGGGGCCGTCTGCCTCGACGGTTTCCATCGCCATGTAGGCGTTCGCCACATCAAGGATGTAATCGCCGCGATAACCTGACTCGGGCCAGGAGGGGTCGTCCGGGGTAATGCCCTTGCAGCGCAACTGCACCGACAGCGTCAGATTGTCGATTTGCGCACCCGCATCGTTGTAGTAAAACTCGCGCGTCACGTTCCAGCCCGCCGCATGCAGCACATTGCACAGGCAATCACCCACCGCCGCGCCGCGCCCGTGACCGACATGCAACGGCCCGGTTGGGTTGGCAGAGACGAACTCCACCCCCACCTTGCGCCCGCCGCCCACATGCACGTGCCCATAACCCGCGCCCGCCTGCAATACGCCGCGCACCACGCCGCGCTTGGCCGCGGTCGCGATGAACACATTGATAAAGCCTGCCCCGGCGATCTCCAGCTTGGCGATGACATCGGACTCCGGCAACGCCGCGATCAGCGCCTGCGCGATGTCACGCGGCGATTTACGCAGCGGCTTGGCCAGCTGCATCGCCAGGTTGCAGGCGTAATCGCCGTGCGCCGCCAGCTTTGGGCGCTCGATCAGGATTTCGCTTTGCGCGACATCGGGAGCAACCTCGCGTAAGGCTTGCGCGAACAATTCGGATAAATGGGATTTGAAATTCAATACGACAGACATGAAGCGGCACCTTTAAAGAGGCGCGGATTATATCATCACGCTGTTTGGTGATTGATATGGATGAAAGCAAATCAACTTCGCCGGGGGTAGCCCGGCAGCTAGTCACTTTTTCTTGCTTCGCCAAAGAAAAAGTAACCAAAAAGAAGGCGACC
>JACPYR010000052.1 GCA_016195965.1 Nitrosomonadales bacterium | reverse complement strand
TGGTATCGTTCTTCTCGGGTGAGATGTGTGTAGTTCATTTCTGCAATTTCGACTGGCCGGTCAAAAAGGCATGGATGCTACCGCATCCCGCCCACCCAACCGGCATTACTCAAAATTGCACTTCATCCTTGAATCCGCCTGTTTTATAGCGGAACGGTTATCACTTCCTGCGAACCATCGCCTTGCGCAACTCTTCCAGTAACAACATGCCGGGCGCAAAAGCGATGATGAACAGCCACGCGTCCGCGCCTAATGGGGCTGTGCCAAACAGCGCATTGCCCCACGGCGTATAGACGATCAGCAGCAACAACAGTAATTCGAAAACTATCCCGTAACCGATCAGGCGATTGCGGTGCCGGCCTCGGCTGAACGATGACATCACCGGGTGGCGGCACAGCAATACGTTAACTATCTGCATCGCGATGATCGCCGACAGGCACGCGGTGGTGGCCTGCAGATAGTCCCGATGTAGCGGCACACTGCCATATTGCCAGCCGCTGCCGTGCAGCACGAAGAAGAACGCCGCCATTGCTGCGAACGCTTCCAGCGGCCCGAGGAACAGGTAGGCGCGCAGCAGCGTGCTCCAGTTGAGCAGGCGTTCGCCGCGAGGCCGGGGCGGCCTCTGCATCGTATCGGGCGCGGGTTTTTCTGCGCCGAGCGCGAGTGCCGGCAACATGTCGGTGCCGAGATCGACCGCGAGTATCTGGATGATGGTCAGCGGCAGCGGAATCCTGAATAACACGAATGCGAGATAGGGCACCAGCTCAGGGATGTTAGACGTGAGGATGTAGGTGAGAAATTTCCGGATGTTGTCGAATACTGCGCGGCCCTCCTCGATCGCTGCAATGATGGTCGCAAAGTTGTCGTCGAGCAGGATGATGTCGGCCGATTCCTTGGCGACATCGGTGCCGGAGATGCCCATCGCAATGCCGATGTCGGCGCACTTCAATGCCGGCGCATCGTTCACTCCGTCGCCGGTGACCGCGACGATCTCGCCTCGGCGCTGCAGCGCCTGCACGATGCGCATCTTCTGTTCGGCAGCGGTGCGCGCGAAGATCAGCTCGGGTTCGTCCAGCAACAACTGAAGATCGGCATCCGACATTTGACGCAGCCTGTCGCCGGTCACCGCGACAGGATTCTGCGCCAGCCCGATCTCCCGCGCCAGCGCGCTGGCGGTGTGCGGATGGTCTCCGGTGATCATGATCACGCGGATGCCGGCTTCGCGGCAGCGGCGTATGGCTTCTGGAACAGCGTCGCGCGGCGGGTCGAGCAGCCCAATCAGTCCGGCAAAAATCAGATCGCTCTCTCGCTGTTCAAATGGCAGATTTGGCGGCAGCCTGCGATACGCGAGCGCAATTACGCGCAAACCTTGCTCCGTCATCTGTTCATGCGCCGCCAGCAAGTTAGCCCGGTCAGTTTCTTCCAGCGGCAGACATTTGCCATGCAGCAGCATGGCACCGCACAGCGACAGCACGATTTCCGGTGCGCCCTTGCAGTACAGCATGGCCCCTTGCGGGGTATCGCAGATCACCGACATGCGCTTGCGCTCGGTGTCGAACGGGATCTCGTCCAAACGAGGATATGACACGCCTCCCGATGGAATACTGTCCAGCAGCGCCGCCTCCATCGGATCGCCCAGATACGACACCTGCCCGCCTTGCTCGACACGGCGAAGGTCATGGCAATGGCGCATGATTGCGAACAGCGGTTCCGCTTCAGCCAGCTTGGCCAGCGGTTGCATCGCGCCGGAATAAAACACCTGGCGGACGCTCATCCGGTTCTGCGTCAGCGTGCCGGTCTTGTCGCAGCAAATCACGCTTGCAGCACCCAGCGTTTCCACGGCTGGCAAATGGCGCACCAGCGCGTTTTTCTTCGCCATGCGCTGGGTCGCCATCGCCAGCGACAGCGTGACGGTGGGCAGCAGCCCCTCGGGCACATTGGCGACGATGATGCCGATCGCGAACACCAGATTTTCCCAGAACGACAGGCCGATCAGCTGGCCGATCAGAAGGAACACCGCGCCGAGCAAGGTGGCGAACAACGCGATCAGCCGCGACAGGCGCGCGATTTCCTTCTGCAACGGCGACAGCGGATCGCGCACGGTCTGAGTCAGGCGCGCGATGTTGCCGAACTCGGTGTGCATGCCGGTCGCATACACCATCGCCTTGGCCTCGCCAGAAATCAGCGAGGTGCCGGCATGCAGGATGTCGCGCCGCAAGGCCGCAAGCTCCTCGAATTCTGCGGTCACCGCACGGGCCATAGGCTTGGATTCGCCGGTGAGGTTGGCGGTGTTGACGCGCACGCCGAACGCCTCGATCAAACGGCAATCGGCGGGGACATCGTCGCCCGCCGCCAGCAGCACCACGTCGCCCGGCACCAGCTCCGCCACCAGTATCTGCCGCGCATGTCCGTCGCGCAGCGCAGTCGTGTGCTGGGGCAGCAGATTGCGCAATGCGGTCAACGCTTTCTCCGCGCGGTATTCCTGCCAGAACGAGAACAGCCCGTTGATCAGGATCACGACCAGCACCGCACAGCCCAGCATCGCCATGCCTTGCCCCGGGTCTTTCCATTCGGCGACAAAAGCCAGTGCGGCGGCTATCCACAGGATCAGCGCAAAGAAGTGTGTGAATTCCTTCAGCAGCTTGACCGGCAGAGACCGTTCGGCAATTTGTTCGATTTGATTGCCGCCGTACTTCTCCAGCCTTTGCGTTGCCTCGGCCTGCGACAAGCCCTGCGCGCTGCTGTGCAGATGCGCATAGAGCTTCTCGATGTTGTGGCGGTGCGGGTTCATAACGGTCAATCGGATATCCGTAGTCCCAGGTTTGCTATGCTCACGAAAATCTCCCCAATGCAGCGCAGGCAATTGCGTAGATCAATACCGCCAACAAAATCACCGCAGCAAAACCCAGATGTACCGCCAGCAATGTGGCGAGGACGGCGCCTATCACAGAAGCGAATCCGTTGAGCGCCCATGCCCAGGGGATGGTTTGCCCGTTTGCTGCTGCCAGCCTCATCATGCCGGCGGGAAAAGGCACGCCCATGCACATCGCCAGCGGCGCAATCAGTCCCACGGAAAAAAGAATTTTTGCCGCATCTGGCCAATGCATCAGCGCCTGAAACAGGGATGGCAGCATAACTATATAGAGCAGTGACAGCATACCTATCGCGATTACCGCCAGCGTGACTTTGTCTGCACGCTGCCAATGTCCGGCCAGCCAGCTTCCCACTGCGGCGAATATCAGGAAGGCGCACAGCACGACTGCCACCGCATACAGCGGATGCGCCAAGAGCAGCACAAATTTCTGGATGAAGGCGATTTCCATAAACATAAAGGCAAAGCCGATCGCGAGAAAATACAGGGCTACCGATGCGCTCGGCAGGGTGCGCCGACAACGCGACCAGGCCAGCGGCGCCAGAATCAGCGCGACGCTGGCCGCAAGCGATTGCGCCAGCGTCGCTACCAGCAACGGATAGCCCCAGTCGAGCAACGGCATGCCGCCCTGCTCGCGGAGCGCGAATAATTCTGCGGCTGAATCCCATTTAAAAAAGCGGAAGAAGTGCGGGCGATCATCGGTTGCCGGCTCGATGTAAAATTTGTAGCGGTCAATGAAGTCCTGCCGCTGCGGAGACAATAACGCAACAGCACCGTCGTAGAAGTAGGGCTGCTGCAAAAGGTTGTAACGGTTTTCCTCGCCGGCGAGCATCCCGGGATAATAGGCCAGATCGAAAAAACGCGAGCGGCAGAACTCTTTGGTAGCCGCGATTTCGCCCGCTGTGAAGGCGCTGTTTTTTACCAGCAGCGTGACGGTTTTCCAACCACGTATCATCACCAGCCGCGCGGCTGGATCGGTCACACCGTTGCGCTCCAGCGCAGCTACTACGGTGGCAAACAGTTTCAGCGCATCGCGCGGCGGCAGCGAGAGCCAGCGGGTGATGGTCAGCATACCATCCGGCGCCAGGTGGCCAAGGTAGGTTTGCAGCGCCTCCACCGTATACAAATAATTTTCGCTCAAGCCATACAGCCCTGCCGAAGCAGTGCCGAATGAATCCAGCAGCGCCAGCTGGATCAGGCCATAGCGTTCGTCGCTGGCGTTGACGAAGCCGCGCGCCTCGGCTTTGTATACATGAACGCCGCGTTGGCCGTACAGATTGCCGGCATAATCACGGAAACGATGCCGCATCAGGTCGATGACGTTGCGATCCAGTTCCACCGCATCGACTGCGGCACTGCCGTGGTAGAGCGCCTGCAGCACATCGCTGCCTGCTCCGGCCCCCAGCACCAGCACACGCGGCTGCTTAACCAGATGATAAGGCAAAGCCGAAGTGAGTTGGTCAAGATAGGCCAGCGCTTCGAATCTGCCGTCAAAGCGCGTCAGCGCCGCAGGCCCGTCCCCGTCTACAAACACGCCCAGTTGCGGCGGCGGCTCGCTCGTGGCATTGAGGCTCATCCCCGGCGCATGGCGCAGCGGCACACGGTTGTTTTCCACTACAGTGATTTGTCCCAGCGGGCTGTTGAGTTCCTCGACCACATGCGCCCCCGCGATGTTCAAGGTCTGGCTCAAATCTTTGTAGGGTGAAGGGCGCAGCGGCATGTCAGGAATGGCGACCGCTGCCAGCGCAGCCATAGCTAAAAAAAATTCCATCAGCCGTTTCGGCTGCATTTTCAATTCTACGACAGCGATCGCGGCGGCCAGCAGCGCCGTGGCCGAGAGCGCAGTAAGCGCCTGTTGTGGCGGCACGAGAAACAGCACGGCGATGATACCCAGGCTGCCGGTGCCTGCGCCCAGAATGTCGCAGGCATAGATGCGTGATGCTTGCTTGCCGAAATGCGCAAAGACCAGGCCGACACCCAGTCCAGCGCAGAAAAATGGCAGCATCATCAGCAGATAAACGGCGAACAGTCCGTACAATTGGGATTTATCCCACAACAACTCGAGCGGATTAAACTGGATTTGTTGCGCGAGCATGAATGCCAGCGGCATCAGAACAGCCAAAACGGCGGCGGAGATCACATATATCCTGCCGAAATTCGCTGCGATGTTTTCCTTCAGCAGCGTCAGTGCCGTGCCACTCGCGCCGTAGCCCAGCATCGCCGCGCTGATGATCAGGTAGGCGAAATGATGCCACAGCGTGATGCTGAACAGACGCGTCAGCAGCACCTCGTAGGCCAGCACGCAAACGGAGAGCAGGCCGATCGCGATGAAAGGCGGACGGCTGGGCATGGTTAATGTCCGCCGGTAAGCGGAACGAAACGCACCGGCAAAATCTGGCGTGTGGTCACCGAGCCATCCGGCTGTTTTTCCACCAGCATCAAGTACTGGGTCATGAATTGCGCGCCTAGCGGAATCACCATGCGGCCACCCGGCTTAAGCTGTTTGAGCAAAGGCGGCGGCACATGGCTTGCGGCAGCCGTCACGATGATCGCGTCGAATGGCGATGCCTCCGGCCAGCCGTAATAGCCGTCGCCTACCCTGGTTTTCACGTTGCGGTAACCTAAAGATTCCAGCCGCTCGCCCGCCTGCTTTCCCAACGGTTCAATGATCTCGATGCTGTAAACCGAGTTTGCGATTTCCGCCAGGATTGCCGCCTGGTATCCAGAACCGGTGCCGATCTCAAGCACCCTATCGCCAGCCTTGACATGCATCAGATCAGTCATCAGCGCCACAATGAAAGGTTGCGAGATCGTCTGGCCGTAGCCGATCGGAAGGGGGCGGTTGAGATAGGCCGATGCGGCCAGCGCGCCGGGCACAAAGCGATGACGTTCCACTTTGCTCATCGCTGCGGCAACGCGAGGATCGAGCGCTGTCCTGCCGCTGTATGAAGAAGTGGCGGCGGTATCGGCTAACACTTCCTCCATCATCATGCTGCGTGCCGCATTGAATTCGTCGCCATGCGACGGCAGTGTGAGAGCGAATGTGAGCAAAGCACCCAAAGCGAAGTGTCGTTTCAAGTTTTTCTCCCAGTATATCGTTGCGTAGATTTCCCGCCCTTGCCCAGGGGAGTAAATCCCGATTACTTCCACAGCTTCCTGAAATCCCATCCTTGCTTGCCGCCAATCACGCGCAGGCGCTCATACAATTCCCGCTCTTCGCTGGAAAGCTTTTCGGGTACATGCACCTCGATGCGCAAATACAATTCACCATGGCGCTCGTTGCCAAATTCCGGCAGGCCTTTATCTTTGAGGCGCAACACCGTGCCGGGCTGGGTGCCGGACGGTATGGTCACGCTGACCGAACCATCCAGCGTAGGCACTTGCAGCGTGGTGCCGAGCACGGCGTCGGTCAGCGGGATAGTTTCCTGGCGCAGCAGGTCGGCTCCCGAACGTTCGAAACGCGGGTCGTCTTTTGTGCGCACCACGACAAACAAATCTCCGGTGATCCCGCCAGCCTCCGGGCTGGGCATACCCTTGCCGGGGATGCGCAGCACCATGCCTTCCTCGACACCCTTAGGGATTTTTACCGCCAGTTCTTCTTCCTTGGCTACAACGCCGCTGCCATGGCATTTTTTGCAAGGGTGTTCGATGATGCTGCCTTGCCCTTGGCAGGCTGGGCATGTGCTGATCTGCTGGATCAACACATGTTCCTTGGCTTGTCGGCTGCTGCGCGTGATGCGTCCGGTGCCTTTACAGGTTGCGCATACCTTGGGGGCAGCACCGCCTTCCGCCCCCGTGCCGTGACAAGCCGGGCATGAGGAAGGGTGGTTCAGGCGGATTTTTTCCTCGCCTCCTTTTGCCACCCGCTCCAACGGGATGGATAGCTCCACTTCAATATTAGCGCCGCGCGCGGGCCCCATGCGGCGGCGATGAAAAAATCCCGCGAAAGGTCCACCGCCAAAATCGAAATTGAGGCCGCCGAAAATATCGTCGAAATTAATACCGCCGAACAGGTCCTCCTGGCTGAAGCCCTCCACACCGGCAAAACCGCGCGCATCGTATTCGCCGCGCTTCTTCGGGTCGGACAGGATGGCATAAGCTTCGGCGATTTCCTTGAAGCGCTCTTCGGCTCCCGGCTCCTTGTTACGGTCCGGGTGATATTTCATGGCGAGGTTGCGAAAGGCGTCCTTGATCGCCTTCTGGTCGGCATCCTTGGCTACGCCGAGCACCTCGTAATAATCGCGCTGGGCTGTAATGGTCGCTCTCCCCTGATTTATCGCGGTAAAGTATCGTCCACATATCGCATTTCGTGGCTTTCCTGGATCAATCCGATTTGTTCTGCGGGTTGGATTTTTCACCGGGTTGCCGCGCGAACGATTGCCTGATTCGGGTCAGCTCGGACAGCCGCTCCGCCACCTTGCGGTTGACGCTGCCTTCGGGATAAACGCCGCTGGTATCTGCTTCACCGGCGGGCAAGCCGGTCAGGATCGCGATGGCCTGATCGACATTTTCCACGGCGTAGATATTGAATTTTCCTGATGCTGCGGCCTCCACCACATCGCGGCGCAGCATCAGGTGCTTGATGTTTGCGGCGGGGATCAGCACCCCCTGTTCGCCGGTCAGGCCGCGCGCGGTGCAGATGTCGAAAAACCCCTCGATCTTTTCGTTGACTGCGCCTATCGCCTGAGATTGGCCAAACTGGTTCACCGAGCCTGTGATAGCCAGCGATTGTTTGATCGGCACATTTGCCAGATTGGAAAGCAGCACGCACAACTCGGCCAGCGAGGCGCTGTCGCCTTCGACGAAACCATAAGACTGCTCGAACACCAGGCTGGCGGAAAGCGCCAGCGGCTGATTTCTGGCATAGCGCGCGGCGAGGAATGAGGAGAGGATCAACACTCCCTTGGAGTGGATCGCACCAGAGAGCTTCACCTCACGCTCGATGTTTACCATCTCCCCTTCGCCCAGACGGGTGGTGGCGGTTATCCGGGTCGGCTGTGCAAACGCGAAATCGCCCAGCTCGATCACGGATAGCCCGTTGATCTGGCCGATCACTTCGCCCTGCGTTGCGATCATCAGGGTATCGCGCAGGATCGCCTCATGCATCCGGTCTCTCAGCCTGTCCTGCCGCCTGATCTGAGTGTCTATAGCACGCTGCACATCGGCGGCTCCAACCACTGATCTGCCGGCCTCGCGAGCCCAATAATCCGACTCGCGCAGCAAGTCGGCGATAAAGCTCATGTGCGTGCTCAGTTTTTCCGCATCACCGACCAGCCGTGCGCCGTGCTCGATCACCCTTGCCACCGCGCCGCGATCGAACGGCAGCAGCGATTCCCTGCGGGTCAAGGTGGCAATCAGCCGTGCATAGAGCAGGTGGGCGTCGGCATTGCGCGAGATGTGTTCTTCAAAATCCGCCGCCACCTTGAACAACTCGCCGAACTCCGGATCGTATTCGTGCAGCAGATAATAAAACAGACGGTCGCCGAACAGGACTATCTTGGCATCCAGCGGAATGGGCTCGGGCTCCAGAGAAACGGTGCTGACCAGGCTGTACATTTGTCCAAGAGATTCAATGCGGATCTCGCGCGATTGCAGCGCCCGTTTCAGGCCTTCCCAGGCGAATGGCTGCATCAACACCTTGCGGATATCCAGCAGTAGATAGCCGCCATTCGCCAGATGCAGCGCGCCCGGTTTGATCAGCGTGAAATCCGTCACCAGCGCGCCGAATTGGGAAACGTGCTCGACACGACCGACCAGATTGCTGTAAGTCGGGTTATCTTCGCTGATGATGGGCGCGCCGGATTTCTTGCCGTTGCTCACCAGCGCATTGACCTGGTAGCGATGAAAGCTCTGTCGGGTCACGATGGTCATGCCGCCGACCGTGGATGACTCTTCCTGTTTGCGAAAGTCATCGACATTCTCCACGACATCCTGTTGCACCAGATCGAAGTATTTCAGCACTTCTGGCAGATCGGCGTAGGCCTGCCTCAGCTCATCCATCAGGTGAGCGACGACGGTCAGCGCGGTTTCACGATTGATCTGCTTGATCCTCTCGTGCCTTTCCCTGCGCCATTGAGGCATCTGGCGCATGATTTTTTCCAGTCGTTCCTGCAGCCCCGCGATGGCGGTCTCCACCCGTTTTTTTTCTTCATCCGTCAGCTTTTCGTATTCGGCAGGGGGAAGCACCTCGTGGTTGCGGGTAGGCGCAAAGGCGAATCCATCCGGGGTGCGCAGCAGCACGATCTCCTGTTTTTCGGCATCCTCTCCCAATTCCTTGAACACCTGATCCTGGCGCTTGCTGAATTCCTCCTGTATCGCCGCGGCCTTGGCGTGGTACTCCTCGCTCTCGAACAGCGCGGGAATTGCGCTGCGCAAATAATCCACCAGATGCTCCATCGCGAGACGCAGCTCAGCCCCCCTGCCGGACGGCAATTGCAGCCCCCTGGGTTTGTGCGGCTGGGTAAAGTTGTTGAGATAGCACCAATCGTCCGGTTCGTGGCCGCTCTCCGCTTTCTCTTCGAGAAACTGCCGAACCATGCTGCGCTTGCCCATCCCGGAAGGGCCGAGCACGAAAAGGTTGTAGCCCTGATGGCGGATACCGGCACCGAAGCGCACCGCATCCATTGCACGCATCTGGCCGATGATTTCGGACAGATCGTCCAGATCAGCCGTGGTGTGAAATCCGAATTGTGTGGAATCGCATGGCTGGTAAAGCTGTTGGGCTGGTAATGGTGGAGGGATAGTCATTTTTCCCCCGAATGATTAAGTGTTTTCCTTGTACTCTGCATCCACCACCTTACCGCGCGGGCCCGCTCCGCTGGCACGCGGCTCGCCGGTTGCCGCACCCACGTTGGGCGGCGGCTCTGTTCCTTCCCAGCGGGTCTCCGCGTAAGGACCGCCTTTGCTGGCCTGCCCCGATTGCGAATAGAGCACCGCTCCGGCTTCCTGCAAAATTTTTCTCAGCGCCTCTGCGCGCTCGGTGGCAAGAACGACATCTTTTTTGAGCAGCGCCTCCTTGGTCTCGCGCAACGCGGTCTCGATGCGTTTCTTCAGATCGTCGGTGAGCTTGTCGGAGAAACTGGCGAGCATCTTCTCGGCTTCGTAGCAGCCCGCATCCGCCGCATTGAGCTTCTCCGCATCCTCGCGCCGCTTCTTGTCCGCATCGGCGTAGCGCTCGGCATCTTCCACCATGCGTTTCTTGGTGTCTTCCGCAAGCCGCGTGGAGCCGGTGATGTTGATCGACTGCGACTTGCCGCTGGCCGTGTCCTTCGCGGACACGCTGAGAATGCCGTTGGAATCTATGTCGAAGGTCACCTCGATCTTGGGAATGCCGCGCGGTGCCGGCGGCAACCCGGTCAGGTTGAATTCACCGAGGCTGGTGTTGTCTCCCGCCATTGGGCGTTCGCCCTGGAATACATGGATAGTCACGCTGGTCTGCATGTCGGCGGCGGTGGTGAAGGTCTCGGAGCGCTTGACCGGAACCGGCGTGTTGCGCGCGATCAGCGGCGTGGCGATACCGCCCAGCGTTTCTACGCCGAGTGTGAGCGGCGTCACATCCACCAGCACGATGCCGCCGACTTCTCCGGCCAGCACCCCGGCCTGCACGGCTGCTCCGGCGGCGACGCATTCCATCGGATCGACGCCCATCTCTGCCTTGCGTCCGAACAGCTCCTCGAAATAGCTGCGCACCACCGGCATGCGGGTCGGGCCGCCGACAAACACGATGCGATCCACATCCTTAGGCGTGATGCCCGCATCGCGCAGCGCCTGTTCCACCGGGCCGCGGCAACGCTCGATCACGGGGCGCACCAGCCGTTCCAGCTCGGTGCGGTTGAGGTCCAGTTCGAGATGGCGCGGCTCTCCGTTGACGGCGGCCAGATAGGGCAGGCTCAAATGGGTGGTGACGCTGGCGGTGAGTTCGATCTTGGCGTTCTCCGCCGCCTCGATCAGGCGCGCGGCGGCCTTGCGGTCGAGGCGGACATCCACGCCGGTGGACATCTGGAATCTTTCTGCAAGGTGCTCGAAGATGCGCTGGTTCATGTCGGTGCCGCCGAGCTGGGTGTCGCCGCTGGTGGCCTTGACCTCGAACACGCCCTTGCCGAATTCCATGATTGTCACGTCCAGCGTGCCCCCGCCCAGGTCGATCACCGCGATGCGCAGTTCCTGAGCCAAGCGGTCGAGTCCATAGGCCAGCGAGGCGGCAGTCGGTTCATTAACTAGGCGCACCACTTCGAGGCCCGCGATGCGGCAGGCATCCTTGGTAGCGGCGCGCTGGTTGTCGTCGAAATATGCCGGTACAGTGACGACGGCCTTCTCTACAGGCTCGCCGAGGAAGGCTTCGGCATCGCGCTTGATCTTTTGCAGCAGGAAAGCAGAGAGCTGCTCGGGCGAATAATCCTTGTCTCTGAGGTGGTAGTTTTCGCGCTTGCCCATCTTGCGCTTGAACGTGCTGGCCGTGCCTTCAGGGTTGGCCGCCGCCTGCCGCCGCGCCGGTTCTCCGATCAGCATCTGGCCGTCGGCGGTGAGCGCGACGTAGCTGGGGAAGGCCTTGCCGCCGATGCTGATGCCTTCGGCGCTGGGGATGATGACTGGACGCCCGCCGCGCAACACTGCTGCGGCAGAATTGGAAGTGCCTAGATCAATACCGATGATAGCCATAAGACCCCCTATCTGTATTTCACATGAAGCGACGACTGCCGTTATTTCCAGACACGCGTTTATTATTCTACTGCTCTTTGGAAATAATTCATCATACTTTTTTCTGGAATAAATTTTTAGGCTGGCTGAATTTTGCTCATCTCAGCTTGATCTTGGTCCAGATGCGCGACAGCACACGGCGCTGCTGGCGGTCCAGGTCGCGCAGCATTTCCAGTCGCGTTTGCTGCGCGGCATTGGGGAATACCGCCGGGTTGTTCGCGATCTCCGGGTTGATGTATTGCAGCGCGTCGCGGTTGGGGTTGCCGGAGCCGATCAGGTTGGTGAGCTCGGCGGAATTTTTGCCTTCGAGCATGAAGTTGATGAATCTGTGCGCCAGGTCGGGGCGCGGGCCTGTTTTGTGCAACACCATCGAGTCCATCGACAGCACCGCGCCTTCCCTGGGGATGCTGGACAGGATGCGGAATTTTCTGCCGGCTTTTTGCGCGTCGAGATCGGCCTGGAAGATGTCGTTGGAATAGCCGTGCACCAGCCAGATATTGCCGACGGTCAATTCCTTGATATAGCTCGATGCGTTGAACGCCGCCCAGTATGGCTTGGCGCGGATGATCAGGTCGCGCGCCTGCTTCCAGTGCGCCTCGTCGGTATCGTTGGCCGAGTAACCGAGATATTTCAGCGCCGCCGCCAGCAGTTCGCGCTGGCTGTCGAGCACGGTGACGCGGCCTTTGATTTTTTCCAGATATCGAGGCTCAAAAATCACCGCCCAGCTATCTGTCGGCAAACCCAGCTCGCGTATCTTCTCGCTGTTGTAGCCGATCAGCGTCAGTGTGTAGGCGTAAGGGATAGAGTAGCGGTTGCCGGGATCAAATGCGGCATCGAGGTAGGCTGGGGCGATGTTCTTCAGATTGGGCAGTAGACGCTTATCCAGTGGGCGTAGCGCATGCTGGCGGATCAGAGATTCCATCGCGTTTCCGGTCGGCACGATGATGTCGTAGCCGATAGCGCCCGCAGCCAGTTTGGCGAGCATCTCTTCGTTGTCGGAGTAGTAGTCCTGCACCACGCGGCACGCGCATTGCGATTCGAAGCGCGCGACGGTTTCCTCGGAGATGTAATTGTTCCAGTTGTAGAGATGCAGCACTTCCTCGGCCTGCGCACTGGAAGCTGAGAAAAACCATATGCCACAGAGAACACAGAGTCCACAGAGAATAGGTTTAGGCAGGGATGGGGAGCTTCTCGCCCAACTCGCAAAACCGGGGCGATCTCTGTGGCTAAATTGTTTTGAATTTGGGTTCTTCATGCTTACCCCTTAAACACATCGGGTGCAAATTTCGAGGCAAGCAGGATCAGTGTCAGCGTCAGCAGCATCAGCAGCGTGGATGCCGCATTCACTTCCGGAGTCACCGCGATTTTGATCATCGAGTAGATGCGCAACGGCAGCGTCTGCACGCCTACGCCGGCGGTGAAGAATGTAATCACGAAATCGTCGATCGACAGGGTGAACGCCATCAGTCCGCCCGCGATCACGCCGGGCAGGATCAGCGGGAAAGTAACATGGCGGAAGGTCTGCCACTGCGATGCGCCCAGATCGCGCGCCGCCTCGAAGATGCTTGCGTCCAGCCCTGCGAGGGCTACGCGCACCACGATCGCGACGAAGCCGATCGAGAACGTGATGTGGGCGAGCACGATGGACAGCATGCCCAGCGTCAGGTTGAGCACCTGAATGAAGAACAGCAGCAGCGAAACACCCAGCAGAATCTCCGGCATCGCGACCGGGGTCATCACCATGAAGTTCAGCAGCCTGAAGTCATAACGGTGGATCGCTATGCCGGCCAATGTACCGAGCACTGTCGCAATCGAGCTTGACACCAGCGCAATGAACAGCGAATTGCCTGCGGCGATCAGCATTTCCTCGTCGTGCAGCAGCACCCGATACCAGTGCCAGGTGAAGCCCACCCATTCGGCGTTTAACCGCGAATCGTTGAAAGAGTAGGCAAAGACGATTACGAGCGGCAGATAAAGAAACGCGTATACCGCCATGCCTGCCGTCCATAGCGCTATCCCCTTGCGCCCATGACTTTTATACATAATGGCCTCGAATTGCGCCCAGCTTCGCGATGAGCCATGCGATCAGCAACACCGCGATCGTCAGCATGATAGATAGCGTAGATCCGAACGGCCAGTCGCGGGTAGCCAGGAACTGCTCCTTGATCAGATTGCCGATCAGCATGTCGCCGGTGCCGCCCAGCAGCTCAGGAATCGCGAACATGCCGAGCACCGGGATGAACACCAGGGCAGCTCCGGAAAACACTCCCGGCAGAGATAACGGAAAAGTCACGCGCCAGAAACGATGCCATGCATTAGCGCCCAGATCCTGCGCCGCATCGAGCAGTGCAGGGTCATGCTTTTCCAGATTGGTGTACAGCGGCAACACCATGAACGGCAGGTGCACATACACCAGCGCGACCAGCACCGCGAAGGGAGAGAACAGCAACTGCACGGGGGCGTGGCCTAACAGGCTCAGCATGCCGTTGAGCAACCTGCTCAGCGCAGACTGCGGACCGAGCACTATCATCCACGCATAGATGCGGATCAGGAAATTGCTTGCGAACGGCAAAATTACCAGCAGCACCAGCAGGTCGCGGCGCTGCTTGGCGCTGCGCGCGATCAGCAATGCCAGAGGATAAGCCATCACCAGGCAGATCAGCGTCGTCGCGAGCGCCATCAGGATCGATTTGACGAAAATTTCGGTGTAGATGAAATCGCTGAAAAAGAATTGATAGGTTTCCAATGTGATTCCATGCAAGGCGTTGGGGTCGGCGGAGGCCAGCGGGGCCAGCCCGCCAAATTCGCCGGGGTAGCGGAACGAGGCGATTACCATGATTGCGCTGGGTGCTGCGAACAGCAGCAGCAGGAATAGAAACGGCGGGCCGCTGACCAGATACCTGGTCAGGCGCTCAGCGGGGGGCAATTTTTTCCCGGCATCAGCCATGGAGAAACATCCCCGCATCGTGCCGCCAGCCAACCTTGACCGAATCGCCCACTTCGAACAGCTTGGCTTGCCCCGGCGCGGAATTCGGCAGCAATGCTTCCAGTATCACATCGTCAGCGAGTTTGACGCGATACACGCTGACATCGCCCTGGTACAGCACGCTATGGACAATGCCTGAAAAGTGGTTTTTCAATTCGGTCAGCTCGCCATGCACGCCGATGCGCACCTGTTCTGGCCGTATCGAGAATATGCCGTCCTCCCCGGCCGTCGCCTCTGCGGTCGGCGGGGCAGTGATATCGCCTAGGCCGGCCACGGCAACGCGCAAATGTCCGTGCGCGGATTCCAGCACCTGCACCGGGATCATATTGATATGCCCGATGAAATCGGCGACGAAACGATTCCTGGGAAATCCGTAAAGCCTGGCGGGCTCATCAACCTGCTCCACCTTGCCCCGATTCATCACCGCGATGCGGTGCGACAGCGCCAGCGCCTCGGTTTGCGCATGAGTCACGAAGATGAAGGTGATGCCCACGTCGCGCTGCAAGTTGATCAACTCGACCTGCACTTCTTCACGCAACTTGGCATCGAGTGCCGCCAGCGACTCGTCGAGCAGCAGCAGCCGGGGACGATTGATCAGCCCGCGCGCCAGCGCCACGCGCTGTTTTTCTCCGCCGGAGAGTTCGTGCGGATATTTGTCGGCCTTGCCGGTCAGGCGCATCTGGTCCAGCGCCTCTTGCAAACGAGTGCGCGTTTCTTTCGGAGAGCAGCGTGACATCTTAAGCGGGAAGGTTATGTTCTCCGCCACGGTCATGTGCGGAAACAGCGCGTAACTCTGGAAAACGGTGTGAAGCGGACGTTTTTCCGGAGGAGTGTCGGACAGGTCTTTGCCGTCGAGCAGGATCTGTCCTGCATCGGGCAGATCGAAACCGGCAATCATGCGCAGCAGGGTGGTCTTGCCGCAACCGGAAGGGCCGAGCAGCGTGAAGAACTCGCCTGCCTCGATATTCAGGCTGACATCCTCCACCGCAACGAAATCGCCGAAGCGGCGTGTGACGTTTTTGATTTCGAGTTGTGCCATGTCGGACTAACGATAATCGCGAGCCTGGACATTACTCCATTCGATGTGGCGCATCAAGACTGCCTGATTGAGCCAGACTGGTCCCCTGATGAAGCGGACAACATGCGTGAAACGCCTTCTGCTATTAAGGCAAACAAAAAGCCCGGCACTTTCGCGCCGGGCTTTTTACCAAACCAAGAACCGATTAAGGGGCTTGGATGTTAGAGGCTTGCTTGCCCTTAGGACCTTGAACTACATCAAAGGTGACCTTCTGGCCTTCTTTGAGTGACTTGAAGCCGCTCATGTTGATCGCGGAAAAGTGCGCGAACAAATCGTCGCTGCCATCATCCGGAGTAACAAAACCAAAACCTTTTGCATCGTTAAACCATTTAACTGTACCTGTTGCCATGTGATTACTTCCTTATAAAAATAACGGGAAAAATTCCCGCAGAACTATTTGAAACGAAGATTGCACATGGGAAAACCAGTACTGCAAACGCTTTGAATCAAATACCTGCAGGCTTTTTACTCTGATTTGGCCGATAGTCAAGCGAATTTTTAAAGTATATAAGTATCCACTGGTTTAGCTGCGGTACGAATCACGCATAAGATCGATGAGTAGCGGTACATACTTGCAGTTACTTTTTCTTCCCGGTTAACTCTATGTAGCGCGCCTTGTCGGCATCAAAGCGCGCGTTCATCGCTGCCTTTTCTGCGATAGGATTTTCCAACTCCTGCTGCAATTTGGTTAAGCGCGCCTGCGCCTCTTTTAAGTCTTCCTGCAAAGAAGCGGGGATGGGCTTATTGGCCCCGGTGTAACCATCCGCCTCTTTTTGCAATCCAACCAGGTTATTGTTGGCGATCTTGATAGAGGAATTCATGGCATCGATACGCGCATCTATTTGCTGCAAACTGCGGTTGCGCGCCAGATCAATTTCTTGCACATTGCTGTAAGTGTTGATCAGTGTCGTGTCACGGCGTTTTTGTTCGAGTGCCGTTTTGGCCGCATCGCGTTTCTTGGCTTCTTCCTGTTCTTTTGCCCGGCGTCTTTCAGGCGTGATCGCCTCTTCGCTTTTTACTATGCGCCCTTCATGATTTAATTCCTGGCGGTCTTTGTTGGCATACTCGGGAGGGACCGTTTCGCCGTAATGGGTAACGCCGTTGTTATCCACCCATTTGTACATTTTTGCTGCTGCAGGAAAACTCAGCGCGGCACCGGCAACAAACGCGATGAACAATATAAGCTTAATCATTTTTTACTCCATAACGATCACGATAAATTTGCACTGCGGTAAAGTTTTGCACCCTGCCCCCCTCGGCTTGCAAATAGCCGAGCAAATCGTCCAGAGTCGCGATAGATATTACCGGAATATCATAGTTGCGTTGTACTTCCTGTGCCGCTGAAAATTCTCCTTGACCGCGCTCCATGCGATCCAGCGCTATCACTACACCGCAAGGCTGTGCGCCTGCGGCACGAATCAGTTCGATGGATTCGCGCACCGAGGTGCCGGCCGAGATTACGTCGTCGATGATTAATACCCTGCCATGCAGTTTGGCGCCCACCGTTGTGCCACCTTCGCCGTGATCCTTGGCCTCTTTGCGATTGTAGCAAAACGGCACATTGCTGCCCTGCTCTGCCAGCGCAATCGCCGTACCTGCAACCAGCGGAATACCTTTGTAAGCGGGGCCGAATAGCATATCGAACGGGATTTCAGCCGCCAGAATAGCCTGCGCGTAAAATTGCGACAGGTTTCTTAACGCTACGCCGTCATTGAATAAACCCGCGTTGAAAAAATAGGGCGACAAGCGCCCAGCTTTAGTCTGAAATTCGCCGAAGCACAACACATTTTGTTGTACGGCAAAGCGAATGAAGTCTTGTCTGAAATTGGCCATGGTAAATGCGACAGGTAGAATCGATGCCGCACATTATAATGCGCATACTCTTTAACCCCGGAAATTTTATGCGCATCATCACTGTCAATTTGAACGGCATCCGTTCCGCCGCCAGCAAGGGTTTTTATGAATGGCTTGCCCTGCAAAAGGCCGACATCGTATGCCTGCAAGAACTCAAGGCTCAGGCATCCGATATGACAGCGCAAATGCTGGCGCCCCACGGTTATCATGGCTATTTTCATTATGCGGAAAAAAAAGGCTACAGCGGGGTAGGCATCTATTGTCGCGAGCAGCCTCGGCGGGTCATCGAGGGTCTGGGTATAAATGAATTTGATGCCGAGGGACGATACCTGTGCGCGGACTTTACGAATTTCAGCGTGGTTTCGCTATATCTGCCGTCTGGCTCCAGCGGCGAGGAGAGGCAGGCGGTGAAATTCAAATTCATGGCGGCTTTCATGCCTCATTTGCGAGAGTTACGCGCCAGCGGGCGCGAAGTGGTGATATGCGGTGACTGGAACATTGCACACAAGGAAATTGATCTGAAGAATTGGCGCGGCAATAAAAAGAATTCCGGCTTCCTACCGGAAGAGCGCGCCTGGCTAACGGAGTTGTTCGATGAAGTCGGATTCGCTGACGTGTTCCGTCTCGTCCATCCCGAACTAGAGGCCTATACATGGTGGTCCAACCGTGGTCAGGCATGGGCCAAAGACGTAGGCTGGCGCATAGACTACCAGATTGCCACCCCCGCTATTGCCGCCTTAGCCCATGCCGCCGGCATTTACAAGGCACAGCGTTTTTCGGATCATGCGCCGCTGACAATCGATTATTCGGACTAGTGTAGCGTTGCACTGTTGATTAAACTTAATGGAGTTATCGAGCAAGTCCTTTGTGGGAGCGGCTTTAGCCGCGATGCGGACAGTAAACTCGGGCGACCAATCGCGGCTAAAGCCGCTCCCACTGGAGAAGTTAAATTCCAAACAGAATGCAACACTACCCTAGCGAGGGTTAGTTCTGCTCCCAAGGCAACCCTGCCGCCCGCCAGCCACCAACGGTATTTCGGTGTTTATTGTCGTCCGCCTCGCCCTCAAAGCCTTCCAGCATGTTGTAGCAATCGCTATAGCCGGATTTTGTCGCCAGGGTGGCGGCGTGATGGGAACGCACTCCGCTGCGGCAAAAAAATATCACCAGCGCCTCCTTGTCCACCTGTTGTTCCAGTTGCGCGATGAAGTGTGGATTGGTTTTCATGCCCGGATAGATCGCCCATTCGACGGGTACTGCACCAGGAATACCTCCGACCCAATCCAGTTCTGCACGGCTGCGCACGTCGATCAACTTGGCTCCCGGCGCAGATTGCTGGATTTCATAAGCTTCATCTGGAAACAATGCACCTTCATAAGGCAGATTCAGGTCTTTGGCGCGCTGTTGCGCGGCTTGCAGGATGGCGGTAATTTTTCCCATGATAATTCTTTCTTTTCCCGTAAAGTTTAACGTGGCAGGCGCAGATGTTATGCTATACGATGATAAATGAATACTAGCGCAACTGATATGAAAAATCACAATAATCCGCAACCATCACCTGCCGATATCGGTGCTTTCGAGCCGGTGCATCCCGAGCGTTTTGCCGCAGCGCAAAAAAGCACGTGGGTAAGCATAGGCATCAATGTGTTATTGACCGCCTTTCAGGTGGTGGGTGGTTTTCTTGCGCATTCGCAAGCCTTGATGGCAGATGGCCTGCACTCGCTATCGGATTTGCTTTCAGATGTGCTGGTTCTTTACGCCAATTGGCACGGCAGCCGTCATGCCGATGCCAATCATCCCTATGGCCACGCGCGGGTGGAAACGGCCGCGACGCTTATTCTCGGGACATTTCTTGCGGTATTGGGTGTGATCTTGCTGGTAACGGCAGCCATGCGTTTGCAGCATCCCGAGACATTGCAGGCAGTCAACCCGCTAGCGCTTGCCATCGCGGCTTTGGCTTTGATCGCCAAGGAAGGCATGTTCCGCTACATGCTGGCAGTGGCTAAACGTGTGCGTTCGCAAATGCTGATCGCCAATGCCTGGCATGCCCGATCGGACGCGGCATCCTCACTGGTGGTTATCGTCGGCGTAATCGGCAATTTGCTTGGCTACACCTTTCTCGATCTGGTTGCCGCTGCGGTCGTGGGGGTGATGATTACCCACATGGGCGGCAAGTTGGCGCTGGAAGCCTTGGCCGAACTTATCGATACCGGCTTGAAAGCTGAGGAAGTAGAAGCGATCCGGCAAACTTTGCTCAATACTCACGGCGTGCGCGGAATCCACGAATTGCGTACCCGCAAGATGGCCGACAACGCCCTGGTCGATGCACACATCATGGTCGATCCAAAAATCAGCGTTTCCGAAGGCCATTACATCGCCGAGTCGGCGCGGCATGCCGTGCTCAAGAGCCATCACGTGATGGATGTCATGGTGCATGTCGATCCCGAAGACGATATGCAGGCCAAGCCTAATGCGCTCCTGCCCAGCCGCCCAGGCCTGTTGGCACACCTCGCCGAACGACTCGGTGAATCGGAGTTGCTGGATAGCCGCGTGACTTTTCACTATCTGGATGGCAAGGTCGATGCAGAAATATATTTAGGCAACCATCACCCTGCCGAGCGGGCTGACGCGTTGCAAGCACGGTGCAATGAACTGCTGCGCGATGACGAGTTGTTCCGCGCGATCCATGTACATCGCAGCCACGCACACAATTAGTGCGCAATTGCCCCGGAGCGCTCCTTTTCAGTGCAAATTTTTGGTGTGCTGAGCCACAGGCTTGTGGCACAATAACAGTCTGCTATGCAGATTCAGTTGGCATGCTTTCTGCATTTAGAATTTTTGGGGTTTTGGGTTAGCTTTTTAATTTGATGTTTGGGGAGAATGTTTATGTCGATGTCGGCAAATGATGTATTGAAGATGATCAAAGACCACGAAGTTAAATTCGTGGATTTCCGTTTTACCGATACACGCGGTAAAGAACAACACGTTGGCGTACCCGCCAAATATGTAGGTTTGGACAAGTTCGAGGACGGCCACGCATTCGACGGCTCCTCTATCGCCGGCTGGAAAGGCATCCAAGCCTCGGACATGCTGTTGATGCCTGATCCTGCTACCGCATATCTCGATCCATTCATGGACGAGAACACGCTGGTCATCACCTGTGACGTGATTGAACCCACAGACGGCAAGGGTTATGACCGCGACCCGCGTTCCATCGCCAAGCGCGCCGAAGCCTACCTGAAGTCCAGCGGCATTGGCGACACGGCGTACTTTGGCCCAGAGCCCGAGTTTTTCATCTTTGACTCGGTGAACTGGCATATCGATATGTCTGGCTGCTCTCTGAAGATCAATTCTGAAGAGGCAGCATGGTCTACCTCTGAAGAATACGACGGCGGTAACACCGGCCATCGTCCGATGGTGAAGGGAGGCTACTTTCCTGTTCCTCCGGTCGACAGCCTGAACGACATCCGCGCTGCGATGTGCCTGGCGCTGGAAGACATCGGCATCGAAGTTGAGGTGCATCACCACGAAGTGGCGACCGCGGGCCAGTGCGAAATCGGCACCAAGTTCAACACGCTGGTGCGTCGCGCCGACCAGACTCAGGCTTTGAAGTATGTAGTGCACAACGTTGCGCACCAGTATGGCAAGACCGCGACCTTCATGCCCAAGCCTATCGTCGGAGACAACGGTTCCGGCATGCATGTACACCAGTCGATCTGGAAAGACGGCAAAAACCTGTTCGCTGGCAAAGGTTATGCAGGCCTGTCTGAGACCGCGCTGTACTACATCGGCGGCATCATCAAACATGCCAAGGCGCTAAACGCGATTACCAATCCAGGCACCAACTCCTACAAGCGTCTGGTTCCTCACTATGAGGCTCCGGTGAAGCTGGCTTACTCGGCCAAAAACCGTTCCGCCTCTATCCGTATCCCTCACGTCGCAAGCGACAAGGCGCGCCGTATCGAAACACGTTTTCCCGACCCATCTTCGAATCCGTACATGTGTTTCGCGGCATTGATGATGGCTGGTCTGGACGGCATCCAGAACAAGATTCATCCTGGCGACCCGGCCGACAAAAACCTGTACGACCTGCCTCCGGAAGAAGATGCGAAGATACCAACCGTGTGCGCCTCGCTGGATGAAGCCTTGGCTCATCTGGACAAGGACCGCGAGTTCTTGACTCGTGGCGGTGTGTTCTCCAACGACTTCATCGATGCCTACATTGCATTGAAGATGGAAGAAGTGAACCGCATCCGCATGACAACTCACCCTGTCGAATTCGACATGTACTACAGCCTCTAAGCTGTTCATACTGGGCTGTCGAACAAAACGGGGCGCGAGCCCCGTTTTTATTTATACGGACTGCAAAAGTTTGTCTGCGCTTGATGCTTGTCCTATACTGGCCGCGTTATTTTTAGGGAAACCGAATATGAAACCTGGCTTCTTATTTGCAGTGCTCTGCATTTGTCCGCTATTGGCGCATGCCGAAATTTATAAATCTGTCGATGAAAATGGCCACGTCACTTATTCGAGCAAGCCGCTCAAGGGTGGCAAAAAACTGAATCTGGAACCGTTACCCACCATGATGCCCCCGGCCAAGGTACCCGCCTCGTCCGGATTTCCTAAAGTGGATAATGAAACACAAAAAAACCGTGATGAAGCCCGCCGCAAGATTTTGAAAGATGAACTGGATGCGGAAGAAAAACAGCTGGCAGAGGCGAATCAAAACTTGAAGGAAGGCGAGTCAAACCCGGAGGTCTACACGGGAGCCGATGGAAAGACTTTTCGCAACGTCGCCAAGTACGAGGAGAAAATCAAAGCGCTGCAGGAACAGGTTGACTTGCATCAAAACAACATAGAAGCGCTCAAGACCGAGCTTTCAAAATTAAAGGGCGTGCCGGTGAACCCTACCATCCCGCGCAAATCAGATTCAGGCATGAATTGACCAAATTCACGGCTACGCATCAACGCCACGCTTATATTGCGTAGGATTTTATAGTGAATCTTATTTCGTCTGGCATGCTTTCTGCTTAATAGACGATATGCACAACTTTCCCTCGCTCACGCTGGAATTCCTCGCGACTGCTGTCATCCTGCTGGATGACGAATCGCGTATCGCCTATCTCAATCCGGCGGCGGAACAATTGTTCGACGTAAGCTCGAAAAACCTGCTGGGGCATCCGTTGCAACATGTGTTTGTGCATACCGAACAACTGGTCAGCGCGATGCAGCAATCGATACAGAACAACGCCAGCTATATCGAACATGATCTGACGCTGGGAACACATGCGCACGGAAAGTTGCAATTACGCTGCGCCGCCACTCCGCTGCAGCTCGGCCAACGATATTTGCTGCTCGAATTTCACGCGATAGACAGGCCGCTGAAACTGGCCCGAGAAGAGCAGATGCTGGATCAGACCCAGGCCAACCGGTTATTGTTGCGCAACCTGGCACATGAAATTAAAAATCCGCTGGGGGGCATACGCGGCGCCGCGCAGTTGCTCGAACAGGAATTGGAAAAGCCGGCGTTGCGCGAATACACTCAGGTCATCGTGCAGGAAGCGGACCGGTTGCGTTCGCTGATGGAAAAATTACTCGCCCCGCAGCATGCATCTCACTTTGGGGCACTCAACATCCACGAAGTGCTGGAGCGCGTACGCAGTGTGGTGCTGGCGGAAGTGTCCGAAGGATTGACGATAAAACGCGACTATGACCTCAGCCTGCCCGCGCTGGTTGGCGACAAGGAACAGCTGATCCAGGCCATGCTCAACATCGTGCGCAATGCGGCTCAGGCGATGCAAGGCCACGGGCAGATCATTATGCGCACGCGTATCGCACGCCAGGTGACTCTGATCAAACGCCGCCATCGCCTGGCTGTGATGGTGCAGATTATCGACAATGGGCCGGGCATACCGCCTGAACTGCACGACAAGATTTTTTATCCGCTGGTATCGGGACGCGCCGATGGTCACGGGCTGGGATTAACGCTGGCTCAGGACTTCGTCAGCCAGCACCATGGCATGATTGAATTCAATAGCGAACCCGGGCGTACCTGTTTCACCGTGCTGCTGCCCTTACCGTAGGTGACAAACATGAGATCAGTATGGATTATCGATGACGACCGCTCAATACGCTGGGTGTTGGAGAAATCTCTGGCGCGTGAAGATATCGAGTTCAAGAGTTACTCCAGCGCGGATGACGCGTTGCGCGCATTGAATAACGACGCGCCCCAGGTTGTGGTCAGCGATATCCGCATGCCCGGGAGTTCGGGGCTGGATTTTTTGCAGGTACTGCATCAACGCTACCCGCAAATTCCAGTCATCATCATGACCGCTTATTCCGATCTGGAAAGTGCGGTTGCTGCATTTCAGGGCGGGGCGTTCGAATATCTACCCAAACCGTTCGATATCAACCATGCGGTGGAACTGATACGACGCGCGCTGGAGCAAAGCAAACGCAAATCCGGTGAAGCCGAGCCTGTCGAAGTCGCCGCCGATATACTCGGCCATGCTCCGGCAATGCAGGAGGTATTCCGCGCCATAGGCCGGTTGTCGCAATCCCATGCGACGGTGCTGATCAACGGCGAATCAGGTACCGGAAAGGAATTGGTCGCGCGTGCGCTGCACCGCCATAGCCCACGCGCAGACAAGCCGTTTATCGCGATCAACACGGCCGCGATCCCGAAGGATTTACTGGAATCGGAATTATTCGGCCATGAACGCGGCGCGTTTACCGGCGCGGCTGCGAGCCGGCGCGGGCGTTTTGAGCAGGCCGAGGGCGGCACGCTGTTCCTCGATGAAATCGGCGATATGCCCGCCGATTTGCAAACCCGCTTGTTGCGGGTGTTGTCAGACGGAAATTTCTATCGCGTCGGCGGGCATCAGCCGATCAAGGCCAATGTGCGCATCATCACCGCCACCCACCAGAATCTGGATGAGCGCGTCAAACAGGGGCTGTTCCGCGAAGATCTGTTTCATCGCCTGAACGTGATAAGGCTGCGCTTGCCGCCACTGCGTGAGCGGCGCGAAGACATTCCGCTGCTGGCAAAATATTTTTTGCAAAAAAGTGCGCGCGAACTCGCGGTCGAACAGAAGCAATTCAGCGACGCGACGCTGCAGCATCTGAGCGCGCAGGACTTTCCCGGCAATGTACGGCAACTGGAAAATCTGTGTCACTGGCTGACCGTGATGACGCCCTCACAAATCGTGGAGGTCGCCGACCTGCCCCCGGAATGGCGCGGCGGATTATCAACCCAGTCATCATCAAGCGGGGATTGGAGCGCTGCATTGGCGCAACAGGCAGCGCTATCGCTGCAGCGTGGAGACGAGCGCATCATGGACACGTTCACCGCGCAGTTCGAGCGAACCCTGATTCTGCAGGCCTTGCAACACACCAATGGACGGCGTATTGAAGCAGCCACCTTGTTAGGTATAGGGCGCAACACCCTGACGCGCAAGATTCAGGAGCTGGGTCTGGATCATCAGGAGCCGTAGCGGCGGGTTTAAAATCTGCCTTTACGCCAATCGTTTCAGCAGTTTTTCGTGTATCCCGCCGAAGCCTCCGTTGCTCATTACCAGGATGTGGTCGCCGGGTTTTACGGCGGCGGCAATGGCCTCGATCAGATCGTTGAGATCATCTTTTACCACTGCCTTGTCGCCCAAGGGTGCGAGCGCGCCGCGCGCATCCCAGCCAAGATTTCCTGCGTAGCAGAACACCAGGTCAGCATCCTTGAGGCTGCCGGGTAGCGCATCCTTCATCACGCCCAGCTTCATCGTATTGGAACGCGGCTCCAGCACCGCCAGTATCCGAGCTGCTCCGACCCTGCTGCGCAGCCCGGCGACGGTGGTGTCTATCGCCGTGGGATGATGCGCGAAATCGTCGTACACGGTGATGCCTCTGACCGTGCCCAGCACCTCCATGCGGCGCTTCACGTTCTTGAATTCTTTGAGCGCGGCCAGCCCCTGTGCGATGGGCACACCGGCATGACGAGCGGCGGCCAGCGCGGCCAGCGCATTCATGCGGTTGTGCTCGCCCATCAGTTCCCATTGCAACGTGCCCTGCACCTTGCCATTGAAGTAAACGTTGTCGTCGCTATCGATTTGCCAGCCGTTCCCCCACCCCAGCCCTCCCACGGCGGGAGAGGGAGCGGAGCCGAATGTTTCCACCTGTGTCCAGCAGCCGCGCTCGAGTACGCGCCGCATCGATTCCTCACGTCCGTTACTGACCACCAGCCCGTTGCCGGGGACGGTGCGTACCAGATGATGAAATTGGGTTTCTATCGCCGCGAGGTCTGGAAAAATATCAGCATGATCATATTCGAGGTTGTTCAGGATAGCGGTGCGCGGATGGTAATGCACGAACTTGGAGCGCTTGTCGAAAAATGCAGTGTCATATTCATCCGCTTCGATCACGAAGAACGGTGAATCGGTGATGCGTGCCGAAATGCCAAAATTTTGCGGCACCCCGCCGATCAGGAAGCCTGGGTTCAGCCCGGCATATTCCAGTATCCAGGCCAGCATGGACGTCGTCGTGGTTTTGCCGTGAGTACCCGCTACTGCCAAAACCCATTTGTCGCGAAGGAGGGTATCCGCCAACCATTGCGGGCCAGAGATGTAAGGCAGGTTGCGGTTAAGGATTTCTTCCATCAGTGGATTCCCGCGCGATACCACGTTGCCGATCACGAACACATCCGGCTTGAGTTCTAACTGTTCGATGCCGAAGCCTTCGATCAGCTCTATGCCCTGTGCTTCAAGCTGTGTACTCATCGGCGGATAGACGTTGGCATCGCAACCGGTAACGCGATGGCCTGCCTGTTGGGCAATCGCGGCGATGCCGCCCATGAAGGTCCCGCAAATTCCCAGGATATGTATCCTCGGCATATTATTCGTAGTCATGGATGATCAATCTTCCCGGCGTATCCATTTGGTATGAATCGTGGATTTGGAATATTTGAACAAGCCAAATGCAGCGATCGAGCAGATGATGAGCGTCGGCCATGGATAGCCGCTTAAGCCGTGCTCGGTAAAGGGCAGGATCATCAGGGCGGCCAATAACATGGCCAACAAAATTGCCATCAGCATTCCTGCCCAGGCCACAAAAATACCCACCGGGGTGCGCTGGGTAACCTTGGTGGCTCCGCATTGCTTGCAAGTATGGGCGTTGGTGCTGAGTTCAGTAGAGCAGAACGGACATTGCATAAATTCTTTCCAAGAGTAAAAAGCAAAAAACTAAGCGCTGCGGAAAATAAAATACACCGCACCCATCAGGCAAAGCGCAGCATACAGATAATCCCATTTCAATTGTTGGTTCATATACAACACCGCGAACGGGACGAACACCGACAGCGTGATCACTTCCTGCAATATCTTCAGTTGTCCGAGACTGAGCTCCGTGTAGCCTATACGGTTAGCAGGTACCTGGATCAGATATTCGAACAACGCAATGCCCCAGCTTACCAGCGCAGCGACGTACCACGGCGTAGCGGCGAGATTCTTCAGGTGCCCATACCAGGCGAACGTCATGAACAAATTGGATACGGCCAGCATCAAGGCCGTGACGATCAGCGGATGCGAGATCAGGTTCATCAGAAACCCCAAATTATTATCCGCAGATTACACAGATTTGCGCAGATTAAAACCAGTTATTAAGATCGGCAAACATTCTCGGCGAACTTGTCGAACCGCGCGGTTGGTTGGTACTGAATCTGTGTCGTCTGCGGAAAAACTTTTAATGAACGCCCAGCAGTTCGACATCAAATACCAGCGTCGCATTCGGCGGGATCACTCCGCCCGCACCGCGCTTGCCATAGCCCATCTCGGGCGGGATGGTTAGGGTGCGTTGACCGCCCACCTTCATGCCTTGCACGCCAATGTCCCAACCCTGAATCACACGGCCCTGGCCCAGCGGGAAATCGAACGGCTCATTGCGGTCGCGCGAACTGTCAAATTTCGCACCTTTATTTTCGGGCAAGTTCTTGTCGTACAGCCAGCCGGTGTAATGCACGGTCACGTGCTGCCCTTCCTGTGCCACATCGCCCTCGCCAACCTTGGTGTCGACGATGTCGGTCTTGATGACTTTGAGCAGCTTCACATCAAACACCAGCGTCGCATTTGGCGGGATCACCCCGCCCGCGCCGCGTGCGCCGTAACCCATCTCGGGGGGAATAACCAGCGTGCGCTGCCCCCCTTCTTTCATGCCCGCTACACCCTCGTCCCAGCCACTGATCACGCGCCCGCCTCCCAGAGGGAAGTCGAACGGCTCGTTGCGGTCGAGCGAGCTGTCGAACTTAGTACCCTTGTTGTCCGGCGCGTTCTCGTCATACAGCCATCCGGTGTAATGCACGATCACGGTCTGCCCGGCTTGCGCTTCCGCGCCTTCGCCTTGTTTGGTGTCGGTTTTGATGAGGTCGTTCATGCTTCTCTTTCAGGTTAGTTATCGATATTGTAAAAGGCCGTGGGTTGGGTGGAGCTTTGCATGGCCAATCGACTAGGCCGACAAACAACATCGGACAAGTCGCTGGTCAACGTAGCAATACCCAACAATCCAAATTCATTTTGTAACGACTTCGCCCGCCCAGTGACGCATGGCATTCACCATCGTCTCTACAACGTCATCCCGAATCAGCGGAATATCCGTATCGTCATAGCGGTACGTCACGGCAAACGGATTGAGGCGAGTTAATTCTTCAGGAGCGCAGGGTGGCGTAATGTCATTCTGCAACAGCAAGGTTGCAAGGGTATGCAAGTCATGGGTGCGCTGAAATTCGATACCATTAAAAATCAGCACCGCCTTCAATAATTTTTCGACGGCCTGTTGCGCATGGAAACACGCCAGACGGAATTTCACCTCGGGCAGTTTCAGCAAGCCGCGAAACGCTGCGGCATCGTCGTCCGCCAACCGAATAAAACGCAGCGCCTCTTCAGTGGCTGGCGTCATACATCACCCGCCCTTCCTTAAACGCCCAATACAAAGCAGTGCCAGGGACTTGGCTGCGACGCGCGGCTTCACTATCGGAATACACCAGCAAATCCACCCCTACCGGCATACTCCCCACCGCATTGCGCAGGCGCACCATCTCGTCGAATTGGTTGTTGACCACAGGCTCAATCACCATCAAATCCAAATCCGAACTTTCCGTCGCATCACCGCGCGCGTAAGAACCGAACAATATCACCTTGCTCGGTTGGGCTGATGCCACCAGGCGATCAACGGCTTGCTGGATTTGTATGTGGGTAATCATGATGATCTCAATTATATCGGTGTCGAGCGCATCCTGTTGGCCAAATGCTTTTCTGCGACTGATTGCATTGTGTCGAAAACTATTGTGATGCTGATCCCATTAGTTGCGGCTTGCGCTTCCGTGCCTTCGCCTAGTTGGGTGTCGGTTTTGATGAGTTCAGTCATTCCACTTTTTCCTTCTTTAGTTAATTGCTACGCCTCAAATACTTTATCTATCTTTTTTACCTTGATTACATTCGCGGCAAAGAACTTGTAGGTTTTCAAGAGAATTTCCGCCACCTTTGGCGACGGGAAAGATGTGGTCTACTTCCAACTCAATTTCGTGATTACTGGATGGGTTTGCTCCGCACTTTACACAGCGGTAGTTGTCACGTTTTAAGACAGCCCATCTATCCTTGAGAGGAATTGTCGTACGAACAGGTTCATTCTCCGGACGTCCTGCCAATAGGCTTTCTTTAGATATCTTGCCTTCATGGAAAGCTGCAAGTGCTATGCAAGCATCTTGCATGCTGCCCCAACGCCGCTTGTAGGGAGACTCGGAAATTTTCGCTCCCAGCGATGCTATTTTTCTCTTGCCGGGTGGATAGCCTAGTTGCTTCCACGCTGCCTCAAGATTAGAGACCAACTCTTCTGGCGAGTAATGCCTTTCTTTTCCACCGGTAATGCCAATTAATGCAAGAGCCTTTTTCCACGACCCGAATCTATCAATTATCGTAGCTGAATGAGGGCGCTTCCCAACCAGTCCATCATAAGCGGTCGATGTGAAATAACCCTCACCAAGCATTCCTGTGGCAAATTGCAATGCCTCTATCAATTCACTATCACTTAGACGCGTGCGTTTGGCCTGTAAGCTAAAGCTAAATTCATCAGCCACAACGTTCTCCTAGTAACTCAGCACCGGTGCCAGCCAGCGCTCCGCCTGTTCCAGCGTCCAGCCCTTGCGCTTGGCATAGTCCGCGACCTGATCCTTGTCGATCTTGCCGGTCGCGAAATATTTCGCCTCGGGGTGAGAGAAGTAGAAGCCGCTGACCGCAGCAGTCGGCAGCATCGCGAAACTTTCGGTCAGGGTGATGCCTGCGTTGATCGGCGCTTGCAACAGTTCGAACAGCGGGCCCTTCTCGCTGTGCTCCGGGCAGGCAGGGTAGCCGGGGGCGGGACGGATGCCGCGATACTTTTCCGCGATCAGCGCATCGTTGTCCAGGCCTTCGTCTGCCGCATAGCCCCAGAACTCGCGGCGCACACGCAGGTGCAGGTGTTCGGCGAAGGCCTCCGCGAGCCGGTCGGCCAGCGCCTGCAACATGATCGCGCTGTAGTCGTCGTGTACCTTCTCGAATTCCTTCATCTTCTGCTCGATGCCGATGCCGGTGGTCACCGCGAACGCGCCGATGTAGTCCTTCACATCAGATTCCTTGGGCGCGATGTAGTCGGCCAGGCAGTAGTTCGGGATGTCGGCGGGCTTCTTCGTCTGCTGGCGCAGGTTGTGCCAGGTCATCGCAATCTTGTTGCGCTTCTCATCGCTGTAGATTTCGATGTCGTCACTGTTCACAGTATTCGCGGGGAACAGGCCGAACACGGCGTTGGCGCTGAGCCATTTTTCCTTGACGATTTTTTTCAGCATCGCTTGCGCATCGGCGAACAGCTTGGTCGCCTCCACGCCGACCACCTCGTCCTGCAGAATCTTCGGATAGCGTCCTGCCAGTTCCCAGGCCTGGAAGAACGGCGTCCAGTCGATGAACTCGACGAGCGCCTCCAGCGGGTAGTTTTCCAGCTTCTGCACGCCCAGCAGTTTGGGCCTGGGCGGGGTGTATTGCTTCCAGTCGGTCTTGAGATTGTGCGCGCGGGCCTCGGCCAGCGTGACGTAGGAGGCCTTGCTCTTTTTACCCTCGTGCTGGTCGCGCGCCTCGGCGTAGTCGGCCCTGATCTCGGCGATGTAGCTGTCGCGCGTGGTGTTGCTCAGCAGGTTGCTGCACACGCCGACCGCGCGCGAGGCGTCGGTGACATACACCGTGGTGCCGCTAGTATAGTTCGGTGCTATTTTCACGGCGGTGTGCACGCGCGAGGTGGTCGCGCCGCCGATCAGCAGCGGAACTGTAAAGCCCTGGCGCTCCATCTCCTTCGCCACATGTGCCATCTCTTCCAGCGAGGGCGTGATCAGGCCGGACAGGCCGATGATGTCGACCTTGTGCTCGCGCGCCGCATCGAGTATCTGCTGGGCGGGCACCATCACGCCCATGTTCACCACTTCGAAGTTGTTGCACTGCAGCACTACCGTGACGATGTTCTTGCCGATGTCGTGCACATCGCCCTTCACGGTCGCCATCAGGATCTTGCCCTTGGGTTTGTTGTCGCCCGAGCGCAATTTCTCCGCCTCGATGTAAGGAATCAGATGAGCCACGGCCTGCTTCATCACGCGGGCGGATTTCACCACCTGCGGCAAAAACATCTTGCCCGCGCCAAACAGGTCGCCGACCACGTTCATGCCTGTCATCAGCGGGCCTTCGATCACCTCGACCGGGAACTTGGTCAGCAGGCGCGCTTCCTCGGTGTCCTCGACGACGTAGGTGGTGATGCCGCGCACCAGCGCGTGGGTGAGCCGTTCCTGCACCGTGCCTTTGCGCCATTCCAGATCTTCGACCTGTTCCTTGCCGCCACCCTTGACGGACTCGGCCAGCTTGACCAGCTTTTCGCCCGCGTCCGGATGACGGTTGAGCACAACGTCTTCGACCGCGTCGCGCAGGTCTTTGGGAATCTCTTCATACACGCCGAGCTGCCCGGCGTTGACGATGCCCATGTTCATGCCGGCCTTGATCGCGTGATACAGGAACACGGTGTGGATTGCTTCGCGCACCGGCTCGTTGCCACGGAAGCTGAACGACACGTTGGACACGCCGCCGGAAATCTTCGCGTAAGGCAGGTGCTTGCGTATCCACGCGCAGGCCTCGATGAAGTCCACCGCGTAGTTGTTGTGCTCTTCGATGCCGGTGGCAATCGCAAAAATATTCGGATCGAAGATGATGTCTTCCGGCGGGAAGCCGACCTTGTTCACCAGGATGTTGTAGCTGCGCTGGCAGATTTCTGTCTTGCGTTTGTAGGTGTCGGCCTGTCCTTGTTCGTCGAACGCCATCACCACCGCCGCCGCGCCATAGCGACGCACCAGCGTCGCGTATTTGATGAAGTTCTCCTCGCCCTCTTTCAGCGAGATCGAGTTGACGATGGACTTGCCCTGCACGCACTTGAGCCCGGCCTCGATGATGCTCCACTTGGAGGAGTCTATCATCAGCGGAACCTTGGAGATGTCGGGCTCGGAGGCGATCAGGTTCAGGAACTTCACCATCGCGGCCTCGCCGTCCAGCATGGCCTCGTCCATGTTCACGTCGATGACCTGCGCGCCGGTCTCCACCTGCTGCTTGGCGACTTCCAGCGCCTCATCAAACTTGCCTTCGAGGATCAGGCGCTTGAACTTGGCCGAACCCGTGACGTTGGCGCGTTCGCCCACGTTGACGAACAGCGAGTCTTCGCCGATGTTGAACGGCTCCAGACCGGACAGGCGGCACTCGACCGGATTGTTCGGAATCTTGCGCGGCGGGATGTCCTTCACCGTCTCGGCGATGGCGCGGATAAACGCGGGCGAAGTACCGCAGCAACCGCCAATGATATTGAGGAAGCCGCTCGCGGCCCATTCCCTGATGTGACCCGCCATGTTCTCCGGCGTATCGTCGTAGCCGGTTTCGGCCAGTGGATTGGGCAGGCCCGCGTTGGGGTGCGCGCTGACATAGCAGTTCGCGACGCGCGACATCTCCTCTACATACTGACGCAGTTCTTCCGCGCCCAGCGCGCAGTTGAGGCCAATGGAAATCGGGTTGGCGTGAGCCAGCGAGTTGTAGAAGGCCTCAGTGACCTGGCCGGTCAGTGTGCGCCCCGATGCGTCGGTGATCGTGCCCGAAATCATGATGGGCAGCGAGGTGCCGCGCTGCTCGAACACGCTCTGCACCGCGAAGATCGCGGCCTTGGCGTTCAGCGTGTCGAAGATGGTCTCGATCAGGATCAGGTCTGCGCCGCCGTCCATCAGGCCGCGAGTCGCGTCGGAATAGTCGGCCACCAGCTGGTCGAAGGTGATGTTGCGCGCCGCCGGGTCGTTCACGTCGGGCGAGATGGTCGCGGTCTTGTCGGTCGGGCCCAGCACCCCCGCGACGAAGCGCGGCTTGTCCGCAGTGGCATACTGGTCGCAGGCCTCGCGGGCCAGCGCGGCACCCGCCTTGTTCAGCTCGTAGTTCAACTGCTCCATGCCGTAGGCTTTCAGCGTGGTCGCGTTCGCGCCGAAGGTATTGGTCTCGATGATGTCTGCACCCGCCTCCAGGTATTCGCAGTGGATCGCCTTGATGACCTCGGGCCTGGTGATAACCAGCAGGTCGTTGTTGCCCTTGAGATCGCGATGCCAGTCCGCGAAGCGCGCGCCGCGATAGTCCGCCTCGGTCAGCTTGTAGCGTTGAATCATCGTACCCATCGCGCCATCGAGGATCAGGATGCGTTGGGCCAATAGTTTTTCTATGGGCATTTTTTCGAGTAGGTGTGGCTTGAGGCTCATGGCATCCGGCTTAAAAAATAAGCGCGAATTTTACCATGCGGCCATGCAGTGCCGGGCATGTTTGTGATTCAGAGATTCAGGCGGCGATATTGCACCGCTTCGGCGATATGTTTCGTTGCTATGCTGTCCATTCCTTCCAGGTCGGCGATGCTGCGCGCCACTTTGAGCACGCGGTGGTAAGCGCGCGCGGAAAGGCTCAGGCGGCTGATGGCATGTTGCAGCAGCGCGACGCCCTGCGCATCGGGCATACATACTGTGTCGGTCTCGATAACAGAAAGTTGTGCGTTGGGTTTGCCCTGGCGTGCCAGTTGGAGTTGGCGCGCGCTCTCGACGCGCGCCTGTAAATCGGCACTGGCTTCGCCATCCGCCTTGTTGAGCAAGGCATCCTGCGGTACGGCAGGCACTTCGATCTGGATATCGATGCGATCCAGCAGCGGACCGGATATCTTGCTGCGGTACCGCGAAATCTGATCCGGCGTGCAGCGGCATTTTCCGTTGTAGTGGCCCAGATAACCGCAAGGGCAAGGGTTCATGGCGGCGATCAGCTGGAACTGCGCAGGAAAATCTGCACGCTGTGCGGCGCGCGAGATCGTGATGTGGCCGGATTCCATCGGTTCGCGCAACACTTCCAGCACGCTGCGGTCGAATTCCGGCAACTCGTCGAGAAACAGTACGCCGTGCAGGGCCATCGATATTTCACCGGGACGCGGATTGCTGCCGCCGCCGACCAAAGCCACGCCGGATGCGGTATGGTGCGGCGCGCGATAGGGGCGCGTCTTCCACTTCTTCACATCGAAATTGCCGTCCAGCGATTGCACGGCTGCGCTCTGCAGCGCTTCGGTCTGCGACATCTGCGGCAGGATGCCGGGAAAACGCGCCGCGAGCATGGATTTCCCGGTTCCCGGCGGGCCCATCATCAGCACGCTGTGCCCTCCCGCTGCGGCTATTTCCAGCGCGCGTTTGGCCTGCGTCTGGCCCTTCACTTCGCGCATGTCAGGATAATGTGGCGGGATCGTTTGCGGCTGGCTGACATAAGTTGAGATCGGTTCACGTCCGGCAAGGTGTGCGGCTACCTGCAGCAGCGATTGTGCCGGATACACGGTGGCTTCTTCCACCAGCGCAGCCTCGGCGGCATTGGCATGTGGCAAAATAAATGCACGCCCACTGTTCGCCGCGCGGTAGGTCATCGCCAGTGCGCCGCGTATCGCGCGCAGCTCGCCGGTCAGCGCCAGCTCTCCTGCATATTCATATTCGGACAGCTTGTCGGATGGGATCTGCCCGGTCGCCGCGAGTATGCCCAGTGCGATAGGCAGATCGAAACGGCCGCTTTCCTTGGGTAGATCGGCGGGCGCGAGGTTGACGGTGATGCGGCGTGCGGGAAAATCGAATTGGCAGTTTTGCAGTGCGGCACGCACGCGGTCTTTGCTTTCCTTGACCTCTGTTTCCGGCAGGCCGACGATAGTAAATTGCGGAAGGCCGTTAGCGATATGAACCTCAACGGTGACGAGGTCGGCCTCCATCCCGGAAAGAGCGCGGCTATAAAGGACCGCGAGGCCCATGTTTACGGGGTGGTTTTGCTGCGTTGTGCTTCCAGTTCTGTGACACGCGCTTCCAGCGCGTTGAGCTTCTCACGCGTGCGGGCCAGCACTTGCGTTTGCACGTCGAACTCTTCGCGAGTCACCAGATCGAGTTTGGCAAAGCCTTGCGCGAGCAGGGCGCGCATATTTTTTTCGAGGTCTTTCGCGGGGCCGCTGTTCACCGCTTCATTCAGTTTGGATGACAAGTCATCGAAAAGTTTTTGGTTGAGCATGGCATGACTCCAGTGTGTTTGATATTTGAATGTCAGTGTAGCAAATTTCCCTTGTATGTAGCCGCACTCGGGTGGTGCATATGTTGCAGGGCTCGCCTATACTTGGTGCGTTAGGCTTGGTGAAATACCTTTAGAATTTTGGTAAGCAATTGTTATTTAATGAATAATTGCTCATGGCACACATCCTGCAGATGTAGCGATGACGGATGCCTCAGACCCCGTTCTCGATTTAATACTTTAGAAAGGAAATAACATGAATAAAGGGAATTTACTAAGTTCACTCATCATTGCGGCTTTGGCTATACCTGGTGCTGCTCTGGCGGCGGATGCTCCGGCTGCACCCGCCGCACCGACGCTGTCGGCCATTCTTGATGCGTCGGGCATCAGCCTGAGCGGGGATATTGATTTTTCATACAGCAGCCTTTCCGGCACGGGGCAATTTGCCACTGGCGGTTTTAACAACCGGGTGTTCGATTACGCGCACAACAGTTTCACGATGCAGGCGATGGATTTGACGATTGCGAAAACGCCTGCAGAAGGCTATGGCGGCGCGGTCAATGTCACCATGGGCAAAGATGCCAGCACCATAGCGTCTTATGGAGCTGGCGTTGCCAATCAAACCTTCGACCTTACGCAAGCCTATGTGCAATATGCCGCAGGTTCGTGGACGACTATCGCGGGTAAATTCATCACCCAGGCAGGTCAGGAATATATCAAGTCATCCGCCAACACCAACTTCTCGCGCTCCATCCTGTTTGGTTATGCGATTCCTTTTACCCATACCGGATTACGCACGACCTATAAGGCGTCGGATGCGGTCAGTGTAATGGGGGGCGTCAATAACGGCTGGGATGAAGCGAACGATCAACATCCAAACAAGAATATTGAGCTGGGTCTGATGCTGACTCCAACCAAGACCATCGTATTCAATGTCATGGATCACTATGGCACAGAACAAATTGTTAACGGAAGTGCAACACAGGGGAATCGCAATCTGCTCGACTTGGTGCTCACCTATGCAGTAACTGATAGCCTGAACTTTGCGCTGAACTATGACGGCGGCTCGCAGGACAATGCCCCGCTAGCTAATGGATCAACCGGTAGCGCGAAATGGAGTGGCTTGGCAGCCTACGCGAATTATCAGATCAATGATCCATGGCGTATCTCGGTGCGTATTGAGAGCTTTAATGACACGGATGGTTATCGTACCGGTGTAGTTCAGACGTGGAAAGAAGCTACGTTGACCGTAGGCTATGCACCGTCCAAGAGCGTGGAGTTGCGCGGCGAAGTTCGCCAGGATAAGTCGGACAAAGCTTCATTTGCTTATAACGACACTATTGCAAGGGATAGCCAGAGCTCTTTGGGGCTGGAAGCGATTTACAAATTTTAATGATTCCCAACTGAATGGAGGGTAAGAAAATGAAAATGGTCGTAGCAATCATCAAGCCGTTCAAGCTCGACGAAGTGCGTGAAGCCCTTTCCGCCATTGGCGTGCAAGGGATCACCGTTACCGAAGTCAAGGGCTTTGGCAGGCAAAAGGGTCACACCGAGCTGTATCGCGGTGCGGAATATGTCGTGGATTTCCTGCCTAAAATCAAATTGGAAGCCGCCATTCAAGAGAGCATGCTCGATCAGGTCATCGAGGCGATCGAGAAAGCGGCCAATACCGGCAAGATCGGCGACGGAAAAATTTTCGTCACCGACCTGGAACAGGTGATCCGCATTCGCACCGGTGAATCAGGCCCCGAAGCCCTTTAAAATCTAGGAGATCGTCATGAAAAAATTTATAGCGCTGATCGCGCTAGGAATGATGCTTTGCCTGCAATTCGCCCCAGCATACGCGAATGAATCCGTAACCTCTGGAACTGCCGCTGTTTCATCACCGGCTACCGCTGCTCCCGTCACTGATGCTGCGGCAGCTGCCGCCGCGCCGAAATGCGGCGACAAGGGCTTTGACTGCAACAAGGGCGACATCGCCTGGATGATGACCTCAACCGCGTTCGTGCTGCTGATGACTGTTCCTGGTCTGGCTCTGTTCTACTCTGGGATGGTGCGCAGGAAAAACGCCTTGTCTACCGTGATGCAGAGCTTTGCGATTTTCTGCGTCATCGCGGTGCTCTGGGTGATCTACGGTTACAGCGCGGCCTTTACTGCGGGCCACGAGGGT
>JACPYR010000050.1 GCA_016195965.1 Nitrosomonadales bacterium | reverse complement strand
GGGGCACATCAGCGGCATTGTGGATATACCCAACGCCTGCGCCACTTTGTGGTTGCCGACCGAGATTTTCGATTTCGATCTCAAGCCCAATGCCAACGGCCCGGAAATTGTTGTCACGGGCGGCATTGACACTGCAGTAGCGAGCTAAGGAGCGCCCGTCATGCCTCTTTATGAATATCAATGTGAAACCTGTGGTGTATTTACCGCGCTGCGCAGGACGAACGATTCCAGCCTGCCAGCGGAATGCGAGGAATGTGGTTGTGAAAGTCCGCGCATTCTGTCGGTGCCGCGCCTGGCCATTATTGGCAAGACGCAACGCAGCGCTCACGAGCGCAACGAGCGATCTGCGCACGAGCCTAGAACTGGCCGTCGTTCCAGTTGCGGTTGTACCGGGACACATAGTTGTAAACCCGGTTTGGGCAACAACAAGTCTGGGGCGTACAAGGTTAATCCAGAATCGGGCACGCCAATTTTGCAGATGCAGACCAAAAAAACTGCAAGACCTTGGATGGTGGGGCATTAGATTTAAAAGGTTGCTCAAGATTATTGAGTGAGTTTGTGTTTGTTATTTTAACCAGGAGAAATATATTATGAGTACCTTAAGTAGACGTCGTTTTATCAAAGCAAGTGGTGCTTTAACCATCGCGCTTATTGCTACGGGAGTTTTTGCGGGCAGCGCATTTTCCGCAGATTTTCCGACAGCAAAGGTCAATACCACAGGGCTGGCGGTGACCGATAAAACGGTCAAGGTTGGGATTCTGCATTCTGCCACGGGCACTATGGCGATCAGTGAGACCGGATCTATTCAAGCCGAGAAATTGGCGATTGAGCAGATCAATGCCTTGGGCGGAATTCTGGGTCGAAAGATTGAAGTGATTCAGGAAGACGGCGCCAGCGACTGGCCGACATTTGCTGAAAAAGCCAAAAAACTGTTGGTCTCAGACAAGGTCGCTGCGGTAATGGGTTGTTGGACATCCGCTTCGCGCAAAGCGGCGTTGCCCGTGTTTGAAAAAGAAAATGGCTTGCTGTTCTATCCAACCTTCTATGAAGGTCTGGAGCAATCCAAGAATGTGTTCTACACCGGACAGGAAGCGACCCAGCAAATTCTGGCCGGACTGGATTGGATACACAAGGAAAAGAAAGCCAAAACATATTATCTGATTGGTTCCGATTACATTTGGCCAAGAACTTCCATGAAAATTGCTCGCAAACATATCGAGCAGCATCTCGGTGGCACTGTGGTGGGTGAAGAATACATTGCCTTGGGCGACACTCAGTTCGGCTCGGTAATCAACAAGATTAAACTGAAAAAACCCGATGTAATCTACGCGGCAGTGGTGGGTGGCAGCAACGTTGCATGGTTCAAACAGCTCAATGCGGCAGGCTTGAACTCATCCAAACAAACCATGCTGACGATTTCTGTCACCGAAGATGAAGTGCTGGGTATTGGTGGTGAAAATCTGGCGGGATTCTACTCTGCAATGAAGTATTTCCAATCTCAAGACAACCAGGAGAACAAGAAGTTTGTTGCAGCGTTTAAAAAGAGATGGGGTGACAAGTCAGTGATTGGTGACGTGACACAAGCGGCATATCTGGGTCCCTGGTTGTACAAGGCTGCGGTTGAGCGTGCGGGTAGCTTTGACGTAGACAAGGTGCAGGCTGCATTACCAGGATATGTGTTTAAGGATGCACCTGAAGGTCCGGTAACTGTGGAAGAAAATCACCATCTGATGACCAAGTTGCGCATCGGAGAGTGGGGTAAGGATGGACAAGCCAAGGTTGTTTACACCTCTGACTACATCAAACCTGACCCGTTCCCAAAGGGTTATCAATAAGAGTCAGTCTGGTATCAGCACAGCAGCCCCGGTGGGGCTGCTGATGCAAGTCTAAAAAAGATCATCGCTATAGTTTAGTAATTATTTACTTCTTATAGGAAAGTCAAAAAGCTGGAGGCTACATCATGTTTGGATACTCGATGGCAGAAATAGGGAACGTCTTCGTCATGCAAGGCTTTTCGGGCTTGAGCCTGTTTAGTGTGTTGCTTCTGATGGCGCTTGGACTGGCAATTATTTTTGGTCAAATGGGTGTGATCAATATGGCACACGGTGAATTCATGATCATCGGCGCTTACGCAACAGTCATGTTGTCAAAATTTGCAGTTAAATACGATTTCGTCAATTACTACTTTCCGTTTGCCATGATCGTGGCTTTCGGTCTGGCTTTCGCAGTAGGTTACCTCGTCGAATTTGTGCTTATCAGGCATCTGTATAAACGCCCGCTGGATACGCTGCTTGCCACATGGGGGCTGAGTCTGGTCATGCAGCAGATATTCCGATCTGCATTTGGTGCAAAAGAGGTCAGTGCCGAATTGCCCGAATGGATGTTGGGTTCATTCAAGCCTACGCCGGATATCGATATTCCGATAAATGGCGTGTTCGTTATGGGTCTGACCGCATTAATTACCGCCGGTGTGTTCTTGTTCATGTTTCGTTCCAGATGGGGATTGCGCGTGCGCGCTACGGTTCAGAACCGGGTAATGGCAGGTGCCGTCGGTATCAATACCAAGAAGGTAGACCGTATCACTTTTGCACTTGGCTGCGGTATCACCGGTGTAGCGGGTGCCGCTTTCACCACGATTGGTTCTACCGGACCAACCAGTGGCTCGTTGTATATCGTCGATAGTTTTATGGTTGTGGTATTTGGCGGTGCAGCCAGCTTGTTGGGAACGATATCCTCGGCATTTGGTATTGCACAAGCACAGTCCATACTTCAGTTCTTTATGACCAGCTCCATGGGCAAGGTTACCACCTTGCTCACCATCGTCATCATTCTGATGATGCGCCCCGAGGGATTATTCGCTTCTAAGATTCGTAAATAAAGGACTCAAGATGAATACGCTATTTAACAGATTGATAGGTGGCCACAAGGGCGCGGTTGGACTGGCAATGCTGGCCGCGATCATATTTATTGCGCTGCCTCTGGGACTGGATGTGTTTCGTTTGGGGCTGGCTGGCAAATACATCACTTACGCCTTTATTGCGGTCAGCCTGGTATTGCTGTGGGGTAACGGCGGCATTCTGAGTCTGGGTCAAGGAATCTTCTTTGGCCTGGGTGGTTACTGTATGGCCATGTTTCTGAAATTGGAGGCGTCGGATCCGATCAGCACAAAAATCCAGACCACACCAGGCATACCGGACTTTATGGATTGGAACCAGATCACGTCGTTGCCCTGGTTCTGGGAGCCTTTCAAGAGCCTGCCCCTGACGATTCTGGCCATATTGATTGTTCCCACATTGTTTGCATACATCATCGGTTTTGCGATGTTCAAGCGACGCGTGGGCGGGGTCTACTTTGCGATCATCACGCAGGCAATCGCATTGATCCTGAGCATTCTGATCGTCGGGCAACAAGGTTATACCGGGGGGGTGAATGGTATTACCGACCTTAAAACGATCCTGGGTTGGGATATCCGCGAAGACAGTGCCAAATATATCCTCTATTACGTTAATGGCCTGATGCTGTTTGGCTGCATTTTCATCTCCCGCTTCATACTCTCCAGCAAGTTCGGCATGCTACTGCTGGCGATGCGCGACAAGGAAGAGCGTGTTCGTTTCTCCGGATACGACGTTTCCAACTTCAAGATATTCATATTCTGCGTAGCCGCAATGTTTTCCTCAATTGGCGGCGCTATGTTCGCTTTGCAGGTGGGCTTCATGTCGCCGTCCTTTATCGGCATCGTGCCTTCCATCGAGATGGTTATCTTTGCGGCAGTAGGCGGACGTATGTCGCAGATAGGGGCGGTGTATGGCACCTTGCTGGTGAATTATGGCAAGACGATATTTTCCGAGACTTACCCGGAGTTATGGCTGTTTCTGATGGGTGGATTGTTCATATCAGTAGTCATGTTTTTCCCGAACGGCCTGGCCGGACTGTATGAAAAACATGCGTCAAAGTTAGGTTTCATCAAGCGATACATAGACATTGCAAAAGCCAGGCGTTCAGCTGCAACTAATGATGTGAAGAGTACGAAACACATCCAGGAAAAAGGAGCAAAAGCATGAGCAATACCGATTTCGTGCTGGCGATTGAAGATCTGACGGTATCGTTTGATGGCTTTAAAGCCGTGGATAATTTAACGCTGTATGTAGACAAAAATGAATTGCGCGTGGTGATCGGGCCAAACGGTGCGGGAAAGACAACCTTACTTGATCTTATCTGCGGAAAAACAAAATCAACTTCGGGTTCCATCAAGTTCAAGAATAAGGAGCTCACATCGCTTGCTGAACACGAGATCGTGCGTGCTGGCGTGGGCCGCAAGTTTCAAACCCCATCAATTTACGAGAATCTGACGGTTTACCAGAACCTTGAAATTTCTTACCCAATAGGGCGCAGTGTGTGGGGTAGTCTGTTTTTCAAGAGAACGGATGAAGTGGTGGACAGGGTCAATAATGTGGCCGAACAGATTTTGTTGCAGGACATGCTGAGCATGGAAGCCGCGCTGCTCAGTCATGGCCAGAAGCAGTGGCTGGAAATTGGCATGTTGCTGATGCAGGAACCGGAGCTGCTGATGCTTGACGAACCTGTAGCCGGTATGAGCGCAAAGGAGCGTGACCAGACCGCAGACCTGCTCAATCGCATCTGTATGAACCGGTCGGTCATCGTCATCGAGCATGATATGGAGTTCGTCAAGAAAATCGCGCACAAGGTCACTGTGCTGCACCAGGGGAAAATTCTGGCAGAAGGATCGATGGACAAGGTACAGGAAAATGAAAAAGTGATTGAAGTTTATCTGGGCCATTAGTCTCTGTGAGACCGTGAGGAGAGTAGGTTATGTTGGAAATCGAAAATATGCAGGTGAGCTACGGACAGAGCAAGGTCATTCAAGGTGTCAGCTTTAAAGCAGAGAAAAATGAAACTTTGGCCATCATGGGACGCAATGGCATGGGAAAGACTACGTTGTTCAAAGCGTTGATGGGGATATTACCCAGCAAAGCGGACAAGGCCATGATCGACAGCGAAAGCATTCAGGGTGATGAAAGCCATCAACGTGTCGCCAAAGGAATTGCCTACGTGCCGCAAGGACGCATGATTTTTCCAGCCATGACGGTAGAGGAAAATATCGAGACTGGATTGGAGAAGTCCGGGGATCGGGTCATTCCTGATGACATTTATGCATTGTTTCCTGTCTTGTTCGACATGAAAAAACGCAAGGGCGGAAATCTTTCCGGTGGCCAGCAGCAGCAGCTTGCGATAGCACGTGCTTTGGTGACCAACCCCAAGGTATTGTTGCTGGATGAGCCTACAGAAGGGATACAACCATCCATCATCAAGGATATTGCCAAGGTACTAAACGAGATACGCAAGATGCGGGAAATTACGATCATTGTCTCCGAGCAGGTACTGAGTTTTACGATGGAAATCGCCGACCGGATCATCGTGATTGAAAGGGGGAATTTCATCCACGAAGATAAACGCGATGATGTGGATGCGGCAAAAATAAAGAAGTATCTGTCAGTTTGACCGTGCGGATAAGTAATACAAATATCTGTGTGAGTTTTCTCGATAAGGATGAATTATGAGACATGGTGACATTTCAAGCAGCAAAGACACGGTAGGAGTTGCAGTCGTCAATTACAAGATGCCGCGCCTTCATACCAAGGCGGAAGTCATGGAGAATGCGAGAAAAATCGCGGATATGCTTGTCGGCATGAAAGTCGGGTTACCGGGAATGGATTTGGTCATTTTTCCCGAGTACAGTACCCACGGGATCATGTATGACGCTGCGGAAATGTATGAAACTGCTTCGGTCATACCTGGAGATGAAACAGCTATTTTTTCCGAAGCCTGTAAAAAAGCCAATGTATGGGGTGTTTTTTCCCTGACCGGGGAAAGGCATGAAGCTCATCCGAACAAAGCGCCGTACAACACATTGATCCTCATCAACAGTTACGGCAAAATCGTACAGAAGTATCGGAAAATAATGCCCTGGTGCCCTATAGAAGGTTGGTATCCAGGAGACCGTACCTATGTCAGCGAAGGTCCCAAGGGGCTGATGATCAGCCTGATCATTTGCGACGATGGCAACTATCCGGAAATTTGGCGTGATTGCGCCATGAGGGGCGCGGAGCTGATTGTCAGATGTCAGGGTTATATGTATCCGTCAAAAGAACAGCAGGTATTGGTGGCAAAGGCGATGGCATTCATGAATAACAGCTACGTAGCCGTTGCAAATGCAACCGGCTTCGATGGTGTTTATTCCTATTTTGGTCATTCGGCAATTGTTGGATTTGATGGCAGGACGCTAGGTGAGTGCGGTGAGGAAGACTATGGAATCCAGTACGCCGAACTATCTGTTTCCCATATCCGCGATGCACGAAAAAATGGACAGTCCCAGAATCATCTCTTCAAATTGTTGCATCGCGGATACACCGGGATGATCAATTCGGGCGACGGTGAAAAAGGCGTTGCGGAAATTCCTTTTGAATTTTATAAAAAGTGGGTGAATGATCCGGAAGGTGCCAGAAAGCAGGTTGAGGCTATTACACGAACCACGATAGGTACGGCAGAGTGTCCAATTGCAGGTATTCCAAATGAAAATGATGCACCCTTAAATTGAATATGCAAATGGCAGGAAACACCTGCTTACAAGAGGAGTGGAAGGCGACGCTGAAACTCCGGTTCGCTCGGAGCAATTCGAATGAGACCATCCTTGCACAGCGTCAACATAGTGGCCCCCTGGTTGTGCAAAAGCCGCTCTATCCTGAAGGCCGTGGAATCTGTCACGTTATCGTGTTGCACCCACCAGGTGGTGTAGCTGGCGGAGACCAGTTGAAAGTCAGCGTAGATGTTGGCAGCGATGCACACGCGTTACTGACCACGCCCGGAGCGGGGAAATGGTACAAGGCGAATGGCAGGGAAGCTGCGCAACATCTTGAGTTCAGGATAAATGAAAATGCCGTCTTGGAATGGCTGCCGCAGGAAAGTATTGTGTACGATGCCGCGCAGGTTACATGGAATGCAAAGGTAGAGCTGGCCGAGTCTGCCTGTTATGCCGGGTGGGAAATTACCTGTCTGGGACGGCAGGCATGTGGCGAGCAATTTCGTGCGGGACAGTTACGGCAAAATTTACAGATATACCGTTCTTCCAAATTGATCTGGGGAGAGCGTGCCAACCTGAAGGGCGGCGATAAGTTGCTGGCATCCCCGGCAGGTTTGCGGGGTTGCCCGGTCAGTGCGACATTCGTGGTGGCTGCGGGTGGGACACCTTCACCTGTATTGGAAAATTGCCGCACTCTGTTGCCACCGGACGATGGGTATGTGGGAGTGAGTGCTTTGCCGGAAATTTTTATCGCGCGTTATCTGGGGCACAGCGCACAAGCGGCTCGGCATTACTTTGAAGCGTTATGGGCGGTGCTGCGTCCTTCATATGCCAACGTTGCAGCACAGCGCCCCAGAATATGGAATACTTGATTTGGACTGCCAAGGAAGAGAAAAAATATGGAACTGACCCCAAGGGAGAAGGATAAGCTGTTGTTGTTCACGGCCGGTTTGCTTGCCGAGCGCCGCAAAGCCAGAGGGCTCAAACTCAATTATCCAGAGGCAGTGGCCTATCTCTCTGCTGCAATCCTGGAAGGCGCGCGCGAGGGACGCACGGTTGCAGAGCTGATGAGTTATGGAACGACCCTGCTTACGCGCGATGATGTGATGGACGGCATTGCGGAAATGATTCCGGAAATCCAGGTCGAAGCCACCTTCCCGGACGGCACCAAGTTGGTCACGGTTCACCATCCCATTATTTAAAGGAGATATCGATGAAACGCATTCTGTTTGCAATTGTTAGCATGCTACCCACACTGGCCTCGGCTCACATCGGCTCTGATGCCGGGATTCACCATGATTCTGCCTTCATCATGGGTTTCATTCACCCCTTAACCGGACTGGATCACATGCTGGCGATGATCGCGGTGGGTATCTGGAGCATGCAAAATTTCAGAAACTCTCGTCGTAGCGTATGGATTCCACCTTTTGTGTTCGCCAGCCTGTTATTGCTAGGCGGGATAATTGGATTCTCTGGAGCGATCATGTTCCTGGTTGAACCGATGATCGCAACCTCATTGCTGGTGCTGGGCCTATTCGTCGCACTGCGTATAAAACTTCCGCTAATGATGGGTGCAGCCCTGGTCGGCACTTTCGCCATCTTCCATGGTTTCGCTCACGGCAGTGAACTACCCGCAGCACAAGTACTGTCATCACTCTCCGGCATGGTCATCGGCACCATGCTGCTGCACATGGCCGGCATGCTGCTTGGTCGTTTTGTGCTGGAGCACAATGGTTGGTTGCCAAGAATTGCAGGTGCCGCCGTCGCTTTTTCCGGCTTGGGCCTGTTGTCAGGCGCTTTTTAAGGGAAACAGACATGATTCCCGGCGAAATTCTTGTTGTTGATGATGGCGACATTAAACTGAATGTTGGTCGTCGCTCTTTGAGTCTTGTTGTTTCTAACACAGGCGATCGCCCTATTCAGGTTGGCTCCCATTACCATTTTGCTGAAACCAATGCCGCGCTTGATTTTGACCGGGCCGCTACGCGAGGCATGAGGCTTGATATTGCCAGCGGTACCGCCGTTCGTTTTGAACCAGGACAAAGCCGTACGGTAAATTTAGTTGATTACGCCGGAAGCCGCAGGGTATTTGGTTTTCGTGGTTTGGTACAAGGCGCGCTTAACTAAGGAGTATTTACGGATGAGTACAATTTCGCGTCGCGCTTATGCAGAAATGTTCGGCCCCACTGTCGGTGATCGGGTGCGCCTGGCGGATACCGATCTCTTCATCGAAGTCGAACGAGATTTCGCTATTTATGGCGAGGAAGTGAAATTCGGCGGCGGCAAGGTAATCCGCGATGGCATGGGGCAAGGGCAGAAAATCTCCGCCGAGGTAGCCGACACCGTGATCACCAACGCGCTGATCTTGGATCATTGGGGCATCGTTAAGGCAGACATCGGCATCAAGGGGGGGCGCATTTCTGCCATCGGCAAGGCGGGCAATCCCGACATCCAGCCCGGCGTGACCATCTCGATCGGCGGGGGGACGGAAATCATCGCGGGAGAAGGGATGATCGTTACTGCTGGTGGTGTCGACACGCACATCCACTTCATTTGCCCTCAGCAAATAGAAGAAGCGCTTATGTCGGGCGTGACCACCATGATAGGCGGCGGTACTGGCCCTGCAACTGGAACGTTTGCGACCACCTGTACGCCTGGTCCGTGGCATATCCACCGCATGTTGCAGGCGGCCGATGCGTTCCCCATGAATATGGGTTTTCTCGGCAAGGGTAATGTTTCCCTGCCTGATCCGTTGGTCGAACAGATCGAAGCGGGTGCCATTGGCTTGAAGCTGCATGAAGATTGGGGCACCACTCCGGCAGCGATCGACAACTGCCTGTCAGTGGCAGACCGGTATGATGTGCAGGTGGCGATACACACCGATACGCTGAACGAATCAGGATTTGTAGAAACGACAGCCGCCGCTTTCAAGGGACGCACCATCCACACCTACCACACCGAAGGCGCGGGCGGCGGTCATGCGCCCGACATCGTCAAGCTGGCGGGATTGCCCAATGTGTTGCCATCCTCCACCAATCCAACGCGCCCTTACACCATCAACACAATAGATGAGCATCTGGACATGCTGATGGTCTGCCACCATCTCGATCCAGCCATCGCAGAAGATGTGGCATTCGCGGAAAGCCGCATTCGACGCGAGACTATCGCTGCCGAAGATATCCTTCATGATCTGGGCGCACTCAGCATGTTTTCCAGCGATTCTCAAGCCATGGGGCGCGTGGGAGAAGTCATCCTGCGCTGTTGGCAAACCGCACACAAGATGAAGCAACAGCGCGGCGCGCTGCCGGGAGACGGAGCTCGCAACGATAACTTTCGTGCCAAACGCTACATTGCAAAATACACCATCAACCCGGCGAAAGCGCATGGCATTTCCCACGAAGTTGGCAGCGTGGAAATCGGCAAGTTGGCTGATCTGGTGCTGTGGAAACCGGCCTTTTTTGGGGTAAAGCCCAGCTTGATTCTTAAAGGCGGCATGGTTGCTGCCGCTGCCATGGGCGATGCCAATGCCTCTATTCCCACGCCACAGCCGGTGCATTACCGCCCGATGTTCGGTGCATTTGGCGGGGCGCTGCATGCCACTTCGCTGACCTTTGTTTCAAAGGCCGCGCTTGATAATCCGCAAGTGCAGGCGTTGGATCTGAAAAAAACATTGTCGGTGGTGAAGAACACCCGCAACCTCGGCAAGAAGGATATGGTGCATAATGACTACGCGCCTGAGATCACGGTTGATCCCGAGACTTATCTGGTACATGCGGATGGTCAACTATTGATGTGTGAACCGGCCACTTCGCTGCCGATGGCGCAACGCTATTTTTTATTCTGATGCTGCACATAACCGAACGACTCATTTCTGGCGATCAGTTTAGCGACCGGCTGATCCTGCCTTTCGATCGCCGCCAGAAAAGTCGACTGCGCGTGCAGCTGGAATCCGGTGAAGAGGTCGTGCTGTTCCTGGAGCGTGGCACCATCCTGCGCGGCGGCGACCGATTGCGTGCCAGCGACGGACGCATCGTGCAGGTGGTGGCAGCAGACGAGCCTGTCATGCGGGTTACGGCAGACACGCCGATCCAGCTTATGCGTGCAGCCTATCATCTGGGCAATCGTCATGTGCCGCTGCAAATCGGCGAAGGGTGGCTGCGGCTGGAGCAAGATCACGTGTTGATGGAAATGTTGGTCGGCTTGGGCGTGCATGTCGAAAATCAGAATGCGTCTTTCGAGCCGGAAGCCGGTGCTTATGGCGGCGGTCATCGCCATCATCACGATGATGACCCGGCTGCATCGATACGTCCTCCTTTGCGTTCGATGATGTCACATGATTGATTCAGTTGCCCTCGTAAAATTGCTGCAACTCGCCAGCCCCATGCTTCCGGTAGGGGCGTACAGCTATTCTCAGGGATTGGAATGGGCTGTTGAGGACGGTACTGTGCATGATGCCGCCAGTGCAGAACTCTGGATCGGCGATGTATTGGAATATTCGCTGTGCAGTTTCGAGCTTCCCGTATTGTGGCGGATGTATCACGCTTGGCAGGCGGAAGACCACGCGCTGATCCGGCATTGGAATGAATTATTTTGCGCCGGACGGGAGACTGCGGAATCGCACGCTGAGACGCTGCAAATGGGCTATTCCCTGTGTCGCTTGCTGGAATCGATACACGAAGATAGCCCGCTTCATCTGAAGCGCATTCAGATACTTTCTCCAATCAGCTTTCCTGCTGCTTACGCCTGTGCGGTTGCCATCTGGAACATTCCGGTCGCTGCTGCGGTACAGGCTTATGCGTGGTCATGGTTGGAAAATCAGGTCGGCGCCGCCATGAAAATCATCCCTCTCGGTCAAACGGATGGACAGCGTATGTTGTTCTCTTTGGGGAGCCGCCTGCCCGGCTTGGTAGAGACCGCCTGTTTCCTGAATGATGATGAAATCAGTAATTTTGCGCCAGGGCTTGCTTTGGCCGGATGCCGCCATGAAACCCAGTACAGCCGTCTATTCAGGTCCTGAAGCGATTTTTTGAAGGAGCATTGTATGAATGAAAAAGAAACTCTTCGTGTTGGTATCGGAGGCCCAGTCGGCTCGGGTAAGACTGCCCTGACGCTTGCTCTATGCCGTCGACTGCGCGACGTTTACAACATAGCCGTCGTTACCAATGACATTTACACCAAGGAAGATGCCGAATTTCTGACTCGAAACGAGGCGTTGGAGCCGGAGCGCATTATCGGTGTAGAAACTGGCGGCTGTCCTCATACCGCCATCCGCGAGGACGCATCCATGAACCTGGAGGCTGTGGATCAACTCGGTCGCCGCTTTGAAGGTCTCGATATCATCTTTATCGAAAGCGGTGGTGATAATCTTGCCGCGACTTTTAGCCCGGAGCTTTCCGATCTGACGTTGTATGTGATCGACGTATCCGCAGGAGAAAAAATTCCGCGCAAAGGCGGCCCCGGCATCACCAAGTCAGATTTGCTGATCATCAACAAGATTGACCTCGCGCCTTATGTTGGCGCTTCGCTGGAAGTGATGGCGCGCGATGCCAAGCGCATGCGCGGGGATCGACCATTCCTGTTCAGCAATCTTAAAACCAATCAAGGAGTGGAAGATATCGTTCGGTTTATTGAGACGCAGGGGTTGATGAAAAGTCTGTAAGCTGCTCTGGAAAGGCCAGGCGTGTGTGGTTAGGGAACACAAAGTAGTGGCCATCCTTGAAATCAATAACCTTGGCGACTCTGATCTTCGGTGTTTCTTCTATTAAGATTGTGACCAACGTGTAACAAAATGATGCCCTTCATTATTTCAAATCGAAATTGTAGCGACAAATGAAAAGGGATAGAAAAATACTCCAGCTACTGTAGGGTAAGCCCCAGTTCGAATAGTGCTTTGGCTTGTGTTTTGCAGGCATGACGGGTATCGTTATTCAGCGTGGTCAGCCAACCGGCTGGTATTCCTTTTAGTCCATACGCCGCTCCTGCCAGCATTCCCGCAATCGCGCCGGTGGTGTCGGCATCGCCGCCCCGGTTGACTACATCGATCAAGCAGCCGCGAAAATCATCGGTATCGAAAAAGGACTGAAAGACAGCCTGGATAGTATCAACCACATAGCCGCTGGGATTGCTGCTCTGGCGTACTGCGCGGAATTTGAATTCGGGATGTTGTGCGACGAGAGGGTGGGCGTACTGGTGCAGCAGGTGGTTCTTGTCTGCGCCGAGCAGTGCGTCCTGCACCATGAACACCAGGCATTCGCAGGCGGCATCCGAAAGTGTGCTGTTATGGGTGACATGGGCTTGTGCACGGCTGGCGGCGCGCACTGTTTCTTCCGGCTGGCCGAGCGTGGCAAGTGCGATGGGCAGCACGCGCATCGCCGCGCCGTTGCCAGCATCGTGGTCCGAATAGGGTGCTTCGGGATTGCCGGTCTTACGGAATTGCAGCAGGTTGCGCCGCACGGTATTGCCGATATCCACAGGCTTGCCGCGCATCCATGCGTCGAAGGCATGAGCTGCCGAGAGTGCATCCACTTTTCTTTGCGCGAGGATGGAACAGCCTAACGCGAGCGACATGGTGGTGTCGTCGGTAACTTGTCCCGGTTTGAGGCGCAGCCAGCCGCCGCCTCGCAACGTGTCATGTACCCCATACTGCGCCGCAATTTCGCGCGGCGTCATGAATTCCACCGTTGCGCCCAGCGCATCGCCGATGGCGAGGCCGAGGTAGGCGGCGATAGCGCGGTCATTACGGTAGAGTTGTATCAATCCTCCGGCCCGAAACACTTCAAATAATCCACACAATATTCGCATGAAGGCGCACGGCAGGCGTTGATACCTTCGCGTTCGCACAATTGCTTGTAGAGAAATTTCTTCCATTTCATGTCATGTACATTCTTCGCTGCGAGGGAAGGAAAATTCTGCATCATCAAGCGGCTGAGGTAATCGCGCGACCACAGCCCGAGGTCTTGCCACAGGTGGTCGCTGGCCATGCAGGCGGCGGTGACGATCTGTGCCATCCATAACTCCGACATGTCTTTGTCGGCACGGTGCTCGACCAGCAGCGCGAGCATATCGTCGCGTTCCAGCGCGCGCGGGTCGGCGATGATTTCCGCACAACGAGTGCGCAATTCGATGCCGGGAAAGTGACGCGCCAGCAGCGCGGAGAATTCCATCTGGTTTAATCCAAGGCCGGACGGCAATGCACCTGCTCCAGCCGTCTGGCTAGCGATCATCTGCGCGAACAGTTCGTCGTTCGGCAGGTCCGCCGCGTGCGTCATCAGTTCCGCATACAGTCCCAATAATCGAAGGTTGCCTTTCACGTTTGTCCTTTCTCCCGCTTGCGGGAGAGAGTTGGAGAGAGGGGCTTCTTGCTGCGGAAGCATCACATGGGACTGCATGATGGTTGCCTATTTGCTGGGATACTCGATCAACAGATCTTCATCGCGCAGCACCATCTGGCAGGCCAAGCGCCATTCGGTCGTGACCACATCGTTTACTTTCATTGCGTCGACCTGTGCCTGTGTGATCTTGCCGGATTCCTTGAGTACTTTGATCTCGCGGTCGGTCAGCGGGCCTGCCATCGGTCCCTTGTTGGAAAGGTTGGTGATCTTCACCAGACAAGTCGAGCATTCGCCGTTCTCGCAACCGAAATCGATGGGGATGTGGTTTTCCCTGGCCAGTGTCAGCACGGTCATGGTGTGGCTGCCCGCAACCGCATATACGGTCTTGTCCTTGTGAAGCGGGCTGGAGAAAGTGATGTTGGGCATGGTTATTCCTTATAAGTTTAGGTTGTGAAAAATGTTAAGCTTTTACGGTAATGTCGCCGCCCAGAACTTGTGCCTGGCAGGCGAGGCGGTGATTGCGTCCGGCCATGTTTTCTTGCAGTACTTTGTCTTCCAGTACCGAGCGTTCGCTCATGTTTTCCATGCCGGAAATAATACGCATCATGCAGGTGCCGCACTCGCCTTCGCGGCAGCCGTAGGTGATACCTGCACCAACTTTTTCGGATATTTCGATCAGCCTCGTCCCGGCCGGGACGGTGACCGTTATGCCGATCTTTTCAAAAGTCACGTTGGCTTTAGGCATGAGTACTCTCCTGAGTGAGAAGTTCAGACATGGCAATAACACGGTGTTCGATGCTACCGGTGAGGTGTAGCGCGAGTTGCTTGCCCAGGTCGCGGCAAAGGCCGAGTTCCTCATCGGTAGGGATCAGCCGGGCGCGTACCCCTTGGATAGGCACGCGCAGCTTGAGGCCGCGCAAGCGGTCTTCGATCATGTTGACAGCCTCGCCGCTCCAGCCGTAGGAGCCGAATGCAGCACCCAGCTTGTCGCGTACTTTGATTACTGCGAGAGAGGACAGCAAGTCCCAGACCGGTTTGACCGCATCTCCATTGATGGTGGGAGAGCCAAAAGCGAGACCGTCCGCTTCTTCGATCAAATCGACAAAAGGCAAGTTGCCGCCGCCCTGCAAGTCGTAAAGAGAGACCCGCACGCCGGGTATGGTTTCCGCGCCGTCGCGCACTGCTTCAGCCATGCGCGAGGTGTTGCCGTAAGACGAAATATAAAACACCAGCAGGGATTTGTTGCTCGCGCCGATTTCGTTGTGCAGCAATGGCGCGGCCAGTTGGCGGTAGCGTTGCACGTAGCTGCGCGGCGCATCGCGCAGGATAGGGCCGTGTGCCGGGGCGATCAGCTTAAGCGGCAGAGGCTCGATCAGCTCCAGCGCGTCCAGCACATGTTCGCGGAACGGGCGCATGATATGCGCGTAGTAATATTCAAACGAAAAACGAAAATCGCCCACTTGCCCGTTGAACAGGCGCGAATCGCAAAAATGGCAGCCGAACACATCGCCGCTGAACAGGATACCCTGTTGTTCCAGCCAGGTGCACTGGGTATCCGGCCAATGCAAGTACGGCGTGTTGAGGAAATGCAGGGTACGTCCGCCCAGGTCAACGGAATCGCCGGTGTTGACAATGGTGTAGGCCAGGCCGTCGTGTTTGACCAATGCTTTCAGCATCAACTGTGCTTTGTTTGAAATATACAGCTTGGCCTGTGGTGCGCGGCGCATCAGCTCGGGTAAGGCGCCGGTGTGATCCGGCTCCAGATGATTGAGCACGATGGCGGTAATTTCGTCGTAGCGCGCTACTTGTTCCAGGCGGGTGAAGAATTCGCCGGCATGCGACTCTTTCACAGTATCAATTATTGCCACACCGGAACTGCCGCGCACGCAATAAGAATTGTAAGTCGTACCGTTGGCTGTCTTGAGGATGATATCGAATTCGCGCAAGCCGGGATCGAGCGCACCTACCCAATGGGTATCAGGAGCAATTGCTATGGCGCCGAGCGTACTCATTATGGAACTGTTTCTGGTGACGGGCAGGGCAGGGCCTGATGGTGTTTCGGACATTTTTCCAGATCATGATTGGGTTTTTCGTCGTTTAGTCCGATCCATGCACGCACTGCCTCGGCGTCAAATCCGACGCGGCGTATACCATTCACTTCCATCAGCGGACGGCGGATCAGCAGCGGCTCGGCCAACATCTGTTCCAGCGCGCTTTCAGCATCCAATACTGCTGGATCGACTTCGCCGGATTTAACCTTGGGTGCGCTTTGATTGAACCATTGCACCACCGGCAGATCGCCAAAGAAAGCACGCAGCCGTTCAGCAGTCCACTTTTCCTTGAGCAGATTTTTTGCCAGCACAGTATGGCCGGATGCGGCCAGCCGCACTTTCTGCCTGGTGTTGTTGCCGCAACCGGGTCTTTCATAAAAAATAACGCTGGCCATGATGTTGTCAAGCACCGTGCCGCGCAGCCTGTTGTGCAGCCTGCAGCTCGGCAAACTTTTCCGGCGGGATGCCGGTGAGCGAGCCGGGCGGATTCAGCGCTTCGCCATCGGCGTTGAGGATCGCGCCTTCGATCGGGCAAATGGTTGCGCATTGGGAGTCAGCAAAATCGCCCGCGCACTCGTTGCATTTGTCCGGGTTAATCAGGAAGTGCGGCTTGGCTTCATAAATCGCCTGATTGGGGCACAGCGGTTCACATGCCCAGCAGTTGACGCAGGATTCGATGATTTCAAGAGCCATGATGAAGTTTCCTTATTTACTAAACCTAAAACCAGCCACAGAAATCACAGAGCACACAGAGAGGGCCGCAGTTGAATTTCTCTGTGATCTCTGTGTTCTCTTGTGGCTAATATGTTTTTCATATTCAAGCTGCCTTCTGCTGCTCATCCAGCTTCGCTTCCAGTCTGCCCGCGACGCGCATCTCTTCATACACCGCCAATATTGCGTCTTCGATTGCTTCCATTGCATGCTCGCCATTGGGTTGGATGCCGGCGGCTTCCAGCGGTCCCCATGGTTCAAAGCCGATTTTGCTGCACAACACGACTTCACAACCGGCCAGAACTTTTAAACTCTTGTCCAATGCGCTTTCGCCATCGCCGCAAGTGTCGCCGCCTTCGCAATAGGCCACGGTCTTGCGGTGGCCGATGAAACGTACCCCAGCCGATGAAGCCTCGTAGATCAGGAACTCGCTGGCATGGCCGAAATGTTCGTTGATGACGCCGCCGCCCTTGGTGGCGATCGCCATCAATACCGGGCGCGTTTCCGGCTTGGCCTTGATGCCTTCGATGCTGACCAATTGCACTTTGGCTTCTTTGGCAACGCGTTTGCTTTCCAATTCTTCGGCGATGGCGGCATGTACCTCGGCGCGCATCTTCATCGCTTCGGGATAGTTGATGTCCATTGCTTCGATCTTGTCCATGGTGAACTCGGAGCCGCGATCTTCACCCAACAGCCCTACCGCATCGGCACGACACTGGCGACAGTGGCGCATCATGTTCATGTCGCCGGAGCATTCGTCCTGCAGCTTCTGCAATTCATCGTGAGTCGGGCCGCGCTGGCCAGTCATGCCGTAGAACGTGCCATGTTCGGCTTCGGAAATCAGCGGCATCACGTTGTGCAGGAATGCACCCTTGGCTTTGACGGTCCTGGATACTTCCGCCAGATGCGCATCGTTCACACCCGGAATCATTACCGAATTCACTTTGACCAGGATGCCTCGCGCCACCAGCATCTCCAGACCCTTCTGCTGCTGTTCGATCAGAATGGCTGCACCTTCACGACCCTTGATGCGCTTGTTCTTCCAGAAAATCCACGGATAGATTTTTGCGCCCACATCGGGATCGACACAGTTGATGGTGATGGTGACATGGTCGATGTTGTGCTTGGCCAGTTCATCGATATGATCGGGCAGAGACAATCCATTGGTGGACACGCACAGCTTGATGTCAGGCGCCTGTTCTGCCAACGAGCGGAACGTGGCGAAAGTGCGCTCCGGGTTCGCCAATGGATCGCCGGGCCCGGCAATGCCCAGCACGGTCATTTGCGGAATGGTGGCGGCAACGGCCAGCACTTTTTTCACGGCTTGTTCCGGATGATGCAGTTCGGAAACTACGCCGGGGCGCGATTCGTTGGCACAATCGTATTTGCGGTTGCAGTAATGGCACTGGATGTTGCAGGCGGGCGCCACCGCCACATGCATACGCGCGAAGTAATGATGCGCTTCTTCCGAATAGCAGGGATGGTTGAACACCTTCTCGCGGATGTGCTCCGGCAGATGTCCCATCTGGTCGTTGGTCGAACCACAGGAACTGGCTGAGCAGCCGCTTTTGGTGGCTTCTGATGCAGTGTTATTGATAACAGGTAGTTCCACGTTAATTCCTCCATGGTGTGGTTTAAATAGTTATCAGCAAGCAGCGTGCCCGAGCAGAATAATTCTTCAATATGATGTTTTTTTAAAGTTATTTAATTTGCGATGAGGCTTGCTGTTACAAACAGCACATGACATCCATATCCGCTTGTGGTGAAGACGACAAAAATCAGAATCGGGGAGCGGTTGGGTAGGTCAGTTGAGCAGATATGCCGCGACATTCCGCTCTTGTGACAATGTATCTATGAGTTGGCACTGTAATTGCTGCTGTAAATTGCAATACGAAAAAGTAATGCCAACCATGCACAAGGAGATGACGCCATGCAACAGCCTGAACTGATAACCCCTGAACTTATCACACGGGAAGCCGCACTGCGGGTCGCGCTGGCGGCGCGGGCGCTGCCCAATACCACATTGCCAAAATTGATCGAGGTATTGCAGGAGCGGCTAGGCGAGAAACTGGATGCCGATATCTTGCGTACCTTCACCGTAACCGATCTGAAAACCGGTTTGGGCAGTTTGGACGGCGAAGAAGACGGCGAGGATATCGGCATCGGGCTGGAAGCGATGAAGCTGGCGGTGCGTATTTTGTGGGGCGATGCGGAGGCGGATGAAAAACTGCCAGATGTGCTGCCATACAACGAAGGCGACATGCCTGATTCCGTGCGCGTGGCGATCGCATCCGACAGCGGCTTGACCCTGAGCGGACACTTTGGCTCTTGCCTGCGTTTTCTGGTCTATCAGGTATCGGCGATTGACAGTCGCCTGATCGGCATCCGTTTGGCTCTGGAGGCGGATTTTGCCGAAGATAAAAATGCGTTCCGCGCGCAGATCATCGGCGATTGTCATGTGGTTTACATCGTCTCTGTCGGCGGGCCTGCCGCAGCGAAAATTATTCGCGCCAACATCTATCCGATCAAGCGCCCTGAAGGAGGCACAGCGGAAGAAGTGATCGCGCAGTTTCAACAGGCGATGGTGAATTCACCGCCGCCATGGATGCTGAAAATACTCGGTGTCAGTGCCGAGCGGCGGCTTAAAAATTATGCTGCGGCAGAAGCGGTAGAGTAGGGAATGGGCAAGCCCCAGCCCAAGGCCAAGGCGGACCCTTACCAGGCCATCACCGATCTCATCGCTAACGCCATCGGCACGGCCAAGGTATTTGGCGAGAACCGGCGCATCACCAATCTGGTCGCCAGCAGCATCTTGCGCTTTGCCGATGAAATGAACGACAGCGACGCGGGCAACGAGCTGTTGTCCCACGCGCTGAGCTGCATTAGCGCACAGGATGCCGGGCATGTCCCGGCGCTGTACTCGGCACTTGACGCGCTGTTAACCTCGCGCGCATGAAACACCATCTCGACTGGTCATCCTATGAAACTGCAGGGCAGGGCGATGCCTATGCCGGGATACCCGCGACAGGCGGCGATTTTGCCAAAGCGGTGGCGGTGTGCATCAGCGAAAAACTCTGCCAGCGTATGCCCAAGGGTGTGATGTGTCCCAGTTTTCGCGTCACCAATGATGCGGCACATTCGCCGGGCGGAAGAGTGGTGGCGCTCAAAGCTGCACTGAATGGCGAGTTCGGCGGAGATGCGTTAGCCGACCCCAGGCTGGCGGCAGCGATGGAGCTTTGCGTCGGCTGCAAAGGCTGCAAGCGCGAATGTGCCAATCAAGTGGACATGGCCGCCATCAAGATCGAATATCAGGCACAGCGCAATACATATCTGGGTATATCGTTTCGTGATTGGCTGATGGCTGGCTTGCCGCGCATATTGCGTTATCGTCGCATATTGCGCAGTTTGATACGCTTGCGCAATCGCACACCGTGGTTGGCGAAGCTTGGCGAGCATTTCATGGGCATCTCGGCAAAGCGCCAGTTGCCGGAACCCGCTGTTGCGCTATACAGCGCACCATCCATTCCGTTCGTGCCGAGTGCCTTGCGTAGCAAGGTGTATCGAAGCATGGACGGAGTAGATGCCGTACCGGACAACAGTGTTCAGAACGAAGCGAGTGATAGAGATGTGATCCTGTTTGTCGATACCTTCGCGTTGCACTTCGAGCCTGAGATCGCGCAAGCCGCACACCAGGTGTTAACCGCCGCGGGTTACCGCGTCACCACCTTGCAAGCGTTGGTAGGCGATGAGCCGGAGCGTGCATTGTGCTGTGGCCGCACTTATCTTTCACTGGGGCAAGTAGAGCTGGCACGGCGTGACGCACGCAGAATGCAAGCGGCATTGCGACCAGCATTGGCTGCGGGTACCCCGATCGTCGGGCTGGAACCCTCGTGTATCCTGTCGTTGCGCGACGATCATCTGAAACTGGGCTTGGGCGAGGAGGCCGTGGCGTTGGCTAAACAGGTCTATTTGTTCGAAGAATTCATCGCCAAAGAGCACGACCGCAAACGTTTCACGCTGGAATTTAGCCCGCTGGCACGCAGCAAGACCCTGGTGCATGGACATTGCCACCAGAAGGCCGTCGGTGCGATGAAGTCGTTGCGCAAAGTATTGCGCCTGATTCCCGAATTCGAATTTGACTTCATCGAGGCGAGCTGTTGCGGCATGGCGGGCAGTTTCGGCCTGGAGGTCGAACACGCCGACATCTCCATGCAAATGGCCGAACTGGAACTGTTGCCCGCGCTGCGTGCCGCACCGGACGCCACCATCCTCGCCAACGGATTTTCCTGCCGCCACCAGATACGCGAAGGCGTGGATCGCCAACCCGTCCATGTTGCCATGTTGTTGCGCGACGCAATCCCGAAGGAACAAACATGCTGACCGGTGCGATGTTGGGGTTGATGGAGCAAATCGGGCTGGACATCCTGATCTTGACCGACGAGATCAGCGAGGCTGAATTTTTTGCCAGCCGATTGACCCGTGCGCAGACTTTGCAATTATTGGGCAGCCTGGCAAAAACCGCCGCCAATCTGTCCGCCGGTGCCCGAGAACGCATGCCGGAGGTAGATTGGGCAGCGTGGGCGACATTGGCAATAGCGCTGTCCAAGCCGTCACAGCACCCGTTACAGATTTGGGTCGCGATCAAAGAGCTCACACCGATGACATTGCAGAAATTGAATGACTACAAGAAAAAACAACCGCAGTTGTTTTCGATGGTGCCTTGAGAGCGTTGGTTCAGTACGATAGCAACAAGCGATGGCCTTTACAGACACTTTGGTTTTTAAACAGGCTACCTTGCGCAAAGCCGGTACACTTTATATTCGGCACGTCTGGCGGGTAACTCAGGCTCTTCCGGGTCGGCTTCGAACACGCTTTCAACATAAGCCAGGTCAATCTCGAATCCCGCCGAATATAGTGTTTTGATCTCTTCATCCACACTATTTTCTTGCTTCATGGTCGTACCCTCTGCCGCATCCTCGACGGTCAGAAAAAACATCTGGGCATTATCCGGCACGAGCCGTCTTAACTGCGTGACATAAAGGCTGCGAATATTTTCCGGAAACGCGGTCAGTGCAGCCCGGTCATAGACGGTATCGAACTGGCCTATGTTTGCCTTGGTCAGCGTGAAGTAATCCCCGCATAAAACACTGAGTTTGCCATCGTTCCATAAGGTGAATTGTCCGACCTTACGCTGAACCGGTTGCAAGCCGTTCTCTCTAAAAAAATCTCCTACCGCAACAGGACTCAACTCGACGCCCATGACTTCATGGCCTTGTTGGGCAAGCCAGATCATGTCCAAACTCTTGCCGCAAAGCGGGACAAATACCCGACTGCCATGAACGAGCTTAAGGCTAGACCAGAATTTGCTGAGCAGCGGATTAACTGCGGGCAGGTGGAAATCGGTGCGCTGGTCGCGCCAGAATTTCAGCCACAGGTGGTTGTCCTGATCAATGTGAACAGGTGCCACAGCCAAGGCGGGTGGGCACGTTTTTGTGCCAAGCTGACAACCATTGTTGCAGGTTGCAGTTTCACCCGGTATTACTTTCAGCATTGAATCCCAGCACTGTCACTTCACCGTCGATGTCGGTGATCTCTGCATGTTTGAGTTTGCCGTTGTTGTGATATTCATAACAATGTGTCAGTTCTACCTCGCCATAGGCAATTTTTTCAAACCCGGTGAGACGATCTTGTTCATCGAAATAGCCTCGAAAGAATGTATTGCGGTTTTCCACTCCACTGTCTTCCAACTGGTTTACTAGCCGGAAGGGCAGTTTGACGCCAGTGTAGCTTATGAAGAGCCGGCAAGTTATCCGGTTTTCGCTGCTAGCTGTCATGCCACTCAAGCCCGCAGCAGCGCTTTGATGAGTCTTTCGGAAAGCTGCTCGGCGGTGAATTGCGGTTCATTGGGCGGATACATTTCATCCTCGTTAAATTGAAACCCGCTATCGCGCGCCAGCGTGAGCAGTTCACGCACCTTTTGGCAGGCGAAGAGTTTTGCTTTCAGTTCTGGTTCTGCTCTGGCCTTGTCTGAAAAGGCCTTGATGTCTTTGATTGCCATGTGTGTCTCGTATGTTTTTATAGGATTAGAAAAATATCGAGGATGAGGCATCCCGATTTTGTCGGTTGAAGTGTCGTTTTTTCAACATTGTATGCTAGTCAGCAAATTTCATGCCTGTTGGATTGTTCCCTTAAGTCTGATTGTTGTAAGCGGCACAACCGTTCAAATTCTTGCAGGATGACCGGTTTGCCAAACAGGTAACCCTGAAAGGCATTGCAGTTGTATTGCATCAGGTAGGCAAGCTGCGCATCGGTTTCGACGCCTTCGGCAATGATGTTCAGGCCAAAGTGAGAGGCTATGCTGATGATGGTTCGTACCATTGCCCGGCTGTTTTTGTCAGTAGTGATGTTGCGCACGAAGGATTGGTCTATTTTTATTTGATCAAGGGGTAAGCGGCTGAGATAAGACAGCGATGAGTAGCCAGTGCCGAAATCATCCATCGAGAAGCATATGCCGATCGCTTTCAATTCCAGCATTTTTTTGATGGCGCTTTCCAGGTCATTCAGGATGAAACCTTCCGTTAACTCCAGCTTTAATTGTGCAGTCCCGATGCCGGTTTTATTGATGATTTCTTTCACTTGTTCGACAAAGTTGGGTTGGCCCAGCTGTTTTGGACTGACATTCACGGCAAGCTTGATGTGGCGCATTTTTGGATCAACTTCCCATGCCTTTAACTGCCTGCAGGCTTGCTCTATCACCCAATAACCGATCTGCAAAATAATGCCGGTTTCTTCCGCGAGCGGGATGAATTCTGCGGGTGATACCAGCCCGCGCTCCGGATGTTGCCAGCGCAGCAATATTTCCGCACTGTGTATATGCGCCGATTGATCGACCTGCATCTGATAAAACAGCACCAGCTGATTTTTGCGGATGGAGGCCCGCAAATCATTTTCCAGCGCAGTGCGGTTTGCCAGTTTCGCTTTCATCGCCAGTTCGAAAAAGCACACCTGGTTGCGTCCCATGGCTTTGGCCTGATACATGGCGAGATCCGCCTCTTTGAGGAGTTCTTCAATGCTGTTTTGATGATCGCAAAACAGACTGACTCCGATACTGGGGGAGTTATGCTGTTCATGGCCATTTATCAGGTACGGCTGGTTGAGCTTCGCACGGATTTTTTCGGCAACCAACTCAGCCTGGTTAGCGGCTTCTTGGGCATCTGTGCTTAACGATTCGAGCGCCACAATGAATTCGTCCCCACCCAGGCGCGCCACGGTGTCGCTTTCGCGCACGATCCCGGTGAGCCGGCTGGCGACTTCCTGCAATAGCTGGTCACCCATATCATGCCCATGTGTGTCGTTGATCATCTTGAAGTTGTCGATATCCAAAAGCATCAGTGCGCCATGCTTTCCGCTGCGCGCGCTGATAGACATGCTTTGTGTCAGGCGTTCGTGCAGCAGGCGGCGGTTGGGAAGCTTGGTCAGCGCGTCGTAAAAAGCCAACTGGTGAATTTCCCGCTCGGATTGTTTGCGCACGGTAATGTCCTGCACCATGAACAGGATGACGCTCTCGCCGGCCATCTGGGCCATGGAAATGTCCGCCAGATAGGTTTTCAGGCCATGAGGGTCGATACGGTCGAAGACGAAATTGTTGCATGGGTCGCCACTCCACAGTACCTGTGCTATTTGTTCAGTCAGCTCTGCAACGCCAATAAAATCAGGCAGTCGCTGTCCCTGCCAGGCATTATTCGCATCCATTCCGAACATGCGCAGCACGGCATTATTGACCAGACGAATTTTGTGTTCGCTGTCGAGCACGACAAAACCAATCGGCATATTGGCGACGATTTGCTCCGTATAACCGCGTGCCATGGCGAGTGCCTGATGTTCGGCGTGGAAGTAGGTATCCAGCGCCAGACCCATGTCGAAGAAGATGATTTTCAGCAAGGCCTGATAGGTGTCGAAGCGCTTTTTCTGACTGTCCGCGCCTGTGTCCTGATGGTCATGCTGCTGCATAACCACCGGTAGTGTGTCGCTCAGATACTTGCAGTACGCGCTCATATACCATTTTGGTGTCAAGCCGACACGCTGGTGAATCAGCCCGACATGCAAGCGATTTTCGATATAGCTCTGGTCGTAGCAGCCTTCGGTCAGTTGGCTGAAATATTTGGCCTGGGCGCTCTTCAACCGCTCCAGCTTGGCGCTGTCGCCGAGCAGCGGCAGCATTTCCGGGAAGCGTTGCAAATGCACATAGAACGACTCGCTGAATACCTCATGTTGCAGGGTGAGCTGTTCGTGCAATTCCTTGAGTAACGCGGCATCCGCCCCGGTAAATTGCAGGAACGCCTGGCGTGTTGTGATCTCATCGGCGTCGATGCCCATTTCTGACAGGATAGATGTATTGATCATGTTATGCATGGTCATCCTTTTTGTGGATAGATTGTCATGTCCGGTTAAAGTTGCCTGACCTTGATGTTCAGGGTCTGGATGCGATAGGCGATCTGCCTGGGGGTCATATCCAGCAGGCGCGCTGCTTTCGCTTGCACCCAGCCAGCCTGTTCCAGTGCAGCGATGACTTTTTCGCGCTCATCGAGATTGGGGTCGTCTAGATCTACGTTCTGGATCGCGCCTCGGCTTGCCGATACTTTTTCATCAATGCCGGTGAGCAGGATGGCATCTCGGTCGATTTCGTTTCCTTCGGTCATCACGGCGGCACGCTCCAGGCAGTTTTCCAGTTCCCGCACGTTGCCCGGCCAATCGTGGTGCATCAGCACGCGCAAGGCGGTATCGGTCAGGCTGAGTTGACGACCTTGTTGCGTGCCAACTTTTTCAACCAGGAAGCGCGCGATGTCGGGAATGTCTTCCATGCGTTCGCGCAATGGCGGCAGGAACAACGGCATGACGTTGAGCCGGTAATACAAATCCTCGCGGAAGCGGCCTGCTTCCACCTCAGCTTCCAGGTCGCGGTGGGTGGCGGCAACGACACGAACATCGACCTTTACCGTTCGAGTGCCGCCGACGCGCTCCAGCTCGCCTTCCTGCAATACGCGCAGCAGCTTGGCCTGGAACGGGCCGGAGATGTCGCCGATTTCGTCGAGGAATACCGTGCCGCCTTCGGCTTGTTCAAAGCGGCCTTTACGTTGCGCGACGGCACCGGTGAACGAGCCTTTTTCGTGACCGAATAATTCCGATTCCAGCAGACTTTCCGGTAGCGCGGCGCAGTTGAGTTTGACAAAACTGCCGCGTGCACGAGGCGAGTTGTAATGGATGGCGTTAGCGATCAGCTCTTTGCCGGTGCCGGTTTCGCCGCGTATCAGCACGGTGGTGTTCCACTTTGCAACCAGCCGCACCTGTTCGAAGATACGGCGCATGGACTGGGTATGGCCGACGATGTTATCGAAACCATATTGTCCTCGCACGGTGCGGCGCAGCACGTCGCGTTCTTCGGTGAGAACATGTTTTTCCTGCGCGACATCTTGTGACAGGCGCACGCTTTGGCCGATAAGATTGGCGACCATTTCCAGAAACCGCTCGTATTCGTTGAGCAATATTTCCGCGTCGGGTGAAGGTTGCGCGGCCAGCACGCCGACCACCTGTTTGCCGATCCGGATCGGCACGCCGACGAATGCGCCCATCGGGTTGTAAATGCCGAGGCGGCTGAGGAAACGCGGCTCGTCTGCGATGCGTTCCACCATGATGCTGTTGCCGGTTTTTAATATCGTGCCGACTATGCCTTCGCCGGGGAGATAACTGACTTCTTCGGTAACCTTGTCCGATACGCCATATACCAAAGAGACATGCAGCTCGCCGCTTTCGGCGTCCATCAGGCTGACCATGCCGCGTTCCAGCCCGACACTTTCATGCAGGGCATGCAGCACGCCATCCAGCGTTTCTTTCAAATTAAGCGAGCGTGACAGCACCTTGCTCACCTGATACAACGTTTCCAGTTCCGTACGTAGTAATTCCAATTCCAGTTCCGTCCAGCCTTCTCGTTGTGCGTTGGATTCAGGAATTAACGATTGATTTTCTCGTTTGCCTCCTCGCCCGCTTGCGGGAGAGGATTGAGGAGAGGGCTCTTCCGGGTGAGGGGAACGGGCACGCCCGTTAGGTTCATTAGACATGGCTGTCTCCCGTTGCCCGTGGCAATTGCACGCGTACCCGGCAACCGCTCCGGAAATCCGGGTCGATGTCGATGGTACCGCCGTGGCGCGCCACTACATCCTGTGCCATTGCCAGTCCCAAGCCGAGATGCTGCTGCGTAGCGCTCTTGGTGGTGAAGAATGGCTGGAATACCTTGAAGCGTAATTCATCTGAGATGCCAGGGCCACTATCTTCGATGAATACTTCCATGCAATCGGGGCGAGTAACGCAGGCAATGCGCAATTCTCGGCGTGGGCCTCGTTGTTCATTGATCGCTTCCACGGCATTGGCGATGAGCTGTTTGAACAAATTGGAGAGTTGCGCAGGATGCCCAAGAACGGCCTCGGAGTTTGGCTGGGGTTGCCATTCCACGACGATGCCCGCACCGAGCAGGCTGGCAGTGCAGAGCTTGAGCATATCCGACAAGATATCGTTGAGATTGACGGATTGCATTGTCTCGGAGGTCTGGTCCGGGATGCAGGCGCGCAGTGTTTCTACCGCTTCGTGGCTTTTCTGTATGGCCTCTTCCAGCGCGGTGGCGGCTGGCAATTCGCTGCCCGGTTCGCGGCGGCGTTCCAGCATATTGGACACGGCAGCCAGCATGTTAAGCGGGCCTTCCAGTTGATATACCGCTCCGGCCAGCGTTTCGCGCAACCCCTGGATGCGCTCCTGTTCCGACAACAGCGCGCGCAGGCTGTTGATGCGTATCGCTTCCTGTTGGCGTTTGAGTTCGCTGATGTCCTGTATCGTGAGCAGCAGGTAATGGCGGCGCGACGGTTCATAAAATGCATCCGCGCCGACATCCTGTTCCTCGAACCAGGAAATCGCACAGGAGAACCAGCGTGCGGCGCGGTTGGTCAATTCTACGCAAACTTCTCGTGCGGCGATGTTGTGGTGTTTGCTTTGCGCCAGATCAAAAGCCTTGCCCATTTGTGTGCGCATCGCGGCGAGTAGCCTGGTAGCCGGCTCTTTACCAAGATCGCCGATCAACTTTTTGTATTCCTGATTGTCCAGTAGCACGCGTTCTTGTTCGTCCAGTAGCACGATGGCGACTTGCGCCACATCTACCACCGATTCGATCAGCGTTTTTTGATTCTGTACCTGCCGTTCCAGCCTATGCACTTCGGTAACGTCACGATGCATACCGAGATAGTGCGTGGTGTTGCCCTGTTCATCCACCACCGGTGAGATGGTCAACTCGGCGAGATAGCGGCTGCCGTCCTTGCGTTTGTTCACCAGCAGGCCATTCCACGGGCGCTGCCGTTTGATTTGTGCCCACATGGTTTCGTACACCAGTTTTGGGGTCACCCGATAGGACAGCAGAGATTCATTGTGTCCCAGAATTTCGTGCAGCTCATAACCTGAAGTACGCTGGAATGCAGGATTAGCATACAGGATGCTGGCATGCGCATCGGTAATGGATATCGCCAGCGCGGATTGCTCGACCACCTGACGGAAAATATGCGGTGGCACGAAATTAGCTGCTTCTTCAGTGGAAGAAGATGAGCTTATGTTCTTCTCAGTGGGTAACTTGTCTTTGGGCAACTGGGCCATGAATCATCCGATTTAGATATTTAGTAAATAACTATTTAGCAATAACCATGCCCTCAGTGTTTTTGTTTTATCTCGGAGGCGCGTAAAGCAAGCGGGTTGTCATGTTTGCTACATTCGCATGGTGTTCGCCCCGACAATGACAAACGTTTTGTGCGCTGGATTGGTGCACTAATGCGCCAGCAGCTTGATTTTCTGCACGTTCAGATTATTCGAGTTAGTTGGCATGACGTTTGCGGAAGGAGTACCAGGAGATTATCGATATGGGCGAATATCTGTTGTTGCTGCTTTCCACCGCACTGGTAAATAACGTGGTGCTGGTGAAGTTTCTGGGATTGTGCCCGTTCATGGGTATATCCAAGAAGATGGACACGGCCTTGAGTATGGGGCTTGCCACAACCTTTGTAATTACCTTCACCACTGCGGGTGCCTGGTTGCTGGAGCATTGGCTGCTGATGCCGTTGGACATCCAGTATCTGCGTATCCTGACTTATATTCTGGTGATTGCCGCAGTGGTTCAGTTTACCGAGATGGTGATCCGCAAAGTCAGTCCCGAACTGTATCAAGTACTGGGCATCTACCTGCCGTTGATCACCACCAACTGTGCTGTGCTGGGGTTGCCGCTGCTCAATGTGCAAGAAAAAAGTAGTTTTGCGGTAAGCCTGATCGGTGGCTTTGGCTCCTCGGTCGGTTTCACGCTGGTGTTAGTACTGTTCGCGGGTATGCGGGAGCGTATCGCTCTTGCCAGTGTGTCGGCAACTTTTGCCGGCGCGCCCATTGCCTTCATCACGGCAGGGCTGTTAGCCCTGGCTTTCATGGGTTTTGCCGGGCTGGTTCCACATTAGGGCTGGTTCCAAATTAGGATCAGGGAGGACGCAATAAAATGGTTATCGCACTGACAAGTTTGACTATTCTGGGCGCAATCTTGGGCCTTATCCTGGGAGTGGCGGCCCGCGTGTTTAAGGTGGGAGGCAATGCTCTTGTCGCAGAATTGATAGAGATACTGCCCGGCTCACAGTGTGGGCAGTGCGGTTTTCCCGGCTGTGCCGGTGCGGCACAAGCGTTGGCCGAGGGGCGTGCGCCAGTGACGCTTTGCCCGCCTGGCGGTCGTGCTGTAGCTTTGGCCTTGGCGACCCGGTTGGGGACGGATGTGAATCTGGCTGGCGTGAAGGAATCTGTTCCGATGATAGCCGAAGTCAAGGAGGAGATATGTATCGGTTGCACACGTTGTTACAAGGTGTGCCCCACTGATGCCATCATGGGAGCGGCGCAACAGATTCATGTAGTGTTCCGCGAAGCCTGTACTGCCTGCGGCAAATGCGAAGAAGTCTGCCCGACCGAATCCATCAAACTCCAACCGATTCCAACGACTCTGCAATCCTGGCATTGGAGTAAACCCTCTGCGCCTATTCTGGCGACGTGAAGCGATTATGAAATTATTTCAATTACGCGGCGGTGTTCATCCAGAGGGACGCAAGGAGTTGTCGGCGGATCGCCCCATTCGCGTGTTGCCGCTACCCAAACGATTGTTCGTGCCATTGCAACAACATATCGGTGCGCCCGCCACGCCAGTGGTACAGGTCGGCGACAAGGTGCTGAAAGGTCAGCTTATCGCTGCCGGTCAGGGTATGATTTCCGCGCCGGTACACGCGCCAACTTCAGGTGTAATTGCCGCACTGGGTGATTATCCGGCTCCGCATCCATCCGGTTTATCCATCCCAACCATCACGCTGGAAACGGATGGCGAGGATCGCTGGCTGGAAACAGAAACACTGGCTGATCCGTTTGCATTATCTGCCGAGGAAATTTCCAACCGTGTCGGTGCGGCAGGCATCGTCGGCCTGGGGGGGGCGACTTTCCCTGCGGCGGTGAAGCTCAGCCTTAGCCGCAAGAACGGAGTACATACGCTGATCATGAACGGCGGCGAATGCGAGCCGTATCTGACTTGCGATGACCGCATCATGCGCGAGCGCGCTGCGAAAATTGTCGAAGGTATCCGGCTGATCGCTTATTCGGTGGGCGCAAAGGAAGTGTTGGTCGGCATCGAGGACAACAAGCCGGAAGCAATTGCCGCGATGCGTGTGGCAGCAAAAGATAGCGCGGTGAATGTAGTGGTGATTCCCAGCATGTATCCGATGGGCTCGGAAAAACAGATCATACAGGTGCTGACCGGCAAGGAGATTCCTGCCAGCGGACGGCCTGCCGACATCGGCATTCTGGTGCACAACGTCGGCACTGCGTTCGCGGTGTATGAGGCAATACGCTACGGTAAGCCGTTGGTATCGCGACTTGTCACGGTGAGCGGTGGCGCGATCAAGGAACCTTGCAATCTGCAAGTGCTGATCGGTACGCCAGCGCAGGAGCTGATCGAGTTCGCCGGTGGTTATGCGAAACCGCCTGCACGACTGGTGTTGGGTGGCACGATGATGGGGCAGCAAATTGCCAATCCGATAGTCCCGGTGGTAAAGGGTACCAGCGGTGTGCTGGCCCTGACCAAGGATGAAATCGGCCAAAGCGAGGCATCGCCATGCATCCGCTGTTCGACTTGTGTGCGTGCCTGTCCGGTGGGCTTGTTGCCGCTGGAAATGGCGGCGCATATCCGCGCGGCTGATTTGCCCGGTGCAGTCAAGCTGGGGCTAAAAGATTGTATATCCTGCGGCTCCTGTTCTTATGTCTGTCCTGCACATATTCCGCTGGTGCATTACTTTAATTATGCCAAGGGCGATTTGGCTACCCAGGAGCGCGGCAAGCTGAAGCAGGAGGCCACCAAGAAATTGGCCGATGAACGCATGGCCAGGATGCAGCGTATCGAGCGTGAACGCCAGGAGGCGGCAGCGAAACGCAAGGCGGCAAGGGAGGCCAAAGAGAGGCTGGCTAAAGAGAAGCAAGCCGAACAGGTTACGGAGGCCGTATGACACAAATCGCACATTCCCCTCACGCGCACGTACCGCTCACCATCAACAAAGTGATGCGGCTGGTGATGATCGCCCTGGCTCCCGCCACGCTGTTCGGGTTCTGGCTATATGGTTGGCCTGCCATCAATCTGTGGTTAGTGGCGCTACTGTCTGCGCTGATAGGCGAAGCATTGGTGCTGAGATTGCAGCAACGTGCCGTGCGTCCGGTGTTGCAGGATGGCTCAGGTCTTTTGACCGCCTGGCTGTTGGCGTTGTCGCTGCCGCCATGGGCACCGTGGTGGATTGCTGTATTGGGGAGTTTGTTCGCGGTCATCATCTGCAAGCAATTGTTCGGTGGGCTGGGGCAGAATGTATTTAATCCGGCGATGGCAGCACGGGTGATGCTGTTGATTTCCTTTCCGGTGGAAATGACCACTTGGGTAGTTCCTGCACCGTTGGGTTCGATGCATGCGCCGGGCTTGCTGGAAAGCCTGGCCGTTACTTTTTCGGGTGTCCATGTAGATGGTATGGCTAGTGCCTCATTGCTCGGTCATGTGAAGACTGAATTCACGCGCGGCATCGGGCTGGAGCAGGCACTGTCCGGTTACTATGCGCCTTTAGATGCACTGTGGGGTAGCCGTAGCGGCAGCCTGGGGGAAACAGCAGCGTTACTCCTGTTGCTTGGAGGTTTATTTCTGATTGCCAAGCGTGTCATCACCTGGCACGCGCCTGTGGCGATGCTGCTCGGCGTGGCCGTTCCCGCATTGATTTTTAGCACGCTCAATCCGGCACATTATCCCGGGCCGGTGTATCACCTGTTGTCGGGTGGGCTGATGCTGGGTGCGTTCTTCATTGTCACCGATCCTGTGACCTCGCCCAACACGGCCACCGGACAATTCATCTTCGGGCTGGCTTGCGGCCTGCTGACCTGGATCATCCGCACCTGGGGTGGTTACCCGGAAGGAGTGGCATTCGCGGTCATGTTGATGAACGCAGCCACGCCCATCATCGACCATTATGTGAAGCCTCGTATTTATGGGCGAGATCGCAAAGGGGCGGCTTTGCCGATTGCTTCAAGCGGAAAGGAGTCGTGAGATGAATCTGGAGCAACTTCGCGGCAAATTGTTTTATCAAGGTGCATCGCTTGGCGGTGTGGCGTTGATCACCACGGCCGCCCTTGCGCTTGCAGATAAGGCAACCTCAGCGGATATCGCTGCCGCACAGGCAAGGGACATGCAGCAGTCCCTGACCCAAGTGCTGCCAGGGCAATATGACAACGATTTGCTCAAAGATACGTTGCTGCTTGAAGGCCCGAACGGAGAAGTCACCGTGTATCGCGCGCGCAAGGTGGGAAGGGTGGAGGCGGTGGTGTTCAAGGTAAGCGGCACAGGCTATGCCGGTCCCATTGATTGCATGATGGGAATTGAGCGCAATGGTCATGTAACTGGTGTGCGGGTGATTAAACACAAAGAGACTCCGGGCTTGGGCGACAAGATCGAACCTGCAAAGAGCCGCTGGATATATGAATTTGATAGCAAATATCTGGGCGATCCTCCTGCTGAAAAATGGGGGGTGAAAAAGGATGGTGGCGAGTTTGATCAATTTGCCGGAGCCACGATTACCCCGCGCGGGGTAGTCAAGGCCGTGAAAAGTGGCTTGGAATTTTTTGACAAGCAGCGTGTGAAATTGCTGGATGAAGGTGTGCCCCGAGACGTATCTGGCCGGACACCCGAAGGAGGTAAACCATGAGCAATACCTATTCACGCATTACCCGCGATGGCCTTTGGGATAACAACGTTGTATTTGCCCAAGTGCTGGGGATGTGTCCAACGATGGCGGTGACCAGTACCGCCACCAACGGCTTGGGCATGGGACTCGCTACCACCGCCGTATTGGTTGCTGCGAATATGCTTATCTCATCGATCCGCCACGTCGTCAGCGACGAGGTGCGTATCCCGGTCTATATCGTAATTATCGCCACTCTGGTGACGCTGGTGGATGTGAGTATCAACGCATGGGCACATGATTTGTACAAGGTGCTGGGTTTGTATATTGCACTCATCGTTGCCAATTGTGCGGTACTCGGCAGGGCTGAAGCCTTTGCAGCAAAGAATCCGATATTGCCATCTGGCATGGACGGACTGATGATGGGATTAGGTTTTACCTTTGCCTTGACCACTATTGGCGCGGTGCGTGAAATACTGGGTGCCGGCACGTTATTTGCCGATGCCCATTTATTGCTGGGGCAATCATTTTCCTTCATGGAGTTAAAACTCATTCCGGATTACAAAGGTTTTTTACTAATGGTATTGCCTCCGGGCGGATTTTTGGCCTTGGGATTTCTGATAGCCCTCAAGCGGATTATCGATCGCCGTCGTGCCGCGCTTGTCGAAGCGGTGCAGGTTGCAGCACCAGCAGTCGGTTGCCACTAACGGGCATGGTAATTGGGCAACCCCTGATGATGAAATCTGCCACGCCCGTTCCCCCACTCCAACCCTCCCCCGGAAGGAGAGGGGGCGAGCGAATCACTACGCGAGTTTCACGTTAAGGAGAGTTTCATGCAAGTTGGTATTGCCTATTCCGAACCCGCGCAGCAGATATGGCTGCGTATCGAAGTGCCTGAGCAAGCTACGCTGCACGATGCAATCGAACAATCCGGTATCTTGAAAAAGTTTCCGGATATTGATCTGGAAACAAGACAGGTCGGTATTTTTGGTAAAGTGGCCAAGCTGGACACGCTGCTCAAACCCGGCGACCGAGTGGAAATTTACCGAGGCATTACCGCGGATCCTGCGACGGTACCTCGTCGGCAAATGGCTGAGGATGACGACGAAGACTAAATGGAATTTCAAAGAAGATGCGGAGAGGCAACTGTTACTGTCAGAGTAAGCGCTAAGCTAATAAGTTGGATAGCCCATTGTGCTGCCGTGGAATGCGTGGCACACTCGGGTCATAGTTTTTGACCATATTCTCTTCAATTCAAAAGTTATGGGGCGTTTGAATTCGCCTCAAACCATCCCGTGGATTACGACATTCTGATTATTGGCTCTGGTCCCGCCGGACAGCATGCAGCCTGGCAAGCGGCGCGCATGGGCAAACGTGCCGCGATCATCGAACGCAAACCCAAGATCGGCGGAGCAGGACTGCAAACCGGCACCATCC
>JACPYR010000054.1 GCA_016195965.1 Nitrosomonadales bacterium | reverse complement strand
GGTACCAGATCGCGTGAAGACGATCCGCGTGATGTTGTGCGAGATCTTCCGGATCCTGTCGCACCTGCTGTACTACGGCACGTTTTTCCAGGACGTCGGCGCGATGACGCCCGTGTTCCTGACGTTCGTCGACCGGCAGAAAGGCTACGACGTCATCGAAGCGATCACCGGCTTTCGGATGCACCCGGCGTGGTTCCGCATCGGCGGCGTCGCGCACGATCTGCCGACCGAGGGCTTCTTCTCCTTCCCCGGCAGAATCTGGGAATTCGTCGTCGGCACGATGATCGCGCTGGCACCGGCGCGGCTGAAGTCAGCCTTGGCGGGCAATGAGCTCTGGGCCGCGCTGGGAGCTGTATTGATCGCGGCCTCGTTGGTCGGCCTGAGCGAAGAGGTACCTTATTCCGGCTTGCTGCTGGTCGTGCCTTGCCTGGCAACCGCACTGCTGATCCTGTCTGCTGCCGGCACGCGGGTAGGCAACGCGCTGAGCGGCAAGATGCTGGTTTTTATCGGCGGGATTTCCTATTCGCTGTATCTGTGGCACTGGCCGCTGCTGGTCGGCTGGCACAATGCGGGCTGGCAGCTTGGCGCCTGGCTGCAACCGCTGGCGCTGCTCGTGCTCACCGGCATCATCTCCGTGCTGGCATGGAAATATGTGGAGGAACCATTCCGGCGCAACCGCGATAAATTTTCCGGCAAACAAATCGCCTGGACACTCTTAGGCTTCGCGTTGATCTGCGGCAGCGCGGGCGGCTATATTTACGCGAACGAGGGACTTGAGTATCGTTTTCCGAACTGGGTCAAGGTCAATCAGAACATCGCCGCATTCGACTTCAAGGCGGCTACCGGCATTCCGCTGGTTTATCCGGCAGCCTGTGAAATTGGCCCCGATCCCGCAGCCAACGTCGAACGCTGCGCCTTCGGCGATTTGGCTTCAGCAAAACGGGTGCTCGTGCTGGGCGATTCGCATGCCTTCGCCTGGTATCCGGCGTTCCTGGCGGCACTGGAACACATGCATTACTTCGGTATCTGGGCTTCCCTGCCCGGTTGCCCGCCGGTGTTCGGCATCGCCAGCTATGATGGCGCAAAAAATGTCTGCGTGCAGAATTTCGATGACAACATCGGCAAACTGATCGCGGCCCAGAAAATCGACAAGGTGTTTCTGGTCGCCTTCTGGCATTTGTATTCCGAAGGGGAACCGGGCAACCAGCCGGATCACTTCATCTCGAATGCCAGTGCCCGCTCGCACGATGCTGCCGCCAGCAAGGTTGTACTGCGCCAGGCACTTTGCGACACCATCAAGCGTTTCAGGGAGCGCGGCATAGAAGTAGTCGTGGTGCGCAGCGTCCCCACGCTGCCCAGACGCATACAGGATTTGCCCGAGGATTATGCGTTGTCGATGAATTCCTATCTGCAACAGCAGCAATTCATGCTCGATTTTATCCGCGATCAACAGGCAGAGCTTGGCTTTCAGGTGATCGACACCACCGGAATTTTTTGCACGAATGGGACGTGTGCCACTAGAATTCAGGGCAACGTGTTATACGACGACAACAACCATATCACCCAGGCCGGCGCGGCCAATCTGTTCGGGCTGATTGAAGCCGCGCTAAAATAGCTTGCGGTTGGATTGCGCGGTCCGGGACATCATGATCTACTCACGGATGCCGACGAAACCTTGCGAACTCGACAAGCGGGACCATTAAGGAAAATTTAACATGATCACTCCACAACAAGCACTGACGCGCCTGATCGAACAGCGTGAGATCTTTTACGACGAGATGCTGTCGCTGATGCGCCAGATCATGAGCGGCGAAGTCACTCAGGCGCAGATCGCCGGGATACTGATCGGCCTGCGCGTCAAGAAGGAAACGGTAGGCGAGATATCCGCCGCCGCCCAGGTGATGCGCGAGTTCGCCGCCAAGGTGCCGATTTCCCAACGCGCGCATCTGGTGGATACCTGCGGCACCGGCGGTGATGCTGCGCATACCTTTAACATTTCCACCGCCAGCGCGCTGGTTGCCGCAGCGGCGGGTGCGCGGGTGGCCAAGCATGGAGGGCGCTCGGTTTCCAGCACCTGCGGTTCGGCGGACGTGCTGGAAGCGCTTGGCGTCAATCTCAGCCTGACCCCGGAGCAGGTTGGGCAATGTATAGACCGGATCGGCATCGGGTTCATGTTCGCACCCAATTTTCACGGGGCGATGAAGTATGCTGCGCCAGTGCGCAAGGAGCTCGGCGTGCGCACGATGTTTAACGTGCTGGGCCCGCTGACCAATCCTGCCGGCGCGGAAAACCAGGTGTTGGGTGTGTTCCATCCCGACCTTGTCGGCATACAGGCGCGCGTACTCCAACGCCTCGGCAGCCGCCATGTGCTGGTTGTTCACGGCGCGGACGGCATGGACGAGATATCCATTTCCGAAGGAACTTACATCGCCGAGCTGAAGGACGGCAAGGTCAGCGAATATACCGTACATCCCGATCTGTTCGGCATGACTACCGCACCCATCGACTTGCTGCGTGTCGCCAACATCGAAGAGGCACAAGAAAAATTGCTGGGCGTATTGAATAATGAAGTCGGTGCGCCGCGCGATATCGTGCAACTCAACGCAGGAGCGGCCATCTATGTCGCAGGGCTGACTGCTACGCTCGAAGCAGGCGTCGCAAAAGCCGATCAGGTGATCGCCAGCGGTGAGGCCAAGGCCAAATTAGAGCAACTCATCACACTGAGCAACAGCTTCAAAATCCCTGCATAGCCATGCTATCTATCTATACACCGAAAGGATACTCCATGAAACATACCGCACTCATCGCCACGCTGCTCATGCTCACCCTCACCGCTTGCGAAAAAAAGCCGCCTGAAAAACCCTTTGTTCCGGATCCCATCATCCCGTCTTCGGGTGTGTTGCCAGCAGGACATCCGCCGATAAACAGCAATGATCAGGCAACGACACTCTCGGGCAGACCAAAACCCGAGTTGACGCAGCAAGCCACCGTAGTCAGCGTGATCGACGTCCCCCAGTTCACCTATCTGGAAGTCACGCAGAACAAGCAGACTCGCTGGCTGGCTACCAAGACGCTAATCGCGAAAAAAGGTGATGTCGTGCAATTCGATAACGGCTCAACGATGACGAATTTCAACAGCAAGGCGTTGAACCGCACCTTCCCCAGCATCACCTTCGTCAATACGGCGACCATCGTCAACGGAAAGTAATCCGGACCAGCTGCGCGTCTTCATGAATGCGCAGCGGTTGCCAAACCGGGTGCCGGTGAGCAATTCTTGCCGGTACTAGTTAGTGTCGCATTCTGTTTGGAACTTAACTTCTTCAGCGGGAGCGGCTTTAGCCGCGATTGGCCGCTCGAGTTTGCTGTCGCATCGCCGCTCAAAGCCGCTCCCTCAAGGACTTGCTTGATAACTCCATTAAGTTTATCAACAGTGCAACGCTACACTAGAATTGCTCATCGGCACCCAGATAGCGCCACTGGCCGACCGGCAGGTTGCCCAGCTTGACCTTGCCGATGCGGATGCGCTTGAGCCCGGTAACAGTCAATCCGACCAGTTCGCACATCCGGCGTATCTGCCGCTTCTTGCCTTCGCGCAGCACAAAACGCAACTGATCCTCGTTTTGCCAGGTGACCTTGGCGGGTTTCAGATACTCTCCATCCAGCTTCAAACCCTGGTTGAGCAAGGCCAGCCCGCTGTCCCCCAGCTTGCCTTGCACTCGCACCAGATATTCCTTGTCCACCTTGGAGTCTTCGCCTATCAGCTGTTTGGCAATGCGGCCATCCTGGGTGAGCACCAGCAATCCCTGCGAGTCGATGTCCAGGCGGCCTGCCGGAGCCAGCCCAAGCAACTGGCTGCGATGAAAACGCAGCGGTGACTGATCTTCGACCCAGCGTGTCGAGTCATCCAGCAGCGTGATCGCAGGCTTGTAGTTATGCTCGGCCTGCCCGGATACATAGCCGATCGGCTTGTTGAGCAGTATCGTCACGCGTTGCTGTTGCGTGCTCTGCGCGGGGTTGCGCAATTTTATTTGCTGGTCGGGATAGACCTTGCTGCCCAGCTCGCTGACGATTTCGCCGTCTACTTCGACCCAGCCTTTTTCGATGTAGCCGTCCGCTTCGCGGCGTGAGCACAGGCCGAGTTCTGACATGCGTTTGGAGAGGCGGATTTTTTCCATGTAATTCGTGTGAAGATATCTGGTGTGAGGTGAGATTTAATCACAAAGCAAAGGATCGCGAGCATTTAACTGATTCAATTGCGCAGAGGGGGCTTGGCCAGTTTGCGTTGCAGCGTGCGGCGGTGCATGTTGAGCGCGCGCGCGGTCGCCGAGATATTGTCGTCGTGCTCGCGCAGCACCCGCTGGATATGCTCCCATTCCAGATTATCGATCTGCGTGGGTTGCGTCTTCAAAGGAACATTGCCATCCGGCACATGAGCAAAAGCGGCGACGATCTCATCGGCATTGGCCGGCTTGGCCAGATATTGCGTCGCACCGAGCTTGATCGCCTCGACTGCGGTGGCGATGCTGGCGTATCCGGTCAACACCACGATGCGCGTGTTCGGGTCGAGTTCATGCAATGCCTTGACCAGCACCAGCCCGGGCGAACCGCCCATTTTCAGGTCGATGATCGCGAATTCCGGCGGGCTGGCTTCTGCCAGCGGAATCGCCTGTTCCACGCTGTGCGCTATCGTGACCGCATAACCGCGCTTTTCCAATGCGGCTCCCAGCACCTTGCAAAAGGTGGCGTCGTCATCGACCAGCAATAACGATGCGGATTCTTCGCGCGATATAGTCATAATTTTTTATGCAGTCACGATGGGCAGTGTCAATTCGGTGGTCGCGCCGCCTCCGGCGCGGTTATACAGGCGCACGCTGCCACCCAGGCGTTCTATCGTAGCGTTGGCGAGAAACAGCCCCAGCCCGTGGCCTTCCTTTTTGGTGGTAAAAAATGCCGAGCCTGCTTTCAGCGCGGCCTCGTCGCTCAACCCCTTGCCGTGATCGCGTATCTCCAGCTTGAAGTTGCCGCCATCCCAGTGTGTGCCTATCTCTATCGTTTGCGGGCTGGCATCGGCGGCGTTGTTGAGCAGATTCATCAGCGCCGCGCGCAGCGTCACATCGGCGTTGATACTGGGTGCGGGCCGCGCGCCGTCGCTGGTGTAACGGTATTGCGCGGTGGGGCGCAACAACTGCCATTCGTCCAGGACTTCCGCGACCAGCTTGTCCGCAGGCTTGGGCGCAGTCACCGCATGGTCCTGCGCGTTGGCCATGATCTTGTCGAGTATGCGTTTGCAGCCGCGCACCTGTTCGTCGAGTACCGCCAGGCTGTCGCGCAACAAGGGTTGCTCCGCCGCCGCGTCGTGGCGCAACTCACCGATCACCACCGCCATCGTGGACAGCGGTGTGCCCATCTCATGCGCTGCGCCCGCCGCCTGGGTGCCCAGGGCCACGATGCGCTCGTTGCGCAGTATTTCCTCGCGCACCCGCGCCAGGGTTTCGTCGCGGCTGCGCACCGCCTGCGCCATCTGCACGACGAACCAGGCGATGATGGTGGCGCTCAGCACGAAGCCCAGCCACATGCCCAGAACATGCAGGTCGAAAATGTTTTCCCCGGCTATCCCGCCCATGTCGTGATTCATATTGCCCATGCCGCCCGCAGCCTGTCCGTGCAGCATGGGCAAGGGCACATAGAATTTCATCAGCAAGGTATAGCAGAACGTAGTCAGCGCTGCCATGCTCCAGGTATGGCGCGGCGGCAATGTCGCGGCGGCGATCACCAGCGGCAGCAGGTACAGCGAGATGAAGGGGTTGGTCGACCCCCCGCTGTAATACAGCAGGATAGTCAGCGCAACGACATCCACGGCCAATTGCGCGAACAGCTCGAAATTGGAAGCGATGCGGCTATTGCCCGAACGGAAAAAAGAAACCAGATTGATCGCGGCCAACGCTGCGACCGTCAGCAACATCGGCATCCAGTTTAATTCCACCTCCAGGATTTTCCAGGCCACCGCAAGCGTGGCGAGTTGCGCCGCGACCGCGATGCCGCGCAATAAGACCAGGCGGCGCAATTGACTGTGGCCGGGGAGGGAAGAAAGTATCGTGCTGCTCATGGTGCAATTGTAATCGGTAGCGGCGGGTATTGGGTGCGACAGTTTGTCGCGCGGCAAGATGACTGCGACAAATTGTGGCTCCGACATAACCTGAAGGTTAGTCTCCACCGCAAAATGCCTGCGGCATTTTGTCGCGCGGCATCATGCCGCATTTACAAAGCGAACGTTCAAATTATCATGCACGCCATAATTTTATGGTTCTCAGCAATACCAATCTGGCCGCAGCAAATGGGCCACTAATTCTCAACTGTATGATTTAAAGGAAGCGTGATGAAGACTAAACTTGATATGCAAAGATTTGCGGAACTGGGCGTGGCGATGACGGCCGTTGCAGCGTTGATGGCAGGATGCGGAGGGGGAAGCAGCAGCGGCACGACGACCACGGTGACGGGAGTTGTAGCGGATGGCTATCTTTCCAACGCAACGGTTTGCTTGGACAAGAATGGCAACTCCGTGTGTGACGCAGGCGAACCATCCGCGATTACCGATGCGAATGGCGCATATTCGATTGCCGGGGTAACAACGGTTGATGCAACAGCCTACCCGATTGTGGCCGAAGTTGCGGCCACCTCGGTGGATAAGGATACTAATGCTGCGGTTGGCCAGGCGTTTACCTTGACGGCTCCCCAAGGGAGTACGGCGGTAACTCCTATTACCTCTCTCGTGCAAAATGAATTGCAGAAGAATCCCTCTTTAACCATCGCGTCTGCAGTAGCGAACGTGCAGACCGCCGCAGGCATTCCGGTTGCAGTTGACCCTTTGAAGGACTACATGGCTCCTGCTACCGCCAATCCCAATGTCCACAAGGCGGCACAGGTGGTGGCCAAATCTATCATGGCAAATATGAATGGGATTGTTGTGCCTGTTGCTGATCGTAAGGCCTTGCAGGCAACTTTGCTGGATGGCGCCTTGGCAGCGTTGCAACAACAAGGGGTAACCGGGGCTTCAGGTGTGGCCGCCGCTGATCCGGCCAAGCCTTTGGCTGGCACATTCAGTGTAGCGTACTTAGCGGCTGCGGCAGCGGCGACACAAGCGGTGGCCATTAATTTCGACGTGGTAAATGGAAATACACCGGTTCGTTGCGGGGATCCGTTGACATTAACCAACACAGTGTGGGATCACACCAATAGCGCTTTTAATAATGCCTCGGCTTTAGCTGCTCCGCTCAACCCGGTGCAGACACAGAACACAGCAGGCCAGATGGTTAACCTGCTCTTCTACATTTCCGAAGTGAAATTGATCGATGCCAACGGCAATGCGGTACCCGTCATACTCGACAGCAACGCAAATCAGGGCAAAGGCGTGGCATTGCTTGATTTTGGCAAAACAGTGTCGGGTAGCTGTACCACGACCTACAATACCAGCATCGTCGGAAAAGTTAAGCCGGGCACTTATACCGGAATCAGCATGACTTTGGGTGTCCCGTATCTGGCAGCAGATGGTGTGTCACGCCTCAATCACAGCAATATTACCGCGCTCGATACCCCCGCCCCGTTGCAGAATGTAGCAATGGCATGGATGTGGCAGTTCGGAAGAAAATTTACCCTGATTGAATTTAAGCCGACGACTCCTATCCTCAAGCCAGCCGGCGCTACAAATATGATGGGCATGCCTCAAACGCCCAACGCGAATGCGACCACGACCACTTGGTTTACTCATTTGGGGTCGACAGGTTGTACAGGTGATCCGGCAACGGGTGCAACCGCCGCTTGCACAAACCCGAATCGCCTGGCGCTGTCTTTCCCGAGTTTCAATTCAGGCACCCAGAAAATCGTGCTCGACTTGGCCAAGCTGTTTGCCGGTGCGGACTTGACGTTTGACGCGGGTGGTCCTGCCGGTTGTATGTCTGGCGGAACTGATCCTGAATGCAAGCCGATATTCAATGCGCTGGGTATCAGTCAGGCCACGGGGCTGTCAACCGGGACGCAAACTGTGTTCAGCGTGAAGTAATGGGATGAAAAAACCAGCCCTGCTATATGCCGGGCTGGCTGCTGCTACGGTAGTGGCTGGCCTGTTGGCTGCCGGAATGATTCCTTGGTCTGACAGGGCAAAGGAAGACACTCCGGTTCCATCTCCTTCATCTGCGGCAAACGAGTGGCATTGGCAGTTGCCTGTATATATTCCCGAGCCACGGGTTCCTGCAGACAATCCCATGACCGAAGCCAAGTTCCAATTGGGGCGGCATCTATTTTACGACAAGCGCTTGTCGGGTAACGGGACGTTCGCCTGCGCTTCGTGTCATTTCCAGAATCTGGCTTTCACCGATGGCAAGGCCAATGCTACGGGATCAACCGGAGAACATACTCCCCGTAGTGCACAAAGTATCGCCAATTCCGCGTATCACTCGACCTTGACTTGGGCGAATTTCTCATTGAGCTCCCTGGAGCAACAGGCAACGGTGCCGATGATAGGCGAGAATCCGGTGGAAATGGGTATCAATGATGCCAACAAAGCCGAGGTGGTAGGACGTTTTGCCAAGGATGAAGATTATCAAAGACGTTTTCATGAAGCTTTTCCCAACGAGGCCCATCCCATCCAGCTGAATAACATCATCCGGGCGATTGCCACTTTCGAGCGCGGCGTGTTGTCGTTCAACTCCAAATACGATCAAGTGTTGCAAGGTATATCGGAATATTCCGAACAGGAATTGCGTGGGCGCAAACTGTTCTTCGGCGAGCAGGCGCAGTGTTCTCAATGCCACAGCGGGTTTAACTTTACCGAAATGACGGTACACACCAAGTCAGAAAAATTGGAGAACATTTATCGCAATACCGGTTTGTACAACCTGGATGGCAAAGGAGCTTACCCGGAAAATAATCAGGGCATCATCGGTGTATCCGGCAAACCGGGGGACATGGGAAAATTCCGCGTTGCCAGTCTGCGCAATGTGGCGGTGACGGCGCCCTATATGCATGATGGCTCAATTGCCACGCTGGAAGCGGTGTTGGATTTTTACGCTGCCGGCGGACGCAATTTTGAAAGTGGACCATTCAAGGGGAGTGACGGCAGGCGCAACCCGTACAAAGATGAGCGGCTGAATAAGATCAAGCTCAACCCACAGGAGCGCGCAGATATCGTTGCCTTTCTGAAAACGCTGACAGATGAAACGCTGCTGTCTGATCTGCGTTATTCCGATCCGTTTAAGGCGGGCAAGTAATGAGTTGTTTGATAACTTTGCTTTAGGGAAACATGGTGCATTATCGATGGTTGTTGTTGGTAGGCTGGGCTACGGTGATGATAGCCGGATGTGGAAGTAGTGGAACAACGACAGAGGATCCTACTCGTGCATCAAATGCTTTAGGATGGATGTGGAGCTTGCCGCCAAATTTTCCTACGCCTCCTGTTCCTGCGGATAATCCAATGTCCGAGGCCAAGTTTCAGCTCGGGCGTTTTCTTTTCTACGACAAAAAACTGTCCGGCGATGGCACGTTCGCTTGTGCAAACTGCCATTTGCAAAATCTTGCATTTACCGACGGGAAAAAAGTATCAGTTGGAGCTACCGGACAAAACACGCCGCGCAACGCGCCAAGCATTGTCAACTCTGCTTACCATGCCACCTATACATGGGCGCGCCCAGACCTGACTTCGCTGGAATTGCAACTGGATATCGCCAATCAGGCGGCGGGGCCGCTGTTTGGCGCCAACCCGGTCGAGATGGGCATCAACAGCGCCAACACAGCGGCTGTGCTGCAACGCTTCCAGGCCGACGCCAACTATCAGCGGCTTTTTCTGGATGCCTTTCCCGGTGAAGCCAATCCGATCAACTTTGTTAACATCATCAAGGCAATTGCTACTTTCGAACGCGGGGTTCTGAGCGGCGGTTCAAAATTCGACTTGTATCAGCGCGGACAAGTGACATTGACCGCCTCAGAGGAGCGCGGGCGTATATTATTCAGCTCTGAACAGGCCGAATGTTTCCACTGTCACGGCAGTTTTAATTTCAACGATCAGGTGAATTACCAAGGCATTCGTTTCATCGAAAAACTGTTTCACAACACCGGGCTGTACAACATCGGCGACACCTCCGCCGGACTGTTTCCCGCGCCGAATCGCGGGGTGTTCGAGCAAACCGGCGTAGCGAAGGATATGGGAGCGTTTCGTGCGCCCAGTCTGCTCAACATTGAAGTGACCGGGCCGTACATGCATGACGGTACCATTGCCACATTGGAAGGCGTGCTGGATTTTTATGCGTCTGGCGGGCGCTATATTCCCCCGGCTGATCCTGTGCTGGGGATTTGCTGTGCGGGCGATGGCCGCAATAATCCATTCAAGGATCCGCTCATTCCTGCCATCAATCTGGGTGTTCAAGATAAAGCGGATATCGTGGCTTTTTTGAAAACACTGACCGACACTACCTTGCTGACAAATCCGCGCTATGCCAATCCATTTGTCCCATAAATTATATGCAATGGCGGTATTGTCGATTTCGGCGGCTGCAGCCAGCGCTCACGAAGATGCAAGCATGCCCACCGGGGTGGATCGCATTATGTTGGAGGGAGGGTTCGGTCTTTATTCGTTGAATGCGGATCGCGCTTATCCCGCGCCGCGCCTACCCGGCGTTCTTGAATCGGGCAGCGCGCGTGCGGATGAAAGGATGAACGGATTCGACTACGCCGAACTGGGCGCAAAGATCAAGTTGAACGAGGGGATATATGCAAAACTCAAAGGGGCGCGCCACGGCGGAACTGCGCCAATGTCTGAAGTGGAGGAGGCGTGGCTGTCCGCCGAGCGCCCCGTGGGTGAGCGTGGGCTGCGCGGACAGCTGGGCCGCCAATTAATCCCGCTGGGATTGCAGAACCAACAGCATTCCCACACCTGGAAATTTGGCATCGCGCCGCTGGCCATGCGTGCGGCAATTAACGATTCCTGGCGTGCGGACGGCTTGCAGCTCAATACCGTCGAACAATCCGGCTATGGTTTCGGCGCGGGAATGTGGCATAACGAGGCCTTCCCCGGCGCGCCAGCTACGGGAATCAATCTCGCCCATCTGAGGTTAGGATGGAAAAGCAGGCAAATGCAACTTGAGTTGGGCTACGCCTATGCGGCTACTGGTTCAGGGCGGCCACTTGTAACCTTGGGAAGTATGGGACACACCCATATACTTCCAAGCTGCGATACCGTCACGGCGATTCGTGTCTGTTTTAACGGCCATGCCGACGTGGTTGCGGCGGCAGGCCAATGGACGTTGAGTGAGTCATGGTGGCTGGGCGGGGAATGGTGGTTCAAGCGAGATTCGGGGAGGCTGGATAGCCTCTTTGGCACCCCCGATTATGTCGGCACACTCAATGGCGGCTGGCTGGACGTGGGCTGGAAGCCGCACCCCCAATGGGAAGTCGTGTTGCGTACCGAGCGTATTGCCGCCAGCCACCGTTTGGTGGGAGCTAATGTGAGTGTGATTGCAGCGCAAGCCGGGATTAGCGACTCCAGCCGCCCGCTGGCTTCCAATGGCCTGGCCTTGTGCTGGCAGCTTGCCGATGGACACCGTGTTTCACTGGAATATCATCGCGAGGAAGTTGAAACCCAGCCCAACGCGGCAACACTGCTGCGTTATCAATACAGCTTTTCCCATTGAGGCGTTTGACCATTCAATGATATTGTTTCCAGCTTCCCGGCATTGCTGGTTTTTATATTCTGCGGTTGGAAAGTTACTGTTGTATTAAATCTACCGCACCTCAAATTCGTCAGGTTGACGCGCGACATCATGTCGCATTCCCAATCCTCGAAACATACATTACATTGCGCCCTGCCAAGCCGCCGTTGTGCACTGATCAGAATCTGCCCCCTCCCCGGATGCTGTCTGGCGCATCACCCCTCCCAAAAAGACGGCTTGGTTTTTTTGAGCATGTCACGATAACGGGCCATACGATTAATTGCAGGTCAATCTGCGGCGCAGCCAGAAGCTGGTTCCATCAACCACCGTAATCATCAACAGCATCGCGATGATCACGCTGGCAGCCTGCTGCATCTGAAACAAGGAAAGATGGTATTTCAGCATCTGCCCCAGTCCACCCGCACCGACCACGCCGAGTATGGCTGCCGCACGGATATTGTTCTCCCAGCGATACAGCGTGTAGGACATCAGTTGCGGCAGGATTTGCGGCAGCGCGGCATAGAAGAACGCGGCCATCGGACTGGCGCCGTTGATGCGCAATGTGGTTTCGGGTGCAGGCGGCAGGTTCTCCAGCGCATCGGCGAACAGGCGGCCGAGCACGCCGGTGGTGTGCACCGCCAGTGCCAGCGTGCCTGCAAAGGGGCCCAGTCCGGCGGCGATCAGCAGGATGACGGCCCAGACCAGCTCGGGTATCGAACGCAATCCATTAAGCACCAGACGGATGAGTGCGCGTGCAACCGCACCGAACCTTCCGCTGTCAGGCAATGCCAGACCGAGGCCGACCACGAATGCGATGCCTGTGCCCAATGCGGACATGGACAGAGTCTCCAGTGTGCCCTCCGCGATCTTCACCAGGAAAGGCCAGGCCAGTTCCGGCGGTGCAAACCCGCGCAGGAATTCCAGGCTGGAGCGCACTGCATTGGCGGTGAAAAGTTCAGCCCATTGGATGGTCAGCGAGTAAAAGCTGGCGACGACCAGTGCCAGCAGACCGGCCAGCAACGCAATGGTGGCGGGTTCAACCATCGGCGGCGGAGATGGGCGTCGTTGATTCATGTCAGCGCGAGTCTCAGGCTAATCGCTTGCGCAGAAAAGTGCTGACCAGATCGGCGCACGCCACCAACAGCACGAAGATGATCAACATAGTGAACACTTCATCGCCGGCCAGCATTTTCATCGATTCGTCCATGCGTTGACCGATTCCGCCTGCGCCGACGAATCCCATCACCACCGAGCCGCGTATCGCGCATTCCCAACGGAATGTGGTGTAGGACACCAGTTCGGCAGCCGACGCTGGGAGGGCGCCGTAAAACAACGCGGCCAGACGGCCGCTGCCGTTCTTCAGCAGCGACTGGGTGGCGTGTGCTTCGGAAGATTCAAGGATCTCGGCGTAGACTTTGCCGAGCATGCCGATGTATGTCAGTGCGATGGCCAATACGCCCGCAGTCGGACCCAAGCCGACGATGCGCACCAGAAGCAATGCCCAAACCAGTTCCGGCACGCTGCGCAGCAGCACCAGCAACCAGCGGGCACCTTGCCTGATTACGGCACCGGCGAGACGCATGCGTCCAGATTCCAGCAGCGAGACCGACAACGATTTCGTTGCCAGCAAGGTCAGCGGGATCGCACCCAATAGTGCCAGCGTCAGTCCGGCGGTTGCGATGGAGATGGTTTGCCAGGTTGCCTCCAGCATCAGCAGCAGAAACTCCCTCGAATGTGCGGGCGGAAAGAAACCGGAAAGGAAGTGCCAGGTCGAACCCAGGCTTTGCGCATCCAGCAATGTCCACGGCTTGAACTCGCTGGCGATCAGCATCGGCCACAACAGGAACAGCGCGACAAGCGCAGCCGTGATACGACCACGCCATGCGGGATCGGGATGGTGTGCAGAAGCGGCGTTAAGGATCATGCACGCAGCCTGTCAGAATTGCGGAGCAATGTGTTCATCAGGCTGCGCGGCAACAAGATCGCTCTGTTCGGTTTGTTGGGTATTGCGGTAAAGTGCAGCGATCATCGCTTCCGTTACCTCTGCGCGAGGGGCATCGAACACGACACGTCCTTCGCGCAGTCCAACGATGCGCGGAAAATTGCCGAGCGCCAGCTCGACCTGATGCAGGCTGCAAACTAGTGTGGCGTTGCGGCTGGTCGCTTCCTGTTGCAGTACGTCCAGCGTTTGCAGCGATAACGTCGGGTCGAGCGCGGACAGCGGCTCATCCACCAGAAAGGCGTCGGCTTTGGACACCAGCAAGCGCGCCATCCCACAACGCTGGCGCTCTCCACCGGACAAACGATCCACCCGCGCATATAACTTGTCCTGCAGGTTGAAGCACGCCAGCGCATCATACGCGGCATCGGGATCGCTCGGCCTGATCAGCGAGGCGATGGCTTGCCAGAAGCTCCACTGCGGCAGGCATCCGGCCAGAACCGCTGTCACTACGCGTTGCCGTGGCGGAAGCGGCGGAGTCTGGGGCGCGAGAAACAAACGTGCGCGCAGCGCATGGCGCTCGGCATGACTGAGCGCCCACGGCTCCACACCAAAAACAGAGAACTCGCCGGACTCGGCGCGATGGGCGCAGGCCAGCGTGTGCAGCAAAGTCGTCTTGCCCGCTCCGGATGGGCCGATCAACGCGACCTGCTCGCCCTGTGCTATCGACAAATTGACATCGACCAGGGCACACAATGTATCGCTGCGCTCCGCCGAGCCATGGCGCACGCTGATGCCGCGTAAAACGAACGACATGTTTACTTCACCAGAATGTTTACTTCAACAGACCTGCGCTGCGCGCTGCGGTTTCGATCGCGCTGTAATTTTCCGCCTTGGTCGGAATGAAGCGCGCGGTACGTTGCAGATCGAGAATCTCCTTGTCGTGCGGATCGTTTTTGTCCAGCGCAAGGAAGGCGTCAGTCAACTTCTTGCGCAACACCGGGCCCATGTCGGCACGCACGGTCCAGTTGTAGTCGTAATAGCCCGGGGTGGTGTAAAACACATGAACGACATTGGCATCCACCTTGCCCTGCGACAGCAGCTTTTCCCATACGGAGATATTCAATGCCCCCGCGTCCACCTTGCCGCCTGCCACAGCCGCCACCGTCGCATCATGCGCGCCGGAAAAAGCTATGCGCTTCATGTCGGTTTCCGGATTGATGTTGGCGGCCAGCAGAAAGGAACGCGGCATCAAATGACCGGAGGTAGAAGATTCCGAGCCAAACGTGAATGTCTTGCCCTTCAGGTCTTGCAACTTGGTGATGTCAGCGTGCGTAGTGATGAAAACGGACTTGAATTTCTCGTCTTCCTCGCGCTGCACCAGCGGGATGACCTGGTTGTTGCTGCGCACCTTGGCTTGAATAAAAGTGAAGCCACCGAACCAGACCATGTCCAGCTTGTTGTTGATCAGGCCTTCCACCGATGCCGCGTAATCGGTGACGGGAGTGAATTCCACCTTCATGCCCAGCTTCTTTTCCAGATACTCGCCCAGCGGCTTGAACTTGCGCTGCAACTCGGTAGGCGATTCGTCGGGGATCGCGGACACGCGCAAAACTTGTTCTGCCAGAGACAGGTTGGCGGACAACAGCGCGATTGATGCGAACACAATTGCAACAAGTGATTTGAATATTTTTGAAGATGCAAGATAAGTCATGGCTACCCCTTTATAGATTAGTGGGCGCTGACAGAATATGCGGGGAAAGACAGAAATGACGATACATCGCCCACTGGTTAATAGACGAAAAAAGCCCAGATAACCCGGCCATGCAAGCACGGTGATCAAGAGCTTCGTACCTCATAGGATCTGCTGACCTGCACACTGGCAGCGCGTTGATACGGTACATTCCATCGCACCCGGTTTGTGTCAGCCACACGCGGGCCGTCTGACCCGATTCACTCAAAAATGAAACGGCGTTACGGCGAGCCAACAACAAACAGATACGGCAGCGGGGCGCAGTTTAACAGAAGCGGTGCTGGGAAATGTTGTTTCCATCCGCCAGTTTTTTCAGCAAGCAGAACAATAGCTGCATCTTATGGTGCGACAAATTGTCGCGCGGCATCATGTCGCATTTTCAGCCATCTCAAGCATGGCTATAGTTCGCGTTCGAATATGCAATGAGCGCTTGGCGGCAGGCTTGCTGCTGTCGCGTCTTGCTTGCAGGGAGGCAGCCGTTTTAAAGACCGGCTGTCTGGTAAAGACAATCAAATAATAGGTTAGGGAGAAGAATGAAGAATTTCAATCAGAAACAGCTGACGGTTTCCATAATCCTGGTGTTTTCTGCCCGCGCCCACGCCGTTGGCGTCGGAACTGACGTACAACTGGCGCCGGTCGTGGTGACGGGGTCGGGCTATTCGCAGCTCGCAAACGATACTCCAAGCAACACCGAGAGCCGTACCTCGGAGGAGTTGCGCGAACAAAACCTGATCAATCCCGAAGATGCCCTGGTTTATATGCCCAATACCACCGTGCGCAAACGTTACATTGGTGATCGTAATGCCATACTCGGTGGCCGTGATTTTGGCCCGGGTCAGCCATCCCGCGCTTTGGTGTATGTGGACGATTACCTGATCTCCAATTTTCTAGGCCGCTTCGATGCGCCGCGCTGGAACATGGTGACGCCCGAGGCGATAGAGCGTGTGGACGTGCTGTACGGGCCATACTCGGCGCTGTTCCCGGGCAATTCCCTAGGCACCACGGTGGTGATGAAGGAGCGTCTGCCGAAAAAGACTGAGACCAGCGTGCGCGTAACGGGCTACAACGAACACTTCGACCAATATGGGCACAGCGACAATTACGGCGGCGGACAGTTGTCTGCTTATATTGGCAGCCGCACCGAGTCCGGCATATCGTTGGCGCTGACGTTGAATCATCAGGATGCGACCGGCCATCCCATGTCCTATTACGGCATCAGCCAGACGGCGGGTGCCTTTCCCGCTGTGGGCGCCGCGCCGACGCAGGTTTCGGGAATCAAGTACGATACCGATCCTAACGGAAACAAGCGTGCGATCTTCGGCATCAGCGGCGAAGGGAGCGACCATACCGTACAGGACACCGTCAAGCTCAAGATGGGTTATGACTTCACCCCCACGCTGGAAGGCAACGCACTGGTAGGCTGGTGGAACAACAATACGGACTATCGCGTGAACAGCTTCTTGCGCGATGCCAGCGGCAACCCGGTATGGCAGGGGGTCGTAACCGACGGTGTCAACACCTTCAACATACCTGCCAGCGCTTTTGCGCCGTCCAATCGCGACCAGGAGCATCTGCAAACCGGCGCGACACTGAAGACCAAATTTGATGCGGGCTGGAACGGATCTGTCGTGGTCTCCGAATACCGCATGCTCAGCGACGCGGCGCGCCAGGCTAAAAACCCAGATTCATCCGGGTTGACCGATGGCACCATCACCCATCTGGATGGCACCGGATGGAATACTTTCGAAGTCCAGGCCTTGTACAAACCGGCTGCCGGGGATTTCGGCGATGGCCGCCACACGCTGACTTTCGGCGTGCATCGCAATGCCTACACCCTCAAGAACGTCGTCAACAACGCCGCCAACTGGCGCGACAATTCGACCGAGACCACGCTGAGCCAGGACTATCGCGGCGAGACTTTGACGTATGCCTTGTATGCGCAGGATGCGTGGGCCATGACCAGCGATCTCAAGCTTACCGCCGGTGTGCGCGGCGAACGCTTTGAGACCAATAACGGCGAGCAGACCGTCGGGAGTGGCTGCCCCACCGTCACCACTGGTTTGACCTGCACCAACAATGGCAATGGCACCTATACCGTGAATTACGACAACCGCACGTTGAGCGGACTTTCGCCCAAGCTGTCGCTGGCCTGGACGGCGCGCGATGACCTGTTGTACAAAATCAGCTATGGTCATGGCGTGCGCTTCCCCAATGCACAGGAGCTGTACAACGGCACGTCGACCGCAACGTCCGTCAACGTGAGCGACCCGAACCTGAAGGCCGAGCGCGCCGACGATATCGAGCTGTCGACGGAGAAATTCTGGGACAAGCAGAGCCTGCGCGCGGCGCTGTTCAACAACGACGTCAATGACGCCATCCTGCAGCAGAGCGATAACACCGTCACGCCATCCGTTTCGCGTGTCTCCAACGTGGACAAGGCGCGCACCACAGGCCTTGAGCTGGTATGGAAGGCGCAAGACCTGGGCGTGCGTGGACTGGATGTGGATGCCAGTGCGGCCATTACCGATTCCAAGGTAGTGGCGAACAGCAGGGATCCAAGGATGGTGGGCATGTATTGGCTGCGCGTGCCGAAGCAGCGCGCCAGCGTGCTGGCGGCCTATCGCATGGACGAACGCTGGATGGGCAGCCTGGGTTGGCGTTACCAGGGCCGTTCCTACAACGATGTCTACAACCGCGATGTGAATCCGAATGTCTTCGGCGGCGTATCCAACGTCAACCAGATCGATGTGCGCGTGGCATACAAGCTCAAGACGAATCTCGATTTCGCCATGGGCGTGAACAACCTGAACAACCAGCACGCCTACGTGTATCATCCCTTGTCCGATCGCACCTTGTTCGCCGAGATGCGGGCATCCATTTAGGTCAACGCCATGCACGCGAAACCGCAATCATCGATCGCCGCGAAACGGGGCTGGCCGGGCTACAACACCATCTGGCGCTGGCATTTCTATGCCGGCTTGTTCTGTATTCCATTCATTTTCGTGCTCACGATTACCGGTGCGATCTATCTGTTCAATCCGCAATACGAGGCGCATGCAAATAGCGCATACGATCACCTCGCCATGACCGGCGCGCGTGCAAGTGCCGAAGCGCAAGTCAGGGCAGCGCTTGCCGAGGTACCGGGTTCGGTGCTCAATTCATACGAATTACCCGAAACGCCTCAAGCGGCGGCGCGGGTGTTCGTCGGGAATGGCGAGCAAAAATTCCTTGTCTATGTCCACCCCGAAACGCTGGAGGTGTTGAGGCGGGAAGAGGAAGACTGGCGGTTTATGAAAGTGGTGCACCGGATACACGGCGAACTGCTGATCGGCGACCGCGGTTCGAATATCGTCGAGCTGGCTGCGTCCTGGGCGATCGTGATGTTCATCACCGGGCTGTATTTGTGGTGGCCGAGGAATGGCAACGGCTGGGCTGGCATCGTTTATCCGCGCCTGCATCGTGGCAGCCGCATGTTCTGGCGCGATCTGCATGCGGTGACCGGCCTGTGGATTTCGTTTTTCGTTTTGTTCCTGCTGATTTCCGGCTTGCCCTGGGCGAAGTCCTGGGGTGGCTTGTTGAAAGAAGTGCGCCAGCTCGGTGCGCATGAGGTGGTCAGGCAAGATTGGACTACCGGGCGATCTTCCGAACTGGCCGACAGGAAGCAAATGAATACGCCAGCTGCTATGGGCGACGAACATGCGGGGCACATGCAGCATCACGCTGGCGGCATGCCGCACGCCGGATACGACTACAGCCCGCTGGATCGCCTGATTGCCACCGTGCAGCCATTGAACCTGGCCCCGCCCGTTCGGATCTCGCCGCCGTCCGGGAAATCGCCGGACTGGACTGCGCGCTCGGATGCGCAAAACCGTCCGCTGCGCGTCAACCTGGTGCTCGATGCGGATACCGGCGCGATCAAATCCAGAAAAGATTTCGCCGACAGGCCCTTGCTGGACCGCATCATCGGTTATGGCGTCGCCGCGCATGAAGGCCAATTGTTCGGCTGGTTTAACCAGGCGCTGGGAGTGTTTACAGCGCTCGGGCTGTTGTTGATGCTGGCAAGCTCGGTGGTGTTGTGGTGGCGGCGACGCACGCCCGGCACACTGGGTGCGCCCAAGGCAAACTCGAACGTTCCGCGGTTCTCGTTTGCGCTGATCGGCGCCATCGTCATTCTCGGCGTGTTGTTGCCGTTTCTCGGGATCACAATGCTGGCTGTTTTATTGATCGAGCGTTGGGTGTTGCGCTATATACCTTCAGCCAGAGAGTTTCTTGGACTGAATGCCAGAAATGCTTGAGCCCCTGCGCAACCTGAGGCGCGAGCAGCGGATAGGACTCCTGTTCGTGCTGGCGCTGCACGGCGCCGCACTGTCTGGGCTGTGGAGCTACCGCATCATCCCTGCACCCGATACCCCGGTCACGTTGATGGTCAATCTGATTAATCCGCCGCCTTTGGAGCAAGCCAGGCCGCACAAGCATGAGCCGCCCAGGCAGCGGCCTGCCGAGCCTCTGCCTGTCGAGCATTTACACCTGGTAGCCGAGGCAGCGGTCGCCAAGCCCGATGAACCGGTAGCCTATGTTCCCCCGCCGCCCGTGATCGAAGCTCCGCCATTGCCGCCGCAAGTTGTGGCGCTGACCGGCGAACTTGCGGTGAATTGTCCGGATCGCTCGCCTCCTGCATACCCGCTGTTCTCCAGGCGCATGAACGAACAGGGCAAGGTGGTACTAAGGGTCGAGCTGGATGAGGACGGCCGAGTGGCCGAGGCGGAAGTGAAAAACAGTTCGGGCTACCGGCGTCTCGACGAAGTCGCGCTGCACACGGTGAAGAGCTGGCGCTGCAACCCTCTGCTGCGCAATGGCATAGCGGTGCGCGCAGTGGCATTGCAGCCGTTTAATTTTATTCTTGAAGGGAGTTGACATGGAACCGGGATACGGGATCGCGCATTTTGTTGCGCAATGCGATTCGCTGGGCAGGGGCGTGCTGTTTTTGTTGCTGATGCTGTCGGTGGCCAGCTGGTATCTGATCGTGACCAAGGCCATCGCCAATCTGGGCGCACGCAAACGCGCGGATGCGTTTCTGAAAAAATTCTGGGATGCGTCTTCGTTGCAGCAGATGCGGAGTGCTGGCGATGACGACAATGCATTCTCCAGTCTGGCGAGGCAGGCACTGGGCGTCGGCAGCGGCGATGGCAACGGGCGCGGCGCGGAAAAATTATTGGCGGCAGGCGGAATGTCTGAATATTTGACGAGAGTGTTGCGCAACGGCATAGACCAGGAAGCTGCCAAGGTGGAACACGGGTTGACGGTGCTGGCCTCGGCGGGTTCCGCTGCTCCCTTCGTCGGACTGTTTGGCACGGTTTGGGGCATCTACCACGCGCTGGTGCAGATCGGCATTAGCGGCCAGGGCACGCTGGATAAGGTGGCTGGGCCCGTGGGCGAGGCGCTGATCATGACCGGCTTAGGGCTGGCAGTGGCGATCCCGGCGGTGCTGGCCTACAACGCCTTCACCCGCCGCAACCGGCTGTGGCTGGCGCAACTGGACAACTTCGCGCACGACCTGTACGCGCTGGTGATGGTGGGTGACAAAAGGGCTTGATCGCGGGTCGAGTTTTAATCCGGCATGTCGTGCTGATGCCAGACCCGCCTAAACACAAGGAAAGAATATGGCATTCGGAAGTTTCGATTCCAGGCATCACCAGGGCCCGATGGCGGAGATCAACGTGGTGCCGCTGGTGGACGTGATGCTGGTGCTGCTGGTGGTGTTCATCATCACCGCGCCGCTGCTGACCAACGCTGTGAAAATTGATTTGCCGAAAGCGGCTAGCAGTCCCAACATCACCAAACCGGAACATATCGAGATTGCAATACGCGCAGATGGCAGCCTGTACTGGAGCGGTGAACGGATCGATAAACAGTCGCTTCCCGCGCGTTTTGCGCAGGAAGCAAACAAGCAGCCCCAGCCGGAGTTGCATATCCGCGCTGATCGTCTCACGCACTATGAGCTGGTGGCGCAGGTGATGTCGGCGGCAGCAAAGTCAGGTCTGATCCGCATCGGATTCGTGACCGATCCGGCGCAATAACATGTTATTGGGGTTAGGTGTATTATGAATGTGCAGTAGCACAAAATTTTTGTTAATCAAAGGAGCGGATCATGAACAGAAGGGAATTGTTGACAGGCGCAGCGGCAATGGTTGCTGCTGTAACCGCAGGCCGCGCTTTTGCGGCCGAACCTGGCAAGATGGATCACGACCACATGGGTATGGGCGGCATGGATATGCACCACGACCACAAGGCAACACGCAACCAAAAGCTGATCGACGCGGCGTCCGACTGCGTACTCAAGGCGGATATTTGTCTCCAGCATTGCATCGTTTCCATGGGTGAGGGTGACAAAACTCTGGCGGCCTGCGCCCAATCCGCCAACCAGGTTGCGGCGGTTTGTGAGGCCCTGCGGCAAATGGCATCGGCAGAGGCGAAGCATCTGCCGCAGTTGGCCAAAGTTGTCATGGAGGTGTGCAAGGATTGCGAGGACGAATGCAAGAAGAAGGACAAGCACCCTGAATGCAAGGCCTGTGGCGAGGCATGTGCAGCGTGCTACAAGGAGTGCAAGGCCATCGCTATTTAAACTGTTTGCCCATTCGCCGAAATCGGGTAGGAGGCAGGGTCTCCCCTGCCGTCCTCCCACAACACCGGACGTACGGATCACGTATCCGGCGTTTCCTGACTACTGGGTTTCCCCAGCGAGCTTCGTCCCGTTCGACGCGTCGCCTGTCGGCCAGTAGGCACCTACAGCCACCTTCGGAACTTCCGGTTCCTCCAGTCTAGCCGTAGGCCCTCTGTTACCAGCGGCTTCTGCCCTGTCCGCGCAGAGATCACGCCTGACTATCCACTCATGTCAGGTTCAGCCCTTCGCTACTCCGGTTTCGAGCAGCTACTATGGCGTCTGCTGACTCCCACCATCCCATCCCAACACCTCTCAATGTCAGTAGCACAAGGCAGGATGATGGGCCTCCCAAGGTAATTCGCGCGACCTTCATGCTTATGCCTGTCGGATCTGCGTCATAGCGTTCTGTGCAAGTACTGGGCTTTACAGATCACGGCCTGCTCACCCCGCTACGCCGCCTCTATCCGCTTCCTGTTCGTCAGGCCAGCAATTTGCCTGCGGCTTCCTTCAGATTCCACCTCGCGATGGACACCCTTGCCGTTCAGCTAACACTTCCCCTTGCCGGGTGTGTAGAGGACTTTCACCTCCAAGTCACTCGACTGACCACCACAGTCAGTCAAGTTGCGCTTACGCGCAACGCGCCATGCTTGGCGCACCATAGAAAACACGCCCTTGTGGCGTGTTTTTTGTTTGGGGCAGACGCAAGCAAGTCAACGCATGCAACGGTGGCTGGGTGCGGCATCATGTCACATTCCCTAGGCGGGATCAGTAGTGTCCGGTTAAAAACCAAACAAATCTAATTGGTTATGAAAATCTGTCTGATCTTGAAGTTGCCCGCCGCCTGCGAGGGCTTGTGATAGCGGGGTTTTCTCGAAAACAGACACCGAT
>JACPYR010000051.1 GCA_016195965.1 Nitrosomonadales bacterium | reverse complement strand
GCACCTATACTCGCCAGGCTGGATGTCTGGAAGGGAAGATCGCAGCAGCACATCGCCTACACCCACCAACTGGAACGCTGGCGCGACCGGCTGATGGAAAGTGACAGTGCGCTGACAGATTTGCTTGCCGCTCATCCTGGTGCAGATGCGCAACGCTTGCGCACGTTGATACGCAACGCTCAAAAAGAAACGGAGGCTGGGAAGCCTCCTAAGAATTACCGCGAAATTTTTCAGGTATTGCGCGAGATTATTCCCGAAGCAGAGTGAAGAGGCTCGGATGAACCGGAGGCTGGAGGCCTTTCCCGCACCAGAGGGCTACGCCCCGCCGTGTCTAGGCCGCCCCTCCCAAGAATTGCCGCGAAATTTTTCAGGTACTGCGCGAGATTATTCCCGAAGCAGAGTGAAGCGGTATCGGGTTATACCATCTGCGGATGCTTTTCTGTGACCAAGCGTTCGATGGTTTTCATCACTTCCATGCTGGCCTCCTCGGCATTTTCAAAGGCCTTGCCGATCTTGTCCTGAACTTCGGTATTTTGTTCCCAGCCCTGATTCAGGTACTGGATGGCGGTATGTACCGAGGTGTGTACTCTGGCGTGGGGATCTTGCAGGCTGCGGAAGGAGGCCAGGCCACCGAAAATCTCCTTGCCTTCCTGTTGATACCACTTGCCCAGTCGGCAACTGTTGTGGTCGACATCGACGGCGTTTCTGAGTTCGAAATTGTCCTTGTCGCCGATGATCGCGTATGCGCGTTGTTTGTAGATTACATGATCCACCTTGATCAGCGAGGCGAAACTGAGATCCTGCACGTAGCGCGTCCCTTCCAGTGTCGTCACGGCCGACTCATAGAACTGGCCGAACTTGTGTTCGAGTCGCGCAATGACGCTTTGCGAAGAATTGGCGATCTCGTGCATCTGCGCAGAGTCGTCAAGCATCTTGGCGGCTTCGTCCTGCAGCATGCCCATGATCTTGCCTATCGATATGGAGGCGTTCTTGGTGTTTTCAGCCAGTTTACGCACTTCGTCCGCCACTACTGCGAAACCTCTGCCGGCTTCACCCGCTCGCGCCGCCTCAATCGCGGCATTCAGCGCCAGCAGGTTGGTTTGATCGGCAATCGAATTGATCAGGCTTACCGCCTTGTTGATCTCGGAGCTGCGTGCATTCAATCGGGTAATCGCGGCATTGGCGTTATTCACGCGTTCGATAATTCCGGCAAGCCGCTGTACCACGTCTTTGACCGAATCCTGGCTTTGTTCGGCATCTTCACGGGTACGCCTGGATAGCGAGGATAGATGTTCCATTTTGTTGGTAATCACAGCCAGATCATCTTGGTTTGATGCCAGGTTTTTTAACAAGTTGTCAGTGTTGAGCGTATGTATACGGGACAGCAATTGGTTGCGCATCGAGCCAACTCTTTGCCCGGCCATGCCGCCCAGCAACACGTTCTGATTGTCCATGCCTTTGCGGAAACCGCCGTGCATCCCGCCGCTTATCGCCCATCGATAGAATTTCCCATCCAGGTTGGCGCGAAAGCTGGTCTCTTGTTCGCGGAAAAAAGTATTTAACTGATCCAGCATGTCGTTCAGGTTCCAGCACAGCAGGCTGATTTCGTCCTTTTTTTCAGAAATGCCGGTCACGCGGTTATTGAATCTGCCTTGTGAAACATCGGCGATCACGCTATTGAGCTTGGCCAGCGGCGCTAGCCAGCGGCGTACCAACATTTGCCCCCATGCCGACAATGCCACGCTCAATACCATGAACGTCAACATATAAGCATCGAAACCGTGCAAGACGAAGCTGGTGCATATGGTCACCAGCAACAATGCGGAAAATCCCCACAACAGGGCCGCTATCCTAGATTGCAAGGACGAGTTCGTCATAGCTGAGCCCCTTTTCAGTCAAGATATTAACCAGCAATTTGGTGGAGGCGGCAATTGCGTTGGCCGCTCCGGCTTTTCTTTCTTCTTCCAGCATTGCGGCATAAACGGTGGCCATGGTATGAACGCCACTGGGTTTGGGCTTGCGCCGCACCGAAAAGTAACCTGTGATGTTCCCACTTGGATCGTAAACCGGCGTGACGTTGGTAAACACCCAATAAAACCCGCCATCCTTGGACATGTTTTTCACATAGGCAAAGCACTCTTCGCCGGCCTGTATTTTGTCCCAAAGCAATTTGAACACCGCGCGCGGCATGTCCGGATGACGAATGATATTATGCTGCGTACCGAGCAGTTCGGCCTCGCTATAACCTGAAAACTCGATGAATATCCGGTTGCCATAAGTGATACGGCCTTTGGTGTCGGTCATGGAAACGATAAAATCGTTTTCGCGCATGACTCTCTCGACCGAAGTCGGGGTAATAGGTCTTTTCATTAATTTCCCTCCCAATTCCCCTATATAGCACAATGTTATTATTGGCACAATTTAGGGTTGGCTTAGAATCACATTTTAAACCGCTCTACCCTCTAACCAATGCCTCGATTAAACACACCAAATGACCTCAATTCCAATACATATCACCATTGAAACCGGCAAACAACCGAGACATACCATCATCTGGTTGCACGGTTTGGGGGCGGACGGGCATGATTTTGTGCCTGTCGTTGATGAGCTGCAATTCCCTTTCGCGGTGCGATATATTTTTCCGCACGCCCCTATGCGTCCGGTGACGATCAATGGGGGATTTGTGATGCGTGCTTGGTATGACATAGCCAATTCCAGGATAGATGCGCAACAGGATGCTGCCGGAATCCGCGCTTCCCAGGCCATGGTTGAAAGCATCATTGCCCAGGAAATGGCCAAAGGCATAGCGCCATCTGATATATTTTTGGCCGGATTTTCCCAAGGGGGGGCTGTCGCGCTGCATACGGCGTTGCGCCAGCAGAATGCACTGGGAGGTGTGCTGGCGCTTTCGAGCTATTTGCCGCTGGCGGATCAGGCCGAGCAAGAGAAGTTGGAAAACGCCCTGGTAACCCCGGTGTTTATGGCGCATGGGCGTAGCGATACTATCGTACCCTATACATTGGGGGTCACTTCAAGAGAAGTCTTAAAACAATTCGGCTACGCAGTGGAATGGCACGAATACGCGATGCAGCACTCGGTGTGTGCGGAGGAATTGAGTGATATCCAGGCATGGCTTATAAAGAGGATAGCAGGCTGAGGGAAGACGGGTGCTGCTCCGTGTAAAGTGCACTTCTAAAAATCCCGATTTCATCTCAACTGCTGTGTTGCGTAAAAATTTTCTTGCTTACATATCGTGCATATGCGGCGCGGCGAAATTTTTTCCGCGCCTTGCATTTGAGCGAACTATGAATTTTTAGAAGCGCCCTAAACTCAACTCTTCATTTATCCTCTTCAACGTCCTGTTCAATGAGTTTGAATTTCGCCAAATCGTAATCGATGCCTTGTCCCTGCAATCCGATAGGAATCAGTAAGTAATTTTTGCCGTTTATTTCGGTTTTCAGGCTCTGGGTAGGCATGAATCTATCGGCTTGCATCAACAGCAACTGTTGGCTGGGGTGAGTCTCATCATGCTGGGGGTAAAGCCAAAGCGCGGGGAAAGAGACATCACGTTTGCCGCCGACCAGAGATACCAATACACCGGCAACCCGGTTGGCCAGAATTTCAACGCCAGCGCGCAGTTGATGGTCATCGACAGTCAGCAGGCGGCGCACAACAGCTACCCCCCAATGCTGGGCACCCTCAGGTTGTACGCCTAGCAGGGTGCTGATACCTATGTTGTCATTTCCTTTTGGCAAAATGCTGCTGAACCCGCTCATGCTGATATCTTCGGTTATCCAGCGGATGGGCTCATCCTTTGCAGGTTCGATGCTGGGGTTGCTGTGGGCAAACAGCTTGTCAAACCCATTCAGTATGTTTAAAGAAACCGTGGTTTCGCGCCGTGCTTTGCGCCGTGTGGGAGGGGAAATCAAATAATTTAACAGGTGCTGGGTCGCCTTTCGGACAACCTCGGCATCATAGTTGCCGCCCAGGGCAAGATAGTCGGGTACGTTATTTTTATTAAGCACCCTCATCAATTCTTCCAGCCGGGCTTGCATTGTTGGCGTGCCAATAAAGCGCATCGCCGGATGGACGGTGATGCCCAGATTGATGCGTGCAGGCTCTGCCGGGCGGTTCAAATCGAAATACAAGCGGCTTTGTTCACTGATCTCGGGATGAATGTTGATGGTTGAAGAATGTTGCGCAATCAGGCGTTCTGTCAGGTGCATCTGAAGCGGATTCAGGGAATTCAGCCCGATGTCATACCATAGCAATAGATGCCCGATTTCGCAATTGACCGAGGTGCTGATAGTCATGCCCGGATACAGGGTGACAGGAGTGTTGAGATATTGATGTTGCTCGGCATGTCTGTAGACCCGGATCAGATTAGCCCAAATCGTGTTGTCGACTTGGCCGTAGCGGGCGCAAATGTATTTTAATTGCCACATCAAGGTGTGCACTGTGCGGGTGGTCAGCAACGGCAGTTGCGCCTTGAGGGCGTTGCTGCCTTTATCGGAGTCGCAATAACGATGGAATATGACGTAATAGGCAAGGGCGGTATGCCGGGAAAAATTGCTCAGTGCCAACCACAGGCGATTTTCCTGGAATTTATTTATTTCGAAAGGAGTGAAATACTCGCGTGCCAATTTTCGGGCGTAAGGTTGGGCGGCTTCATCAAGCAGGCGTAGCACCGCAAAGCGCTGATCAAGCTTGAGATCGGTCAGCTCTGCTACCGATTCGATCCACTCGGTCAACTCCAGCAGGGATTTATACGCGTCATTCTTGGGCAGATGATCCAGCACTTCCTGTGCGGATTTGACATCTGCCAGAGGGTGATCTGATTTTTTTCCAAATATTACCGATAACATTTGACGCCCCACAAACCGTTAACTCGTGGCAATATAACCACAAATCACTGCCGATGAACAGATAGATGTTAAAAGGATCAACTTGATTCCTTGGTTAAGCGAGGATTCCGCATTCCCCCGAGTCGAGCTTGCGCTAAGCTCCCCCAATGGTTTGTTGGCCGCAGGTGGGGAGTTGTCGGCGGCCAGGTTGCTGGAGGCTTACCGCCGTGGGATATTCCCCTGGTTTAATCCCGGCGAACCTATATTGTGGTGGAGCCCTGATCCGCGCATGGTGTTGATCCCGAGCGAGTTCAAGATTTCGCGTTCACTGGACAAGGTTTTGCGCAATGTTGCGTATGAGGTACGCACCGATACTGTTTTTGAGCGGGTGATGCGCAGTTGCGCCGCGCCGCGCCAAGGCCATCACGGCACCTGGATACACGAAGAAATGATTGCGGCATATTGCGAACTGCATAGGCTGGGCTATGCTCATTCTGTGGAAGTGTGGATGCCCCAAAAATTATTCCCGTTGCAGATTGAAGGCGAGGCAAGGCGGAGCGCGGCCATCGGCGAAGGAGGAGGCCAGCGCAGTAACGCCGATGAGTTGGAGCTGGAATTGGTCGGCGGTTTATATGGGATTTGTATAGGGCGCATGTTCTATGGTGAATCCATGTTCAGTAGCGTCAGCAACGCATCAAAGATTGCGCTGGCACATCTTGCGTGGCAACTGGACCGTTGGCAGTTCCCCATGATCGATTGCCAGATGAATACGTCGCATCTCGCCTCGCTGGGCGCGCGGGAAATTCCGCGCAGTGAATTTATCGCTACACTGCAAGAATTGGTACACTGCGCGCCGATAACTGAATGGAAATTTGACCGCGACCTTTTTCGATGAGCCTGCTTAATGACATCCCGCTTTCGGCGCTGCATTTCTATCTGACCGCGCCCTATCCGTGCAGCTATCTGCCTGCGCTGCAAGCGCGTTCGCAGGTCGCCACGCCCTCTTTGCTGATAGGTGCGCAAGTGTATTCTGAGTTGGTGCAATGCGGTTTCCGGCGTAGCGGTACCTATACCTATCGTCCGCATTGCGATAATTGCCAAGCCTGTGTTCCGCTGCGTGTAATCGCGAAACAATTTGCGCCTAATCGTTCGCAGCGGCGCGCCTGGAAACAGCATGCGCATCTGGAGGCTACGCTGCATACGCTGCAGGACAAGCCCGAATATTACGATCTCTACCAGCGCTACCAGCGCGCGCGCCACAAGGACGGCGGCATGGACAATGATGACCGCGAGTCGTACCAGAATTTTCTGCTGCAAAGCCATGTGGATACGCTGCTGGTGGAATTCCGCGAGCCCTTAGACAAGACTCAGGACAGGGCGGGTGTATTGCGCATGGTTAGCGTGATCGATCTGCTCAGCGATGGGCTATCCTCGGTGTATACCTTTTACGATCCCGATTTGCCGCGCGCCCGCCTGGGAGTTTACAACGTGCTGTGGCAAATTAATTTGTGCCGCAAACTGGAACTGGATTTTGTTTATCTGGGCTACTGGATCAAAAACAGCCGGAAGATGGCCTATAAGACCGAGTACCGTCCGGCGCAAGGTTTGCTGGAAGGAACGTGGCGATTCCTGGACATAACATGAGCAAAGATATGTATTCGTTACTGCGCCCTCTGCTGTTCAAGTTTGATCCTGAAACTGCGCACCATATGACATTGAGCAGCTTGAATGCCGTGTATGCAACGGGCTTGCTGGGAATGATCTCAGCTCATCCGGCGGCTGATCCACGCACCGTGATGGGCCTGAACTTTCCCAATCCTGTCGGTCTGGCAGCCGGGCTGGACAAGAATGGCGACTGCATTGATGCGCTGGCGGCGCTGGGTTTCGGTTTCATCGAGATCGGCACTATTACGCCTTTGCCCCAGCCGGGCAATCCCAGGCCGCGCTTGTTTCGTTTAGCGCAGGCCCATGCCATCATCAATCGCATGGGCTTCAACAATGACGGCGTGGACAAGCTGGTCGCGAATGTGCGGCGCGCACAATATCGCGGCATATTGGGGATCAACATCGGCAAGAATGCCAGCACGCCGATTGAACAAGCGGCAGATGACTATTTGATCTGCTTGCGCAAGGTGTATGCCTCTGCCAGCTATGTCACGGTCAACATCTCCTCGCCCAACACCAAGAATTTGCGCCAATTGCAGGGTGGCAACGAGCTTGATGCTTTGCTCGCGCAATTGAAAGCCGAGCAGGAAAAGCTTGCCCAGCAGCATGGCAAATATGTGCCGCTGGTGCTCAAGATTGCGCCCGACCTGGATAGCGAGCAGATCATGCAAATCGCCACTTTGCTGATGCGCCATCGCATGGACGGCGTGATTGCCACCAATACCACCCTGTCGCGCGAGGGCGTGGAAAACCTGCCATATAGCAATGAAACAGGTGGGTTAAGCGGTGCCCCCGTGCGCGAAAAATCCACGAACGTGATACGCCAGCTTGCCGCAGCGCTGCAGGGCGAGTTGCCCATTATCGGCGTGGGGGGAATCTTGGCTGGCGCGGATGCGACCGAAAAAATCCACGCTGGCGCTACACTGGTGCAGCTATATAGCGGCCTGATCTATCGCGGCCCAGCGTTGGTGGCAGAAAGCTGCGCGGCAATCCGTAACCGATAAGAAGGACAGTTTTGCCACGGCAGTGGCACGGGATACGGCTTGCACTTTTATCTATATTAGAATATGCTAATAAAACAAATTCATTAAATGGGTAGTGCGAAATGAAAAATAAATCCTGGATTTTTGGCATGGCATGGCTGTTAACGGTGCAGGCTTATGCGGCAGAGGTCGGCAATCGGCCCCGTACCGGGCCGATTGCCGTAGCGTCGGTTGAATATCGCGAGGTGGAGCAAACCTATAGCGTAGAAGGTCTGGTGGAAGCGACAAGACTATCCACGGTGTCGGCGCAAATTGGCGGGCGTGTAAAAGAAATTTTATTTGATGTGGGCAGCAGGGTGAATAAAGGCCAGGTGATATTGCGCATCGATGAGCGCGAGGCGGCCCAGGCGCTGGCGGGTAGCAATGCGCAAGTATTGCAGGCTCAGGCCACTATGCAGAACGCCAAGGCAAATTACGAACGTTCCAAACAATTATTTGAGCAAAAATTTATCAGCCAATCGGCACTGGACAAGGCGCAGGCCGATTATCAGGTGGCGAGGGCGCAGGCAGCTGCCAGCGAAGCCGGCGCGAGTCAGGCCAGCCTGGCACATAGCTATAGCTCGGTAGTGGCGCCATACAGCGGGGTGGTCGCGGCACGTCTGGTGGAAGTGGGCGAGATGGTGATGCCGGGCAAGCCCATGATGGTTGGATTTGATCCGGCAGAAATGCGGGTGGTGGTGAGTGTCCCTCAGTACAAATTGCCGGATATTGGCGCGCACCCCAAGGTCATGGTGGAAGTACCATCACTGAGCAGATGGGTCAAGGCAGCTTCGTCCACCGTGCAGCCGCTTGCCGATGCGCGCACCCATAGCACGCAAGTGCGCGTGTATTTGCCCGCCAATGAGGCCGGAGTATATCCGGGCATGTTTGTGCGCGCGCATTTTGTGGTTGGAAAAGCCAACAGGCTGGTGATACCGGGCAGTGCGGTATTGCACCGCAGCGAGGTGCTGGCGGTATATGTCGTCGATGAAAAAGGCGGGGTGAAGTTGCGCCAGGTGAGACTGGGCGAAGCGGGCGCGGACGGATCGATAGAGGTGCTGGCGGGATTGAATCCAGGAGAACGCGTGGCCCTGGACCCGATCAAGGCGGGCATGAAACAGTAAATCCGGCTTCCGCGCTACAAGTAAAAAATTCGTCACTAATATTGGATTTAGAAAAATCATGGGTATTTCAGGACGCATCGCCAAATATTTCTTGCATTCGCAAATGACGCCGCTGCTGGCATTGGTCGCCGTGCTGCTGGGTGCATTTGCGGTGCTGGTAACCCCGCGCGAGGAAGAGCCTCAGATCAATGTCACGATGGCGAACGTGATGATCGCCTATCCGGGCGCATCCGCGAGGGATGTGGAAAAAACCGTGGCGACACCCGCCGAACAGGTGTTGTCGCAGATCGCGGGAGTGGATCATGTGTATTCGGTGGCGCAACCGGGTATGGCGATTATCACCGTGCAGTTCAAGGTCGGCGAAGCGCATGTGCCTTCGCTGGTCAAGTTGTACGACGTATTGAACTCCCATGCGGATTGGCTGCCGCCTACGCTGGGGGTGTTGCCACCCATCATCAAGGCCAAGGGCATAGATGATGTGCCGGTGGTGGCGCTGACTCTGTGGCGCGAACAAGCGGTGGGTGGGGGTATCGAGCTGACCCAGGTGGCGCATGCGATCGAAACGGAATTGAAGCGTGTTCCGGGAACGCGTGAAGTCACAACGCTGGGGGCGACTCAGCGCACGGTGAAGGTGTTGCTTAACCCCGAGGGGCTGAATGCATTCGGGCTGACGATGCAGGAGGTGCGTGCGGCTTTGCAATCGGCCAATGTATCTAAGAATGCGGGGAATCTGGTGCAGAACAACCGCGAAGTGCTGGTGCAGACCGGCAGCTTTCTGAGCAATGCCAACGAGGTGAAGCAGCTGGTGATAGGCGTGTCCGATGGCAAGCCGGTATTTTTGCGCGACGTCGCCGAAGTGCAGGATGGCGCAGACCAGCCGAGCAGCTATGTATGGCTGGGAGCCGGCCCTGCTGCAGCGGATAAACAGATCAATGCAAAAGGCGAGTTTACAGCGGTGACGCTGGCGATCACCAAGAAGCCGGGTGCGAATGCGGTGGAAATCGCCGAGAAACTGCTGGCGCGGGTGAGCGAGCTGAAGGGCAGCGTCATTCCCGCAGATGTGCAGGTCAGCACGACGCGCAATTACGGCGAGACAGCCAACGACAAGGCGATGAAGCTGATCAAGAAGCTGCTGTTTGCGACTGCGGCGGTGGTGGCGCTGGTGTGGTTGACGATGGGGCGGCGCGAGGCATTCGTGGTCGGCGTCGCGGTGTTGCTGACGCTGGCCGCTACGCTGTTCGCATCCTGGGCGTATGGATTCACGCTGAATCGCGTATCGCTGTTCGCGCTGATATTTTCGATCGGCATTCTGGTTGACGATGCGATCGTCGTTGTGGAAAACATCCATCGCCGCCGCGCGCTGGCATCGCATCAATCGTTGTCTGAAATCATACCCGAAGCGGTGGACGAGGTCGGCAGCCCGACGATACTCGCTACATTGACGGTGATTGCAGCATTGTTGCCTATGGCATTTGTCAGCGGACTGATGGGGCCGTATATGAGCCCGATTCCGATCAATGCCAGCATGGGTATGCTGATTTCGCTGGCGGTGGCGTTCGTCATCACGCCATGGCTGGTATTGCGCTTTGCGGGAGCGCATTACGAGGTGGCGGGGGATGAACGCGACAACAGGCTGCATCGCTTCTTTCAGAATCGCCTCGGGCCATTCCTGAATGGCGTGCATGGCAAACCGGCGCGGCGCAAATTGTGGCTGGCGATCATGGTCGGCCTGTTGCTGGCGGTGTCGCTGGGTGTGGTGAAGCTGGTGGTGCTAAAAATGCTGCCGTTCGACAATAAGTCGGAGTTTCAGATCATCGTGGATATGCCCGCCGGCACCCCGCTGGAACAGACCAGCGCAGTATTGCACGAACTCAGCGGCTATCTGGCTACCGTGCCTGAAGTCACCGACTATCAGGCCTACGCGGGCACGGCATCGCCGATCAACTTCAATGGCCTGGTGCGCCAATACTACTTGCGCAGTGCGTCCGAGCAGGGCGATATTCAGGTCAACCTGCGCGACAAGCACCATCGCAGCCGCACCAGCCATGAGATTGCTACGGCCGCATTGGAGCCTGTGCAAAAAATCGCCAAATTGTGGAATGCCAACGTGAAGATCGTCGAAGTGCCGCCCGGTCCTCCGGTGATGTCGCCTATCGTCGCGGAAATATACGGGCCGGATTATGAAGGCGCGCGCAAGGTGGCGGGCATGGTGCGCGAGCAATTCGGCAAGACGGCGGACATAGTCGGTATCGACGATAGCGTGACCGAAGCCGCGCCCAAGCTGTTGCTGCAAGTGATGCAGAGCAAGGCGGCATTGCTGGGGGTCGCACCCCGCGACATCGTGGATGTGATCGGAGTCGCGCTGTCAGGCCAGGATGTGGCTTCCTTGCATGATGCCGACGCAAAATATGCTCCGCCGTTGCGTATCAGTCTGCCGGCAGAACGACGCAGCCGCATCGATGATGTGCTAAAACTCAAGGTCAGGGCGCGCGATGGAATCCTGGTGCCGCTTTCAGAGGTGGTGCAGGTGGTCACCAGGCTGCGCGATTACCCGATTTATCACAAGGATCTGCTGCCGGTGGTGTATGTGTTTGGCGACATGGCAGGCAAGCTGGATAGCCCACTGTACGGCATGTTCGGCATCAACGGCGAGACTGGAGGCATGGCGCTGGAGCAGGGCGGGAAACTGGAAAGTTACTTCTTCAAGCAACCCAGCGACCCCTATGCAGGCTATGCGCTGAAATGGGATGGTGAATGGCAGGTGACCTTCGAGACATTCAGAGACATGGGCATCGCTTATGGCGTGGGTTTGTTGCTGATCTACCTGCTGGTGGTGGCGCAATTCAAATCCTATCTCGTGCCGTTGGTGATCATGGCGCCGATCCCGCTGACGATCATAGGCGTGATGCCGGGCCATGCACTGCTGGGCAGCCAGTTCACCGCCACCTCGATGATAGGGATGATCGCGCTGGCCGGCATCATCGTGCGCAATTCGATATTGCTGGTGGACTTCATCAATCTGCAAATACGGGATGGTGTCGATCCCCAGCACGCGGTGATCGCGGCGGCCAGTGCGCGAGCCAAGCCCATCATATTGACCGGGTTGGCGGCAATGCTGGGCGCGTTGTTCATACTGGATGACCCGATCTTTAATGGGCTGGCCATTTCCCTGATATTCGGCATCCTGGTATCCACGGCGTTGACGCTAGTGGTCATCCCGGTGCTGTATTACGCCACCCTGTACAAGAAATTCCAGTAAAATTCGTTTTATCAACCATAGGAGCTTTAAGCATGCATGCAGAACGCATTGTTCGTATCGTAGCCGGATCTTTCGTCATATTGTCGCTGTCGCTGGGGGTGGAAGCCAGCCCGCTGTTTATCAGCAAATACTTTCTGTTCTTCACAGCTTTTGTCGGCTTGAATCTGTTTCAGAGTGGCTTTACCCGGATATGTCCGCTGAACAATATTTTGGCAAAGTTCGGCGTGAAAAATAGTTCGTGCTAAAGGATATGCTACAGCCGATCCGGCTGAAAAATATCACGTGGGCCCACATCAGTTTAACCTTGGTCGGACTGATGTGGGTTTTCCCTTTTTTGCATTATCGACATGAAAATCCGCTGACCACTTTTGATCAGGAGTGGTGGAGCGCGATGCTGGGCATATTTGCGCTTACCTTCCTGGTGGCGCGCGAATTCTGGCAGCAGCCTGAAGCGCCGCGTATCGCACAATTGCCGATCGCGTTGATTGCCGTGGTGTTGCTGCAAGTGGCGGTAGGCAAAGTGGCCTACTTCAATCAGGCCTTGCTGTTTTCGCTGTACTTCCTGTTCGCGGCGTTGCTGATGGTGCTAGGGGCGAAATTGCGCGACAACTTCGGTTTGCCCAGGTTGGCGCAGATACTGGCCACCTTTCTGGTGGCAGGTACGGCGCTTAGCGCGACGATAGGCGTGCTGCAACATTTTCAATGGCATACCCCGCTGGATGCATTTATAGCGACAAAAGTGTCGCCGTTGCTATACGGCAACATCGCCCAGCACAATCATTTCGCCGATTACACAGCGATGGGTCTGGTTTCGCTGGGCCTGTTGTTTCAGCAAGGCAAGTTGAAAACGCCCTATGTGGCGGTGCTGGCGGGGCTGTTGCTGTTGGTGATGTCGCTGAGCGGATCGCGCAGTTCATGGTTATATTTGCTGATGATAAGCGGTTTGGCCTGGTGGTGCGCGCGCCGCGATGAGGCATCACGGCCACTGCTGCGCTATAGCCTGATGTTGCTTGCCGGATTCGGGGTGATGCATTTTGTGGTGCAACAGCCTTTTATGGCGGGCGTAAACAGCACCAATACCGTGGAACGTCTGGTGGGCCATTTATTCAGCGATGACGCGGGCCAATCCAGCACGGTCTGGATGAAATTTTATATGTGGCGCGAAGCCGGCTTGATGCTCATGCAATCGCCTTGGCTGGGGGTGGGGTTTGGACAATTCGCCTGGCATCATTTCCAGTTGTTGCCCGAGTTTCGGGTGAACTACATGTTCGGTCTGTACAACAACGCGCACAACTTGATATTTCAGCTTGCAGCCGAAGCCGGCATTGCCGGGTTGCTGGCACTGTTTGGCTCGCTGGGGATATGGCTGTATGGCCTGCGCAGCGTGAAGCTGAGCGCCGCTCATTGGTGGGGTTACGCCGTATTGGGTGTACTGGCCATCCACAGTCTGCTCGAATACCCGCTTTGGTACGCCTATTTCCTGGCCATTGCGGCGATCTTGCTGGGTGCATTCGATGAGACTCGATACCGCATCAAACTGCAGAAGGCCGGGCGATTGTCAATGGCGCTGATCCTGTTGATGGGCTTGGTGACGCTGATTCAGTGGCGTGGCAGCTATATGCAACTGAAAGATACCCTGAGCATACGCCTGACCACCGACAATGCGGCAGAAGTATATCCGCTGATCCGCAAGGGGTTGATGGTGGCCCATGACGGGACGTTGGTATCGCCCTATGCCGAGATGATGATCTATATGTATGCCGACCTGGACGCGGAGCATCTCAAGCAAAAGATCGCATTGGGTGCCAATGTGTTGCGTTATTCTCCGGTTCCTCAGGTGGCGTATCGGCAGGCATTTTTTCTGGCGATGGATGGTCAATTGGACCAGGCCAAGCAGCTTTTTGAGCAGGCTATTTGGTCGTATCCGGGGAATGCGGCAGTACACCGGCAACTGGTGGAGTTGGCGGAGAAGGATCCCGCGCATTTTTCGGCTCTGTTAGAATTCGCCAATCAAAAAGAACAGGAGCATGCCCGTGCAGTTCATCAGCAATAATATTCTTCCCATTTCGATCGCGGTGTTTAGCGGCCTGATGTTGTTATGGTCATTTTTTGGCAATCGCTTTCGCGGTGTCAAAGAGGTGGATACCTCAGCCGCGTTACAGCTCATCAATCACAAAAATGCCCTGATATTGGATGTGCGAGAACAAAGCGAATACGAATCAGGGCATATCTTGAATGCCAAGCTGATTCCATTGGGCAAGCTCAAGGAGCGCATGGGTGAACTGGAGAGAAACAAGGATCAACCCATCGTGGTGGTTTGCCGTAGCGGCAATCGTTCCGGCACGGCCTGCTTCCTGCTGGGGAAGCAAGGTTTTGCCCAGGCGTATAATTTGCAGGGCGGTATACAGTCCTGGCAAAAAAACAAATTGCCCCTGGAAAAATAAACAGGGCAAAAATAAATATGGCAAAAGTATTGATGTACAGCACAGCCGTGTGCCCTTATTGCATTCGCGCCGAACAGTTGTTGGGCCGCAAAGGGGTGCGGGAGATTGAAAAGATACGCGTCGATTTGCAGCCGGAATTGCGCATTGAGATGATGGAGAAAACCGGACGGCGCACCGTGCCGCAGATTTATATCAACGGTGTGTATGTCGGTGGCTATGATGATCTTGCCTCGCTTGATCACGCAGGTGGACTGGATGAGCTATTGGCGAAGTCCTGATTTTTAAAAAAATACTCAAGGGAAATAACATGACCGAAGCAGCTCAGGAAAATATGCAACCCATATTCAATATGGACAAAATCTATGTGAAAGACCTTTCGCTGGAAATCCCGCATGCGCCAAAAATATTTATGGAGCGCTCCAATCCGCAAATTGATGTTCAACTGCATACCCAGGCCAGCTCTATAGATGAGGGTTTGTTCGAGGTGGTTGTCATGGCGACCGTTACTGCCAAGGTTGGTGAAAACGTCATGTTTCTGATCGAGATTAAACAGGCAGGCGTTTTCCAGATACGCCATGTGCCGACCGGGGAATTGGAGCCGATTTTGGCGGTGATGTGCCCGAACATCCTGTTCCCCTATTTGCGCGAGGTTGTTTCTGATGTGGCTGTGCGCGGAGGATTCGCGCCGGTACTGCTGAACCCGATAAACTTCGAGGGAATTTATCAGCAGCAGAAACAACAAGCGGCCACATCGACGACTACCCACTGATGAAACTGTTGGCCGCCGCGCGTTTAGCATTCCTCTTCATGTCGCTGGCCGGCATGAAAACGGTTTGCGCGGTGGAATATGTATCCGTCAGCGAGAGCAGCGCGATTCTTTATGATGCGCCTTCGACCAAAGCGAAGAAATTGTTTGTGGTGAATCGTTACATGCCGTTCGAGCAAATAGTCACGCTGGAAAGTTGGGTCAAGGTGCGAGACCGTTCCGGCGGTTTGTATTGGATGGAAAAACACGCATTGAGCAACAAGCGTTATGTATATGCGTTGCTGCCGCTGGTGGATGTGCGCGCAGAGCCGGACTTTTCCGCGCCACGGCTGTTTCAGGTGCGTCAGCAAGTCGCGCTGGAGCGGCTTGAGTCAACTGGCACTGGGTGGGTCAGGGTGCGCCATCTGGACGGAAATATGGGTTACGTGCGCAGCGCTGACGTATGGGGCGGCTGAATACGATACGGGGCACTGGATTCAGAGGGCGGATTGAATAAATGAATATTACCGTTCTTGGCGCAGGAGCCTGGGGAACTGCACTTGCTATCAGCCTGTCGGCCAGCCATCGCGTTACGCTGTGGGCGCGCGATGTCGAACAAATCGAAGCGATGCGCGGAACGCGTGAAAATAAGCACTACCTTCCCGATATTGCACTGCCGCCCAATCTCGAATTAAGCTCGAATTTTCCCGTTGCATGCTCGGGTGCGGAACTGGTCATTATCGCGGTCCCGACAGCCGCTTTGCGCTCTATCCTGCTTCAGCTGGTGCAGCCCCCCCGCCCCGCTGTTGGCGGGCGCCTCAGCGTGTTGTGGCTGTGCAAGGGCTTCGAGGCCGAGAGCGCCAAATTGCCGCATCAGGTTGTTGCAGAAGTGTTGCCTGAGGGATGCCAATATGGTGTGCTATCCGGCCCAAGTTTTGCGCAAGAGGTCGCACGCGGTTTTCCAACCGCATTGACACTCGCTTCCGCAGATGAGGAATTTGCCCGCAGCGCCGCACATGCGCTGCACCATGCATACCTGCGTATCTACACCAGCAGCGACATGGTGGGGGTGGAGGTCGGCGGTGCGGTAAAGAACGTGATGGCGATTGCTGCCGGTATTTGTGATGGCATGGGTTTGGGCCATAATGCGCGCGCCGCCCTGTTGACACGCGGCCTGGCCGAAATTACGCGGCTCGGCTTGAAGCTCGGCGGACGATCGGAAACCTTGAGCGGTCTTTCCGGCGTGGGCGATTTGATACTGACCTGTACCGGCGACTTGTCGCGTAATCGCCAGGTGGGTTTGCTATTGGCTCAGCAGCACGATCTGGCGGAGATATTGCGCAGGCTAGGACATGTGGCCGAAGGCGTTTATACAGTGCGCGAAGTGCATCGCATCGCGCAACGTCTGGGAGTTGCCATGCCGATTTGCGAGGCCGTGTATCGCATTCTTTACGAGCAAGTTCCTGCCGCAGAGATGGTTGCCGAGCTGCTGAACCGCACCCCCCATTCCGAATTCGAAGACGTCTGAACCGAAAAACTTACTTGTCTGCAGATTACGCCGATTACACAAGATTAAACAGCTGGTTATCAAAATGGCTGGCACACCTAGAGGGTGAGACAAAGCTGCCTGTAACCATATGCAAATCTGCGTGAATCTGTGTAATTTGCGGATTGAACTGCGGTTTTAAGGCTGAATTACCTGCGTCGAAACACCATATCCCATACGCCGTGCCCCAGCCGGATGCCGCGCTGCTCGAACTTGGTGAGCGGACGATAAGCCGGGCGCGGTGCGTAATCGGTAGCCGTATTTTCCAGCAGAGCTTGTTCGCTTAATACTTTCAGCGCCTGTTCGGCATAGTCCTGCCAGTCGGTGGCGACATGGATATAGCCACCGCTGCGACCGGGTTCCGGGGGCTTGAGTTTCTGCACCAGTTGCGCGATAAACGGCGCCTGGATCAGGCGGCGCTTGTTGTGACGGGCCTTGTGCCACGGGTCGGGAAAGAAGATGTGCACACCATCCAGCGTTGCAGCGCCTATCATGTCGCGCAGCACTTCCACGGCGTCGTGCTGGATGATGCGGATGTTGGTGATCTGTTGCGCATCGATCAGCTTGAGCAGGTTTCCCACTCCCGGCGTATGCACCTCCAGAGCCAGATAGTCATTTTCCGGGTGAGCGAGCGCGATGGTTGCGGTCGAGTCCCCCATGCCGAAGCCGATCTCAAGGATTTTCGGCGCGCTGCGCGCAAAGGCCTGATTCAGGTTTAGCGGTTGTGCCGAGTAAGGAATGCCGAAACGCGGCAGCAGGGTGTCGCAAGCGCGCTGTTGCGCGGGCGATACGCGTCCTTGGCGCAATACGAAGCTGCGGATGTGTCTACTCTTGAGATGGAGGGTGTCAGTCATGGTATTCGAAGGCATATTTGTCCGCAGATTACGCCGATTAAATAGATTTCAAGAATTTGAATCTGCGTCAATCTGTTTAATCTGCGGACGGTGTTTTATTTGCGTGTCGAGCCGATAATCCCTACTGTCGGCGAACTTGGGCTGGCGTTGTAGAGTTTTTTCGGCATGCGTCCGGCGAGAAAAGCTTCGCGACCGGCCTCCACGGCCTTTTTCATCGCGCTCGCCATCAGCACCGGTTGTTGAGCGCCTGCAATTGCGGTGTTCATCAGCACGCCCGCGCAGCCGAGTTCCATGGCGATCGCGGCATCCGAGGCGGTGCCCACACCCGCATCGACGATCACCGGGACTTGCACGCGCTCCATGATCAGTTGCAGGTTCCACGGGTTGAGGATGCCCATGCCGGAGCCGATCAATGAGGCCAGCGGCATGATCGCCACGCAGCCGATGTCTTCCAGCTGTTTGGCGATGATGGGATCGTCCGAGGTATACACCATCACCTGAAAGCCTTCGTCCACCAGCGTTTTCGCGGCGGAAATGGTTTCGACGACATTGGGGTACAGCGATTGCGGGTCGCCCAGCACTTCGAGTTTGACCAGGCTGTGACCGTCCAACAGCTCGCGCGCCAGGCGCAAGGTGCGCACCGCGTCCTCGGCGGTGTAGCATCCTGCGGTGTTGGGCAGCAGCGTATATCTGGACGGCGGCAGGATTTCCAGCAGGCTGGGTTCGTTGGGATTCTGGCCGATGTTGCTGCGGCGTATCGCGATCGTGATGATCTCGGCACCGCTGGCTTCTACGGCAGCCTTGGTTTCATTGAAATCCTTGTACTTGCCGGTGCCGACCAGCAGGCGCGAGGAATAGGATTTTCCCGCGATGATGAGTTTGTCGTTCATGTTGTTATTTCCTGAATCGTTAAATTTTTGGGCAGGATACTTAAATACCAAGCGTAGTGTTGCATTCTGTTTGGAACCTAACATTTCCTGTGGGAGCGGCTTTAGCCGCGATTGGCCGCTGGATTGCACCGCCAGCATCGCGGCTAAAGCCGCTCCCACAAAAGGCTTGCTTGATAACTCCCTTAAGCTTCATCAACACGGTGCTTTGATTGAGCAATCGACTAAGCTGGAAAACTACGCCAGCTTAGTCATCGGTTAACGCCGGTCAACCGCCACCCACTGCCACGACCACTTCCAGCTTGTCGCCATCGGCTAGCTGTTGGGTGGCGAACGAGCTGCGCGGCACGATCTCGCCGTTGCGTTCCAGCGCGATGCGCTTGCCGGTCAGGCCCAGCCGCTCGATCAGGGCTGCGACATTGATCGGGTCGGGGAGCTGATGGGCTGCGCCGTTGATATGGAGGGTAATCACGTTGATGGAGACTGCATTACTGTAGATGGCAATGCTAACATGCTACGACGAGTTTAGGGTAGCGGGCGCATGCTATGTGGTTGAAATCGCGGGTGGATAACTTTTCGCCGCCTATGATACGGGGCGTTGGTATATTGCGCGTTACAAAAAATAACTGGTCAAAAATTGCTGGGCACGATAGAGATATGCTATAAAAAGATGCCCAAGTTAATTGAACAATTTAACAACCGCACAATCGAAGTGAAGTCATCATTACTACAAGGTCAGCAACCATGCGTTTAACCCAAACCCCAAATTTTTATACCCTATTGTGCTTGAGCACATTGATTCTGGCCGCATGTGGCGGCGGAGGGGGAGGGGGCGGCGCAGCCGGAACAACCACGGTGCGCTCCGCTTATGTGGCGAATTATGGACTCAACAATGTTGCGCAATACACCATAGATGCGACGACGGGCGCGTTGACCCCGATGGCTGTCCCGACAGTTGCTGCCGGAACGTGGCCAACTTCTATTACGGTCGATGTTTCAGGTAAACATGTTTACGTGGCGAATAGCCTCGATTCGGTGGTGTCGCAATACACGATAGGTGCGGGCGGCGCATTGCAGCCGATGACCCCGGCTACGGTGGCATCGGGTGCAGCGGCAGGCGCAGGCCCTGTTTCGATCGCGCTCGATCCGGCGGGGAAATATGCTTATGCGGCGAATGCCTCCAGCGGCGATGTCACGCAATTCTCGATAGACCCGGTAACCGGCGCGTTGACCAACGTGGCTACGGTTGCGGCAGGTAAGAATCCCGCCTCTATCGCCCTCGCCACCGACGTTGCGGGCAACAAATATGCGTATGTGGTGAATTCAGGTTTTGCTTGTGCGGCTCCATGTACCGCTATTCCTGGCAGCGTTTCACAATATAACGTCAACGCATCCACCGGTGCGTTGACGGTTATGACGACGGCTTCGGTGGCTACTACGGGTACCGACCCGGTGTTTATCGCAGTCGATGCTACGGGCACCTATGCCTATGTGGTGAACTATACCGGTGCCAACATTACGCAATACACGATAGCAGCCGGTGCGTTGACGAGTCCGACGACAGTAGCGGTCGGCACTGGAGCGACCAATCCAACCTCGATAGCGCTTGCGGGGCAGTATGCTTATGTGTCAAGCGGCTTGGGCGTTACTCAATATAAAATTGTCACCGGCGGGTTGACTTCTCCCGTGTCAACGGGGACGGGAGGATTCACTCAGCGATCCGTCGCAGTCAATGCTGCGGGTACGAATGTGTATGTGGCAAACCAGGCCAGCGACAGCATTGCGCAATTCGGCGTCAATACGACGACCGGCGCGATGACGGCGATCACGCCCGCTACTGTTTCACTCGCAGCTGGTTCGCAGCCCTACTTCATTACTACCGCCGTTTCAATTCAATAACCGTGCGGGCGGATAAAGCGGGGCTTTATCCGCCTTGTCGTTCCATCAACTCAGGTGCCAGTAATCCTATCTGGAAGTTGAGTAATGTCGGCAAGCCACGTAGAATTGCGGCACTTGCGGGTGTAGTTCAATGGTAGAACGGCAGCTTCCCAAGCTGCATACGACGGTTCGATCCCGTTCACCCGCTCCAGATTATTGCCATCCCACAAGTGCAATTTTTCAATTGGGCCAATAAACGACATGTCAACATCCGACTACAGCCAATCAGCTATTGAGTCACTCGAACTCATCGGTGCCGGTGAGGCGTATCGCGATGAGATAGCGAACTTGCTTGAGAACAGCGGTTATTTGTTCCGCGAGTTCGAGTGGGCGCAAATCCAGATGCTGGCAGGGTACATGGGGCTTTATCGCGCGCCGAAAGGGGCGACGATATTCAGCGAAGGCGATCAGGGCGAGTACATGTGTGTGCTTATCGAAGGCCAGCTGGAGATGTACAAGGAAGACAGCCAGGGCGCCCAGAAAATCGTTGCCGTGATGCATCACGGCAAGACGATAGGGGAGATGGCGATGGTGGATGGCGAGCCGCGCTCGGCGACGGCGGTTGTCAGCAAAGATGTGCTGCTGGTGATGCTGACGCGGGAAAAGTTTTTACAGATTTCCCTGGAGAAGCCAGCCTTGGCGACCAAGATGCTGCTGTTGGTTGCGCGCATGCTTAGCCAGCGTTTGCGCCATACCAGCGGGGAGCTGGTGGACTTCATCGAAGAGGTACACTAGGCCGTCATAAGCGGCGTCATGCGACGATCTGCAAGCTGATACCCAATGTTTTCCACTGCTTCACTTCTTCAAGCAACGCCGTTTCGGTGAGGGGATTCTGCTCCAGCCAGCCCCGGTCTATCGAGAGATGGAATTTGGTTCCGCTAAAACGCCCGCGCAAAACAGGCAACGCGCCGTCGCTGCGGTTGCGATAAAACAGTACCGCAAGGCGCAGGCTCATTGCCAGCGCATAATCTTCGGCGTTTTTCATCTGGCCCTGCAATTTGCCCGGATTGCCGCGTTGCGATAAGGCCAGCATGCTCAGGCGCGCCTGTTCCTTTTTTGAAAATCCCGGCATGTCGGCGTTGGCGAGAATGTAGGCGGTGTGCTTGTGATAGCCGCTGTGCGCGACGCTGATGCCAATCTCATGCAGGCGGGAAGCCCAATCGAGCAGGTGCAGCGCGATTTCGCTGGCTTCGCTATCGAGAAATTGCTGGGCAAACGTATGCGCCAACTCAGCCACCCGCGCAGCCTGTTTGGCATCGACATGATAACGATGCATGAATTGGCGCACGGTCACGTCGCGCACATCGTTATCGTGAAAGCGCCCCCATAAATCGTACAGGACCCCCTCGCGCAATGCACCCAGGGCGGTGTCCATGTGGCTGATGCCCAGTTCGCAAAAAGCGGCATACATGATGGCAAACCCTCCAGCCAGCACGGGTATGCGGTCCGGGCGCAGGCCATGCAGATTGAGTCTATGCACTTCACCCACATTGAGTAAATGGACGCGCAATTTGTCCAGCCCTTCGCGCGTAATGCCGCCCCCGCTATAGCCGTTTAACTCCAGAATTTCAGCGATGGCTCGTGCGGTACCGGATGAGCCGATAGCATGATGCCACTGCCCTTTGTAGTCGGCTGCTATGGTCTGAAATTCGTTGCGTGCGGCGAGTTCGGCCAGTTTGAGATTTTGTTTGGTGATTCGGCCATCGGGAAAATAACGGTTGCTGAAACTGACACAGCCCATGTACAGACTCTCCAGCTTAAGCGGAGTGAGCCCGTTGCCGACAATACATTCTGTGGAGCCGCCGCCGATATCTATCACCAATCGGCGTTCTTTGGAGGGGGGTAAACCATGTGCCACGCCGAGATAAATCAGCCGAGCTTCCTCGCGTCCGGCGATCACGTCGATCGGGAAGCCCAGCGTATGTTCGGCCTGGGGTATGAAGTCGGCGGCATTTTTTGCAACGCGCAGCGAGTTGGTGCCCACCGCGCGTACCGCCTCGCGCGGCAAACCACGCAGGCGCTCGGCAAATCGCCCCAGAGCGGCCAAGGCGCGTTGTTGTGTATCCGAGTCGAGATATTTGTCGGCGCTGAGTCCCGAGGCCAGTCTGACCGGCTCGCGCAAGCCGTCCAGCATATAAATCTGGTCTCCTTCGACCCTGGCGATCTGCAGTCTGAAGCTGTTCGAACCCAGGTCCAGCGCGGCGAGGATAGGTTGTTGCTGCACTACTGTTGAACTTCGCGCTCGATTTCGTCCACGGTGATGTGGCGCACGTCGCGTCCCTTGACCATGTAAATGACATACTCGGACATGTTCTTGGCGTGATCGCCGATGCGTTCGATCGCCTTCGCCACAAACAGGATTTCCAGTGAAGTGGAAATGGTGCGTGGATCTTCCATCATGAATGTGATCAGGTAGCGCATGATGGCGCGGAATTCTTCATCCACCTGATCATCCTGCCGCACCACCTGGGCGGCCATCACCACATCCAGGCGGGCAAACGCATCCAGGGATTTACGCAACATATCCAAGGCGATTTCTGCGGCATGCTTGATTTCCTGGTAGCGCGGTATGGCGAGTCCCTGCTTTTGCGACAGCAGCTTGGCCATGCGTGCGATCTTTTCCGCCTCATCGCCGATACGCTCCAGATCGGTAATGGTTTTGATGACCGCCATCACCAGACGCAAATCGCTTGCTGCCGGCTGGCGGCGGGCGATCACCTGGCTGCACTCCTCGTCTATCTTGACCTCCATCGCGTTGACTCTATGGTCGTCATTGATCACTCGGGTCATCAGAGCCACATCGCCGCTGACCAGCGATTCGACCGCGTTCTTGATCTGGCTTTCGACCAATCCTCCCATCTGCAGCACGTGGGCGCGGATCGCTTCGAGATCGGCATCGAACTGGCGGGAAATGTGGTCGCTGCTGGCCATGGATATTCCTTTCGAGAATGGGTAACTTTATAGTGTAAGCGAGCAATATTAAGGAAAAGTGACAATCCCTAAACGGTCATCGTCTTCACACCCTCTGCCGTGCCGAGCAGCAGCACATCGGCGCCGCGACGCGCAAACAGGCCGTTGGTAACCACCCCGGCAATATGGTCCAGCGTGGATTCCAGCTCCACCGGGTTCATGATGCTCAGCCCGTGCACATCAAGAATAATATTACCATTATCCGTGGTAAAGCCCTCGCGTAATTTGGGTTGTCCGCCCAACGCGGTCAACTGGCGCGCCACGGAACTGCGTGCCATCGGAACCACTTCTATCGGCAGCGGAAACTTGCCCAGCACATCGACCAGTTTGCTGGCATCGCATACGCAGATGAATTTCTTGCTGGCCGCAGCGACGATCTTTTCGCGTGTCAGCGCACCACCTCCGCCCTTGATCATATGCATATGGCGCGTGATTTCATCGGCGCCGTCCACATACACCTGCAGCGAACCGGCGTCGTTCAGCGACAATACCTCGATGCCGTGACCCATCAAGCGTTTGGCCGATGCCTCCGAGCTGGCGACAGCGCCGCGTATCTTATGTTTGATTTTGGCGAGTTCATCGATAAAGAAATTGGCGGTGGAACCGGTGCCCACGCCGACGATACAATCGAACGGCACATATTCAATCGCAGCCTTGGCGACTGCGCGCTTCAAATCATCTTGACTCATCATTTTGCTGGTTTTCCATGGGTTCAATTTACGAGCGTGATTATTGCAGGAATTTGGCAGTTTGGGGAACTGGCAATATAAGTTTATTCCCTGCTGCAGTGGTAATATGGCTACAGGGAAATACAACGAAACGGGAGGAAATAAAATGCAAATCCTGACGATTGCAACTCGGCCCTACAATGATCAAAAGCCCGGAACTTCAGGATTGCGCAAGCGAGTTCCGGCCTTTCAGCAGCCGCATTACCTGGCGAATTTTGTACAGTCCATTTTTGACACGATAGACGCAGCTCCGGGCGCAACGTTGGCGTTGGGCGGGGATGGCCGCTATTACAACCGGGATGCGATTCAGGTCATTCTGAAAATGGCCGCAGCCAACGGTTTCGGGCGAGTGCTGGTCGGCCAAGGCGGCATACTTTCCACGCCTGCGGCCTCCTGCGTGATCCGCAAATATCGCACGCACGGCGGTATCATCCTGTCTGCCAGCCATAATCCCGGCGGGCCGGATGGCGATTTCGGCATCAAGTACAACGGCAGCAACGGCGGTCCTGCCACCGAAACTGTTACCGAAGCGATTTTTGCGGCCAGCAAGCGGATAGTTCATTACCGTATTATCGATGCTCCGGATGTGCCTCTGGATATGCCGGATGAATACAAGATGGGCGATATGGTGGTGTCGGTGATCGACCCGGTTAGCGACTATGCAGAGTTGATGGAGTCGTTGTTCGATTTTGGGGCGATCCGAGCGTTGCTGTCAGGGGGATTCCGCATCAAGTTCGACGCGATGCACGCGGTCACAGGCCCTTATGCGCGTGACATTCTGGTGAACCGCCTGGGCGCACCGGCAGACAGTGTGATGAACGCCGTGCCGCTGCCCGACTTCGGCAACGGCCATCCCGATCCCAACCTCACCTACGCGCATGAACTGGTGGACATCTTGTACGGCAAATCAGCGCCCGATTTTGGCGCGGCCTCGGATGGCGATGGCGACCGCAACATGATTTTGGGCAAACATTTTTTCGTTACGCCGTCCGACAGTCTCGCGATCATCGCCGCCAACGCGCATCTGGTGCCAGGCTACAAGCAAGGCTTGGCGGGCATTGCGCGCTCGATGCCGACCAGCGCAGCGGCTGACCGTGTCGCCAAGGTGCTCGGCATCCCTAGTTACGAAACCCCGACCGGCTGGAAGTTTTTCGGCAATCTGATGGATGCTGGCAAGGTGACGCTTTGCGGCGAAGAGAGTTTCGGCACCGGCTCCGATCATGTGCGCGAAAAAGACGGCCTGTGGGCGGTGCTGTTCTGGCTGAACATTCTCGCGGTACGCAAACAACCTGTAGAAACCATAGTCAGCGAACACTGGGCGCGGTTCGGGCGCAACTTTTATTCTCGCCACGATTACGAAGGCGTTCAGGTCGAGGCGGCCAACGGCGTAATGAAGCTGCTGAAGGATAGCTTCACATCGCTCCAAGGCGCGCAGTTTGGTCATCTTCAGGTAAAGCTGTGCGATGACTTCAGCTATACCGATCCGATAGACTGCAGCGTCAGCACCGGACAGGGGATACGCATCCTGTTCGTGGACGGCTCGCGTATCGTGTTTCGTCTGTCCGGCACCGGGACTGAGGGGGCGACGTTGCGCATCTATCTGGAAAGCTTTGAGCCTGATACCAGCAAACATCACCTCGATGCGCAGGAGGCGCTGGCCACACTGATCGGCATTGCGCTGCAGATATCCGAGCTGCGCAAACGCACCGGGCGGGACAAGCCGACGGTGATTACCTGAACGGTTATAATTCGCACCTGTATATCCACCCGCGCCGTTCCGGCGCGGAATCATTTTGAAGGAGGCAACATGCTGAACAAAAAAATTATCCAGACTCCCGACGCACCCGCAGCCATCGGCACCTATTCACAGGCGGTGCGTGTTGGTGAAACCGTTTACCTGTCCGGCCAGATCGGACTGGATCCTTCCACGATGCAAATGGTGGAAGGAATCGAGGCGCAGATACACCGGGTGTTCCAGAATTTGCGCGCCGTGGCCAGTGCCGCCGACAGTAGCTTTGACGATTTGGTAAAGCTGAACGTGTACCTCACCGATCTGGGCAATTTCGCCAAAGTGAACGAGATCATGGCCAGCTACTTCCGCCAGCCCTATCCGGCGCGTGCTGCAGTCGGTGTGGCGGCGTTGCCGCGCGGCGCATTGGTGGAGATGGATGGTGTGCTGGTGGTTCAGTATTAGGCGCGTATCCGGCAAATGTAGGGCGGTTTTGATTTTGTAATTTACGCAGCAATCCCGTAGCTTGGCTTACCATGATTACCAAGCTGACTGGTATCATTGCAAGGCAATCATGACATCCCCCGCCAAAATCCCCCCCGCCACGTTGGCCAAACTTGCCAAGCTCGGCATCCATCATCGTGCCGATCTGCTGTTGCACCTGCCGCTGCGCTATGAGGATGAAACACATCTCACGCCAATCGACACGGTGCAGGCGGGCGAAACGGTGCAGGTGCAGGGCATCGTTACCCACAGTGAAGTTGCCTTCCGCCCGCGCCGCACGCTGGTGTGCCGCATGGAGGATGACGGCGGCGAATTGTATCTGCGCTTCCTGAACTTTTATCCCAGCCAGCAGAAGCAACTCGCGGTGGGAAAGCAGATACGCGCCGTCGGCGAAGTGCGCATGGGTTACTACGGACTGGAGATGGTGCACCCGAAATGCCGTGCGGTGGACGAACAAACGCCGCTGCAACAAAGTCTGACGCCGGTGTATCCGACCACTGCGGGCCTGTCACAAACCATTCTGCGCAAACTGATAAACAATGCGCTGGAGGCGCTGCCGTTGAGCGACACGCTGCCGCAAGCGCTGCTCGATAAATTTGAATTGGCAAATTTTTCCGACAGCATCAGGCTGTTGCACAACCCGACACCGGATATTTCGGCAAGCGCGCTGGAGGGGCGCAGCCACACAGCCTGGCGGCGCATCAAATTCGACGAGCTGCTGGCTCAGCAGCTGTCGATGCGCGTGCACCATCGCGAGCGCGGCAAGCGGCTCGCCCCCGCGCTCAGTGCACATGGCAAGCTTGCAGGGCAACTGACTGAAGCGCTGCCGTTTGCGCTGACACGGGCGCAACAGCGCACCTACGCCGAAATCAGCCATGACCTTGCGCAGCCACATCCGATGCAACGCCTGCTGCTCGGCGACGTGGGCAGCGGCAAGACCATCGTCGCGGCGCTGGCCGCATTGCAGGCGATCGAGAGCGGTTATCAGGTTGCACTGATGGCTCCGACCGAAATTCTTGCCGAGCAGCATTACCTCAAGTTGCGCGACTGGCTGGAACCGCTGGGCATCGCGCCGGTGTGGCTGTCCGGCAGCCTGAAGAAAAAAGGCAAGCAACTAGCCAGCGAAAAGATCGCCAGCGGCGAAACGTTGCTGGCGATCGGCACGCATGCGCTGTTTCAGGGGTCGGTGGAATTTCACAAGCTGGGGCTCGCAATCGTCGATGAGCAGCACAAGTTTGGCGTGCAGCAGCGGTTGGCGCTGCGTAACAAGGGTAAGGTAGAAAAATCCGTTCGCCCTGAGTTTGTCGAAGGGCAAGTATTCGCGGAGGGTGTGGTTCGACAAGCTCACCACGAACGGCCTGAGGAATCGATAGAATTTAAATCACATGAACCACACCAGTTGATGATGAGCGCCACGCCCATCCCGCGCACGCTGGCGATGAGCTACTACGCCGATCTCGACGTGTCGGTGATCGATGAGCTGCCGCCGGGGCGCACCCCCGTGGTCACCAAACTGGTCGGCGATGCGCGCCGTGACGAGGTGTTCGAGCGGGTGCGCGCAGCGTGCTTGGCAGGGCAGCAGGCGTACTGGGTATGCCCGCTGATCGATGAATCGGAAACCCTGCAATTGCAAACCGCGCTGGAAACTTTCGAGATACTCACGCAAACGTTTACCGAGCTGCGTGTCGGGCTGGTGCATGGCAAACTGGATAATGCCGAGAAGGCGCGCGTAATGGCTGCGTTCAAGGCAGGCGAGTTACAGCTGCTGGTTGCCACCACGGTCATCGAAGTGGGCGTGGACGTGCCCAATGCCAGCCTGATGGTGATCGATCACGCCGAGCGCATGGGGCTGGCGCAGCTGCATCAGCTGCGTGGCCGGGTGGGGCGAGGCGCGGCGCAAAGCATGTGCGTGCTGCTTTATCAGCAGCCTCTTTCCGAGCTGGCGCGGGCCAGACTGAAAATCATTTACGAGAGCAACGACGGTTTCGCGATCGCACAACAGGACTTGCAACTGCGCGGCCCCGGCGAACTGCTCGGTGCGCGGCAGAGCGGTGTGGCGATGCTGCGTTTTGCCGACATCGGTGCGGATGAAGATTTGCTGGTATACGCGAGGCAGGCTGCAGACGAATTGCTGCGCGATTTTCCGGAAGCGGCACAGGCGCATTTGTTGCGCTGGATGGCCAACAAACAGGACTATATGCATGTCTGACCATGTTGACGATCAATTCTGGCATCGCGCGCAGTTGGGGTGCGGGGCCGAGCTTGCCCCCTGGCTGCGCGATCGCGGTTCCTTGACGCAACGCATTCAGCGCCGCTGCACGCATTTTGCGGTGCATGGCGTGCGTGACGGTCTGGCGCGCATTGCCCTGGATGAGTCGGCGTTGTTGGACATCGCGCCGCAGCAACTCGCCTGGTCGCGCGAAGTGTTTTTGTATGCCGACGGTCAGCCGGTGGTGTTTGCGCACAGCGTGTTGGCGCGCGAGCATTTGCGCGGCGCCTGGTCAGCGCTGCGCACACTGGGCAATAAACCGCTTGCCGCAGTGTTGTTCGCACATCCGCTGGTGGAGCGCCAGCCATTGCATTACAAGGCGCTGCGCAATACTCACACGTTATATCGGCGCGCCGCTAAGGCGTTAAGTAGTCCACCGCAGCAGCTGTGGGCGCGGCGCTCGCTGTTCTATTTGCACGGCGCGCCGTTGTTGGTGACTGAAATATTTTTGCCGAAAATTTTGCAACTGAGCCAAGATGAGGGTGCCGGGCTCCTGAAATCGGGGCTTGCAGAAAATAAAAAAGGCCTGCATCTCTGCAAGCCTAATGAAAATAACATCAGCTAAAACCACCTGATTTTTTTCGCGCTATTGAACGCGAAATCATTAACTCAAACTACCTGATTAATTTTGCGCGCTATTGCACGCGAAATCTGGTGGCTCGGGGCGGAATCGAACCACCGACACAAGGATTTTCAATCCTCTGCTCTACCGACTGAGCTACCGAGCCATTTCCCCGAACAGCAAACATGCCAACTCAGGAAGCCGCGCATTATACCGATACCGCGCCAAATAACAAACCCCGCTTACGCGGGGTTTGTTTGGTTACTGCATCTGGGGCGGAAATTACATCATGCCTTCCATACCACCCATGCCGCCGCCCATGCCGCCACCGGCAGCTGGCTTGTCTTCCGGCAGTTCGGCGACCATGCATGCGGTGGTCAGCATCAGGCCGGCGATAGAGGCTGCATTTTGCAAGGCCACGCGTGTTACCTTGGTTGGATCAACCACGCCCATGACCAGCATGTCGCCGTATTCGCTGGTTGCAGCGTTGTAACCGAAGCTGCCTTTGCCTTCCATGACCTTGTTGACGACTACCGAAGGCTCATCGCCGGCATTGGCGACGATGGCACGCAATGGAGACTCCATCGCACGCAACACGATCGTGATACCTGCATCCTGGTCGTGGTTGTCGCCCTTCAGGCCGGACACCGCCAGCTTGGCGCGCAACAGTGCCACGCCGCCGCCGGGAACGATGCCCTCTTCAACCGCAGCGCGGGTGGCGTGCAACGCATCTTCCACGCGAGCCTTCTTCTCTTTCATTTCGACTTCGGTTGCGGCACCCACCTTGATCACTGCAACACCGCCGGCCAGCTTGGCTTTGCGTTCCTGCAGCTTTTCCTTGTCGTAGTCGCTGGTGGATTCTTCGGCTTGCTTGTTGATTTGGCTGATGCGCCCCTTGATTGCATCTTCCTTGCCTGCGCCGTCGATGATGATGCTGTTTTCTTTGCCCACTTCGATGCGTTTGGCTTGACCCAATTCAGCCAGCGTAGCTTTTTCCAGTGTCAGGCCGACTTCTTCGGCGATCACGGTGCCGCCGGTCAGGATGGCGATGTCTTCCAGCATGGCTTTGCGGCGGTCACCGAAGCCCGGGGCTTTCACTGCGCAGACGCGGATGGTCTTGCGGATATTGTTTACAACAAGGGTTGCCAGCGCTTCGCCTTCTACCTC
>JACPYR010000003.1 GCA_016195965.1 Nitrosomonadales bacterium | reverse complement strand
GACTTCACCACCATCACACAGCAGGAGATTAACCACGCGATGAAACGATTGAACAACAGACCGAGAAAACGGCTTGGATTTCTGACACCCGCTCAGGTATTCTTCAAGTCAGGTGTTGCACTTCAAAATTGAATCCGCGTTTGATAATACTCAAGTGGTTCATATTCTGTGCTCATCAACGCTTTCTGAATTCCGTTGCGTTCAAAATAATTTTCTGTAGCTCTTCGCTCCGAGACCTGAACTTGGATTCCAATTTTGTTGCATTCATCTACGAAAGCCACACGGTCTTCTGCTAGTGGGGCGTCGGCAGACGCCTTTTCACTGTCAATGAATACGCGGATTTTAGAAGGTTCAATAATTCGATTAAGTTCGGAAAGATGCTGCGCTACTCCTGCGTTGATGAGTGATGAACCACCAAGCTGCATTAACACATACTTGTGGTCCTTATTTATCTTTCGTAGGAATTCTTGGAAAAACAGAACGTCCGTTGGACCTTCAACGAGAAGCAGTCCTTCGCAGCCAAGTTCGACTCTGCTGGAATAACTCAACTCTCCAAGCCAGCTGCCAAAATTGATAGCGTTATCTCCGAATGGGTGCATCCGCGATGAACCATTCTTGATTTTTTTAACAGCGTATATTCGCTGCGCTGTGCTTCTCGCTAAGCTAATGGAATGCGTTGAATAGAGAAGGCCTTTTGTGGTATAGGAACCCAACGTTGCCAAAAAGTTGAGTTGCAATGCTGGGTGCAAACTCAGCTCAGGCTCATCAATCAATATGTATGGTGGTTTATACACAAGAGCGGCAGCCAGAACGATAATGAGTTGCGCTACACCAGCACCTACTTCATAAAGTTTTTGAGGCCTACCATCGATAATGACATCCAATGTCTTGCCAGTTTGATCGGCATTAATCTGTAGCGTCTTGAAACCAAGCAACTCCGCAATTTCATTTTCTACTCGACTAATCGCTAGTTTTTGAGAGCGGAGGCTACCTGCTTTCCATGAATCCCAGGTCGCGACCAAAGCAGTTCCAACAGGGAGATCATAGTAATTGCCTGCCCCTTCGTTAATGGCGTTTCTAAAAGCCGGAAAATATTTCGACTGGGATAACTCGATTGCAAAATTTATTAGCGGGGAGAGCGCAATAGCTGTTTGGTTTTGGTATTGCCAACCATTACCTTCGTTGCCAAGGCCGACAATAGTGCCTTGAGGGGAGCCTTCCATCTGAATAACTTCGCCAGTAGGAGTGAGCGCTTTGGTTTTGACAATTGATACTGAGCCATTATTTCGACATTCGAGAGTCACTGCTGTTGCAACGTTATATGTATGGTTCCTTGGGTGTTGGTAATCAGTTATCTCAATTTCACATTGGAATCTGGTTGGATCGCTATCATTGCTTAATTCTGCAATATCGGTGATACCTTGCGGTGAAAAACTTTGGTTTTGTGCATAACTAATCAAGTTGCTGAACAAGTTGCGCAATTCATAAACCGCACGCAATGCCGTTGATTTGCCGGAATTGTTAGGCCCAACGAAAGCAGTGAAGCCATCGCCAAACTCAAGGACGGCTGGATTGTTCCAGTCGAAACAACGATAGTTTCGTAGTGTTAGTTTTCCTTGTGTGCTCATCTCAATCCCCTTTGATATGACGGCAGTACGCTTACTTCAATTCGTTAATAAAGTTCTTAATCGCCAACACCCGCTGCTGCAAATCCCCATACTTCAAATCAATCTTCAGCTTGTCCTGCCCGGCCATCTTGACGTGGCGTTTGCTCTGGATCAGCGTGATGATCTTCATCGGGTCAATCGGCGGGTTGGGCACGAACTGGAGCACGATGGCTTCCGAGGATGCATCCACTTTGCTGATGCCGAGCGGCTTGGCGGCGATGCGCAAGCGGTGGCTGTCGAGCAGGGTCTGCGCGGGTTCCGGCAGCAGGCCGAAGCGGTCGATCAGTTCCTGCTGCATGTCGTCGAGTTCGTCCTGTGTAGCGCAGTTGGCCAGACGCTTGTAGATCACCAGCCGCTGGTGGATGTCGCCGCAGTAGTCGTTCGGCAACAGTGCCGGGGTATGCAAGTTGATCTCGGTGGTGACGCCCAGCGGGTGTGCCATGTCCGGTTCCTTGCCATGCTTGAGCGAGGTGATCGCCGCGGAGAGCATGTCGTTGTATAGCGAAAAGCCGATCTCCTGCATCTCGCCGCTCTGCGATTCGCCCAGCACTTCGCCCGCACCGCGTATTTCCAGGTCGTGCATCGCCAGATAGAAGCCGCTGCCTAACTGCTCCATGGACTGGATCGCTTCGAGGCGTTTTTTCGCCTGTGCGGTGAGCGCCTCGGTCTCGACCAGCAGATAGGCATAGGCCTGGTGGTGCGAACGGCCAACTCTTCCCCTTAACTGGTGCAGCTGCGCCAGACCGAAACGGTCGGCGCGGTTCATGATGATGGTGTTGGCGGTGGGCACGTCGATGCCGGTCTCGATGATCGTGGTGCACAGCAGCACGTTGAAGCGCTGCTGGTAGAAGTCGCGCATCACCTGTTCCAGGTCGCGCTCGTTCATCTGCCCGTGCGCCACGCGGATGCGCGCCTCCGGCAGCAGCGCCTCCAGCTTCTCCGCGATGTTGGCGATCGTGTCCACCTCGTTGTGCAGGAAATACACCTGTCCGCCGCGTTTCAGTTCGCGCAACACCGCCTCGCGGATCACGCCGTTGCTGGCCTGGGCTACGAAGGTCTTGATCGATAAACGGCGCTGGGGTGCCGTGGCGATTACCGAGAAATCGCGCAGCCCTTCCAGCGACATCGCCAGCGTGCGCGGGATCGGCGTGGCGGTCAGCGTCAGCACGTCCACTTCGGAACGCAGCGCTTTGAGGCGCTCCTTCTGCTGCACGCCGAAACGGTGTTCCTCGTCGATGATGACCAGCCCGAGGTTGTGGAACTTCACGCCCTTCTGGATCAGCTTGTGCGTGCCGATGATGATGTCGATTTTTCCATCGGCCATGTCCTGCAGCGCTTGCGTCTGTTCCTTCGCGGAACGGAAGCGCGATAGTTCGGCGATCTTCACCGGCAGATCGGCGAAGCGGTTGGAGAAGTTCTGGAAATGCTGTTCGGCCAGCAGCGTGGTGGGCACCAGCACTGCAACCTGCTTGCCGTCCATCGCCGCGACGAATGCCGCGCGCAATGCGACCTCGGTCTTGCCGAAACCGACATCGCCGCAGATCAGCCTGTCCATGGGCTTGCCGGATTGCAGGTCGAGGATCACCGCCTCGATCGCGGCGGCCTGGTCCGGGGTTTCCTCGAAACCGAAGCCGGCGGAAAATGCTTCGTAGTCGTGGTAGGTCAGCTTGAACGCGTGGCCGCGGCGCAGCGCGCGCTGTGCGTATAGGTTCAGCAGTTCGGCGGCGGTATCGCGCACCTGCTGCATCGCGCGGCGTTTCGCCTTGTCCCAGGTCGAGGTGCCGAGCTTGTGCAGCGGCGCGGTTTCCGGCGCGCCGCCGCTGTAGCGGCTGATCACATGCAGTTGCGCGACCGGCACGTAGAGTTTATCGGAGCCCGCGTATTCCAGCAGCAGGAATTCGTTTTCGCCTTCGCCCAGATCGAGATTGACCAGGCCCTGATAGCGCGCGATGCCGTGCTGTTCGTGCACCACCGGGTCGCCGACCTTGAGTTCGGACAGGTCGCGCAACATGCCTTCGACGTTGCTCTTCTTTGCTGCGCGGGCGGCCCGGCTGCGCGGTTGCGCGGCATACAGCTCGGTTTCGGTGACCAGCGCCAGGTTTTCATCGGTGAGCAGGAATCCATTCTGCAGTGCGGCGACGCCCAGCATGAATCTTTCCGTGCCGGCGATGAACGAAGCGTAGTCCTCGCAGACGGCAGCTGTGAGGCCGTATTCATGCAGGTAACCGGCAATGATTTCGCGCCGCCCCAGGCTGTCGGCGAGCAGCAGCACGCGTCCGGGGTAGCTTTGCAGGAACGACTGGAACGCCTGCGTGGGGATTTCGGCGCGGCGGTTTACCGCGATGTCGGGCAGTGCTGCAGTTGAACAGGGAGTGAGATTTTTTGATTGCTCCCTCACCCCTGGCCCCTCTCCCGATGGGCGAGGGAGTC
>JACPYR010000012.1 GCA_016195965.1 Nitrosomonadales bacterium | reverse complement strand
GCTAAATTAGCCGGTGGTTTGACACTGATGGCAGTAAGCAGCGTCGCACTGGCCAGCGTTACCAACACCAAGCACAATCTGGGCGCAACCAACCCAATCGGCAGCAACCATACCAATGGCACAACCGAAATCTGTATTTTCTGCCACACACCCCACGGTGGTAATCAGCAAATCGCAGCTCCGATCTGGAACCGCACAGTATCCAGCACTTCCGTATACACCCGTTTCAGCAGCATGGGCCGTATCACATTTGACGCTAAAGAAGCTCCAGTAGGTTCCGTTTCGATCGCTTGCTTGTCCTGCCACGACGGTACACAAGCTATGAACGCCGTTATCAACTCCCCAGGCAGCGACAGCTCCTACACAGTTGGTACAGGTACATTGACTGGTGTGGGTGGCTGGTCTCAAACCAACATGATGAGCACATTGCACGCAAGTGACAACGGCTCCACAACCGGCGACATCATCTATCTGGGTACCGATCTGCGTAACGACCACCCAATCAGCATGCAGTACGCTGGTGGCGGTATCAGCACAGCTACACCAAACGCAGTTACTAAAGACCCAGACTTCGCACAGGTTGGCACAGGCACAGGCGGATTTGGTCTGACTGCAACTAACCACGCAGCTTCCATCAGCACCAACGCTGGCGTAACAGGAACTGCAACCGGTGTTGTTAACACAACAACACAAGGCGGCACTGGCCCATCCGGTACAGCAACCAAGTGGTACGTGGACACAGGTACAACTGGCTTCCAGTTGTCCGACTTCCCACTGTACACCCGTACCGATGGCGGCGGCCCAGCTCCAGAGCCGTTCGTTGAGTGCGCAACTTGCCATGACCCACATAGCAACAACTCGACATTCCTGCGTCTGCCAGGCGGTAACAAGGGTAGCCAGGTTTGCTTGACTTGCCACGCTAAGTAAGCAACAAGCAACACTACTCAGCAATGAGTCAAAGCCGGACGCGTTAGCGTCCGGCTTTTTGTTTTTGTGGGACCCTTCAAGCATGGGGACACTCTTGCGGGGTGGCTTCAACCCGGCGGGCGTGATTCTATTGGTATTGTTGTGCTCTTATGTCCTGACGAACATAACTACGATAGGGGTGCTCATACCTGCGGGCAGGTTGCCAGTTGGAATCGATCTGAGTGCGGGACGTAATGTGATAAATGAACAGGCGGCTGGTTAGCCTTGCCTATTCATATTTTGCTTTCATCAGCGAAAAAAGCAGGTGTGGGCTGATCAGGTTTATGCCTATCTCGTATGGGAGAGCGACTTCAGTTTCAATCGGCCCATTGGATGGTCGGCTCCAAACGACGGTGCCATTAACCTGTATATTGATAGCCTTATATTTGTACTGGAGTACAACCTCAGTTGCAACTCCTACGATGTTGTCGAGTTGCAGGCTGATTCCCTGAGATGAGATGTTCAGCACAGAACGTACGGAATAAAGATCGTCCTTAACGTGTAGGAAAAACTCTCCTTTGGGCTGTTCCAGTAGTGCTATTCGTTCGGCTCTGCGTTGGTCTTTTTGCGTCACGATGGTTCCTTGAAAAGCTTGTAAAACGAACTACCTTGGCGGTAGCAGGCTTAGTTGTACACAATATCATACCCCATGAACCACCTTTGTCCAAAAATAAGCTGTAATTTCAGTCATTATTTTAAGAGTATCGCTTGAATAATAGGTGGATATGGACCGGTGAGGCGGAAAAGTTGCCGGATATTTTTATCGTTTTCATGGTAAGCAGGTTCACAGTTGCCTTGGAATCCAGTAAAGTACGTTCCCGTTCCTAACTGACAAGAGCAATAACATGAGTGAAAAAGGACAGCAACTGCAAGACCCGTTTCTGAATGCGCTGCGCAAAGAGCATGTGCAAGTCGCAATCTATCTGGTGAACGGCATCAAGCTGCAAGGTCAGGTCGAGTCGTTCGATCAATACGTGGTGCTGTTGAAAAATACCATCACCCAGATGGTTTATAAACACGCTATTTCGACTATTGTTCCGGTACGCGCGGTCACCATTCCCCACGATTCCGCAGAGTAATGCAGCATAGCCCTGAGGCCGCGATATTAGTCAGTATCGATTTCGGCGGGAGCGACCATAGCGAGAGTCTGGACGAGTTGCGTCTGCTGGCCGAAACGGCGGGTGTGCGTGCTTTGGCTATTGTCGAAGCCAGGAGGCAGCGCCCGGATGCTGCCTTGTTCGCGGGGAGCGGCAAGGTGCAGGAGATCGCCGCACTCGTAGAGCGGTTGGAAGCTCCTCTGGTCATCTTCAATCATGACCTTACCCCCGCGCAAATGCGCAATCTTACTGCCAAGTTGAATACACGCGTGATTGACCGGACCATGTTGATTCTGGATATTTTTGCGCAACGGGCGCAAAGCCATGAGGGTAAGGTTCAGGTCGAAATTGCGCAACTCAAGTACCTGGCCACGCGTCTGGTGGGTATGAATCAGGATATGGGGCAGCAGAAGCATGCGGTAGGTGCGCGCGGCCCGGGGGAAACCATGTTGGAGTTGGACAGGCGCAAACTGGCCAAGCGAGTCCATCTGCTAAAAGAGCGCCTGGAAAAACTCAAGCAGCAACGTGCCGTCCGGCGCCGCGCGCGCAATCGTCACGATGTGTTGTCGGTGTCCATCGTGGGTTATACCAACGCGGGGAAATCCACGCTGTTTAACAGATTGACCCGTGCTAATGTGTATGTGGCCGATCAATTGTTCGCCACGCTGGATACCACTTCGCGTCGGATGTTTACTGAAGATACCGGCGAGATCGTGATATCGGATACCGTGGGCTTTATCCGACATTTGCCGCACTCTCTGGTCGCCGCGTTTCGCAGCACGCTGGAAGAAACGATACAGGCCGATTTGCTGTTGCATGTAGTGGATGCCAATAATCCCATGCGCGACGACCAGATTGCGGAGGTGAACAAGGTGCTGGCCGAGATCGATGCCGGGGATATTCCGCAGGTGCTGGTGTTCAATAAAATCGATTTGCTGGATGTGCCACCCAGCGTGCAGCGCGACGATTATGGTAGAATCGCCCGTGTTTTTTTGAGTGCCAAAAGTGGCGCGGGTCTGGATGGTTTGCGGTTGGCCTTGATGGAAGCCAAGACGGCGCGTCAGGCCGCCGCCGCAAGTGACCCAGACGCTGCAGACCAGGTCGCAGCATCAAGTGAAAATCAAACTAATTTAGCGAGTGGTGAATATGGGATTGAATGATCCGCAATGGGGCAACAAGAATAACAACAGCGGTCCGCCAGATCTGGAGGAGTTGTTGCGCAAGCTCAATGCCAAGGTGTCCGCCTTGATGGGTGGCAAGGGCGGGGCAGGAAAAGGCGGCTCAGGATCGTCCGGCGGCGTGCCCATGCCCGGTTTTGCCGGCGGTATCGGGTTGATCGTCGGCATCGTTGCGTTGATCTGGTTGGGCAGTGGATTTTATATCGTGGATGCAAGCCAGCGCGGTGTGGTGTTGCGCTTCGGCAAAAAAGTCGAAATTACCGAACCCGGCCCGCGTTGGCATTTCCCGTTTCCGGTTGAAACCGTCGAGATCGTCAATTTGAGTCAGGTACGGACGGTTGAAGTCGGCTATCGCGATAATGTGAAAAACAAAATGTTGAAAGAGTCGCTGATGCTGACCGATGATGAAAACATCATCGACATTCAGTTCGCCGTGCAGTATTTTCTGAGCGATCCGGCGGATTACCTGTTCAACAACCGCATGCCGGACGAGAACGTGCGTCAGGCTGCGGAGACGGCGATACGCGAAGTGGTCGGCAAGAATAAGATGGATTTTGTGCTGTATGAGGGGCGCGAGCAGGTGGCTGCGGCAGCGACCAAATTGATGCAGGAGATTTTGGACCGTTATAAATCCGGTATTGTGATCAGCAAACTGACCATGCAGAACGCGCAGCCGCCGGAGCAAGTGCAGGCGGCTTTTGATGATGCGGTGAAAGCGGGCCAGGATCGCGAACGGCAAAAAAATGAAGGCCAGGCTTATGCCAATGACGTGATTCCGCGCGCCAAAGGTACCGCCGCACGCCTGATCCAGGAGGCTGAGGGTTACAAGCAAAGCGTGATTGCCAATGCCGAGGGCGATGTGAGCCGCTTCAAGCAGATATTGGTCGAGTATGAAAAGGCGCCGGCCGTCACAAGGGAGCGCATGTATCTGGACATGATGCAGCAGGTGATGGGCAATATCAGCAAGGTGATGGTCGATCAGAAGAATGGCAACAGCTTGCTGTATTTGCCGCTGGATAAACTGATCGAAACCAGTCGCGCCGGTTCGTCGGAAGCGCCACCGGCAGTCAAGTTGGACGTTGCACCGGTGACGTCGCAGGGTAATGACAATACCGCCGCGCAGCGAGCACGCGATTCGTTGCTTAGCCGCGATCGGGAGGCAAGATAATGAAATTCAATACTACTAATATCCTGGTCGGCGCCGTGACCGTGCTGATCATGGCGAGCCTGAGCCTGTTTGTGGTGGATCAACGCCAGGTCGCGATCGTGTTTCAATTGGGCGAAATGGTGGGGATGAAAACCGAGCCAGGCCTGTATTTCAAAGTGCCGCTGATGCAGAACGTGCGCTTTTTCGATTCGCGCATTCTGACGCTGGATACCGGGGAGCCGGAGCGTTTTATCACGGCGGAAAAGAAAAATGTGATGGTCGATTCCTTCGTCAAGTGGCGCATCGTGGACGTGAAGCAATACTATGTCAGCGTGGGCGGCGATGAAGTGCGGGCCAGGACGCGGTTGATGCAGACGGTCAATTCCAGCATGCGCGAAGAGTTCGGCAAGCGCACGATACACGAGGTGGTATCCGGCGAGCGCGAGCAAATCATGAACGTATTGCGCGAAAAAACCGATGCAGATGCGCGCAAAATTGGCGTACAAGTTTTGGATGTGCGTCTCAAGCGCGTGGATTTCCCGCAGGAAATCAGCGAATCGGTATACCGCAGGATGGATGCCGAGCGTAAGCGTGTTGCGAATGAGTTGCGCGCATCGGGTGCCGCCGAGGGAGAAAAGATCAAGGCCAATGCCGACAAGCAACGCGAAGTGACTCTGGCCGAAGCTTATCGCGACGCGCAGAAGACCAAAGGTGAGGGTGATGCCAAGGCATCTGCCTTGTATGGTGCGGCGTTTGGCAGGAATGCGGAATTTTATTCGTTCTATCGCAGTCTGGAAGCCTATAAGCAAAGCTTCAAGAACAAGAGTGACGTGATGGTGCTGGATCCGAGTTCTGCTTTCTTCAAATATCTGAAGAGTTCGGGTAAAGGCGGCAAGTAGTGCTGCAATACTGGCTGCTTGGGCTGGCGATGATGCTGGTGATCGAAGGTCTGCTGCCGTTTTTGCTACCTGATTTGTGGCGTGAGACTTTCCGCAAGCTGGTGGCGTTGACTGATGGGCAGATTCGTTTTATCGGATTGACCTCGATGTTGTCCGGCCTGTTGATGTTGTATTGGATCAAATGATGCAAAACTGGTTACTCCCCGAATATATTCAGGACATGCTGCCGGATGAGGCTTGGCGTGTTGAACGGATGCGTGCGCAGTTCCTGGAACTGTTGCGCAAGTCCGGCTATCAACTGGTCGTGCCGCCGCTGCTGGAATATGCAGAATCGTTGTTGATCGATGGCAGCGATGATATGGATCTGCGCAGCTTCAAGCTGGTCGATCAGTTGAGCGGGCGTACTTTGGCGCTGCGCGCCGACATCACGCCGCAAGTGGCGCGCATCGATGCACATTTGCTCAACCGTCAAGGCATAGCACGCCTGTGTTATGCGGGCAGCGTGTTGCACACCCAGCCGGTTGGGCTGACGCGTACCCGTGAGTTGCTGCAGATCGGTGCCGAATTGTATGGGCATAGCGGTCTGGAAAGCGATCTGGAGATACAGCAACTGATGTTGCAATCGCTGACGCTGCTGGGCATCCGGGATGTGCATCTTGATCTCGGCCATGTCGGCGTGTTTCGCGCATTGGTGAATCACGCGCGGCTCGATAAAGATTTGGAAAGCGAATTGTTTGCTGCGCTGCAAAGCAAAGACAGCGCATCCTTGCAGGCTTTGGCGCAACCACTGGATGCCGTGTTGCGCAACGCCTTGCTGGCACTGCCTGCACTGTATGGCAATTGCGCGGAAGTGCTGGCTCAGGCGCGCAGGCTTCTGCCTGGACATGCAGAAATTACTGCGGCGCTGGATGATTTGCAAAGCATTTCCACCCGCTTGCAGCCGCTGGTGTCTCGCGTCGGCATTGACCTGGCCGATCTGCGCGGCTATCACTATCACAGCGGCATGGTGTTCGCCGCCTACCATGCGGGCAGCCATGATGCGATTGCGTTGGGCGGGCGTTACGATGATCTGGGCAAGAGTTTCGGGCGCGCGCGCGCCGCTACCGGATTCAGCATGGATCTGCGCCAGCTGTATCTCCTGCTGCCGCCCCAATCTGGCGGCTTGGGCATATGTGCGCCGCACTCCGAAGATGCGGCTTTGCGCGACAAGATCGCACAACTGCGCGCGTCAGGTGAAGCAGTGGTCGTGGATTTGCTCGGAGATGCGGCATTGCGCCGCGAATTGCAGTGTGACCGCGAACTGGTGTTGCGCAACGGAGTTTGGCAGGTCGTCGCGCTTTGATTATTTAAATGTGAAAGTTTGGTAATGGCTAAGAACGTAGTGGTAATCGGCACCCAGTGGGGTGATGAAGGCAAGGGCAAGATCGTCGATTGGTTGACCGATCATGCGCAGGGGGTGGTGCGCTTTCAGGGCGGGCATAATGCCGGACATACGCTGGTGATAGGTGGCAAAAAAACCGTTCTGCACCTGATTCCTTCCGGCATCCTGCGCGACCATGTGATGTGCTACATCGGCAACGGTGTGGTGCTATCACCATCGGCTCTGCTCAAGGAAATGGACGAGCTGCAAAAAGCCGGCATCGATATTTACAACCGGTTGAAAATCTCCGAAGCCTGCCCGCTGATCCTGCCCTATCATGAGGCGATAGACAAGGCGCGCGAGCTGGCCAAGGGCGCGGCCAAAATCGGCACCACGGGACGTGGCATCGGCCCGGCCTACGAAGACAAGGTGGCGCGCCGCGCGATCCGCCTGCAGGACATTTTTTACCGCGAACGCTTTGCCGCCAAGCTGGGCGAAGTGTTGGACTTTCACAATTTCGTGCTGAAAAATTACTTCAATGCCGCGACGGTGGATTTTCAAAAGACTCTGGACGATACCCTGGCGCTGGCAGAGCGCATCAAGCCGCTGGTGATGGACGTGCCGCGCGCCTTGTATGAGGCCAATCAGGCAGGCAAGAGCCTGCTGTTCGAAGGCGCGCAGGGCGCATTGCTGGACATCGACCACGGCACTTACCCGTTCGTCACTTCGAGCAACTGCATCGCCGGTGCTGCCTGTGCCGGCGCCGGGGTGGGGCCGCAGATGCTGGATTACGTGCTGGGCATCACCAAGGCTTACACCACGCGTGTCGGTTCCGGCCCGTTCCCGACCGAGCTGTACGATGCGGTGGACAAGCGCGACCCGATAGGCGAGGGCCTAGCCCGTCGCGGTCATGAATTCGGTTCCACCACCGGGCGTGCGCGCCGCTGCGGCTGGTTCGATGCGGCAGCGCTCAAGCGCTCGATCCAGATCAACGGCGTGTCGGGACTGTGCATCACCAAACTGGATGTGATGGACGGCATGGAAGTGGTGCGTCTCGGAATCGGTTATCGCATCGATGGCGTGGCTAGCGACATTCTGCCGCCGGGTGCGGATGCATTGGCGAATTGCGAAGCGGTGTATGAGGAAATGCCGGGTTGGAGCGAAAGCACGCTGGGCGTACAGCGCTATGAAGACTTACCGCAAGCCGCGCGCAACTATCTGGAGCGCATTGCCAGCGTGTGCGGCGTGCCGGTCGACATGGTTTCGACCGGGCCGGACCGCGACGAGACCATCGTGCTGCGCCATCCGTTCAAGTAGTGTTTAGTGAACCTGTCTGACAGTGCGCGGGTTATTTGATCCTAAATACCGCAATTCAAGCTACAGAGATTACAGAGTACACAGCGAGAGCGGCGATTCCACGCGCTTCTATATGCTCACCCCGAAGGTGCGTCAATCTCTTGGTACAACCGTCTGTTTTATCTCGGTGATCTCTGTGTTCTCTGTGGCCAACTAAGATTCAGGTTGATTAGACCCTCCCGACCAAGGCCAGCATTGGCGAAAATCCTCACCTTCTGGCCTGCCGGGATATCTGTGTGTGGACAACATACAGCTACAATGCCGTTATCAGAACATGATTTCTCTCTATGAGAAATTCAACTCGTTACCAAATCAAGCTCACCTCAAACCGGGAATGCCCCAGGCAAAACTCTTCCATTAGATCAAGAAAATTCAACAACGCGCCGCTTGAGCAGTCTCACAAGCCAAATTCGTTCAGGTTCACGTAAGAGTTGGGAAATACCATGTATAGATGTCAGTGAATGTGATGTTAGTAACATGCCGGGTTCAGGGCTTAAAAGGGAGCAACGATGAAAATCATACGTGGCGGAATTGCCCTGATGTTGCTGGCGGCTATTACGTTAGCATCATGTGGCGGTGCAAAATCTAGTACACCTATCGCCACAACTACCGATGCCTGCATTGGTGCTACGAGTAAATGGGCTTTGTGGTCCGGCGGCACTTGTCTGCGCGGTGCCAATGTGTGGCAGACAGTCAACATTCCATCGTTTTACGGCGGTACATTGGGTACCGGCCTCTACGGTCCCCCTTTCTCACAACCGGATTTCGACGCCCTTGCGGCAACGGGCGCCAACGTGGTGAACCTTTCTCATCCCGGCATCTTCTCGGAAATTCCCGACTCGACAGGCAACTATGTGCTGAACAACGCCGCGCTGGCTAACCTCAACGCGCTGTTGGGGATGGTTAAAAAGGCAAACATGTTCGCCGTCATCACCTTCAGAACCGGCCCCGGCAGAAATGAGGAAGATATCGTCCCGCAAGCAGGATTGACTCCTCTTAATTCGGTTTGGTCAAACACGACCGCACAGAATGCATGGGTTGCGATGTGGCAGTATGCGGCGAATCTGTACAAGAATGAACCCGTTGTCGTCGGCTACGACCTGATGAACGAGCCCCATCCCAATGCTCAGGCGGTAACACCCGTTCCCACTTCCACTCCATCCCAATTCTATCCGCAATACGCCAACGCTCCCTACGATTGGAACCCGCTGGCCAAGAAAATCAGCGACGCCATCCGGCAGGTCGATACCACTACACCAATACTGATAGGCGGCATGGATTGGAGCGGTGCCGCCTGGCTTAACTCGCTCACCTCGAACGGCGACAGCAAAACTGTGTATATGGTTCACCAGTACGAGCCTCAGGCAAGCTACACGCATCAGCCCACGACATCCACGAACACCTACGGCACAACGGCCTCGTCCTGTGGCTTAACACCCTGCTCTTATACGCGCAACGATCTATTAACGCAGTTCCATTTCATTTCGTCATTCAAGACCGCAAGGAACACTCCAGCGGGGGTCAACGAATTCGGCGTGATGAGATATCAACCCGGCGCAGCGCAATATTTGACCGACGAGATGGATATCATGGAAAGCATAGGTGTGAATTACAGTATCTGGGATTGGGAAACCACCGATTTAGCCTTTGCGACTGTGGGGCTGGCTTATGACCACTTTAACTACCGCAAAGGAATCGATCCGAACAACCATGTGGATGTGCCTCTCAATGCCAATGTGCTGACAACGGTTCTCCAGAAATACTTCCAGAAAAACACTGTCCGTCCGTCGAATCGAAGTTTTTGAGTCATCGTGTTGTTAAAAAGAAAATGTTGCGGAGATTTATAGCAAGAGAGCGGTAATAAAAATTCGATTTGGGGAGTGCATATGAGCGATGGCGATATTCAGAAAACCAGTGTTCCAAATTCCGATCCTGAAAATTCGGATTCATTCACGGAAGTGACTACCGAATCGTGGTTTTCCCGGTTTGGCAACGCCCTTCTGGGCGTTGTAGTGGGGATTATCATTTTCTTCATCGGCTTTCCCGTGCTCTTCTGGAATGAAGGTCGGGCAGTGGAGACGTACAAATCGCTTCAGGAAGGAGCCGGGATCGTCATCTCGGTTCCTGCGGACAAAATCGATTCAGAGTATGAAGGCAAGTTGATCCACCTCACCGGGCTGGCCGCCACCGATGAAACACTAACTGATCAGGATTTCGGCGTCTCTGCCAAGGCCATCAAGCTCTATCGGCAGACCTTGATGTACCAGTGGAAAGAAAATATCAAATCGGAATCAGAAAAAAATTTGGGTGGTAGTTCCACCACTCAAACCACCTATTCCTATGCGAAAGTCTGGTCAAACAACCTGATTGACTCAGATGTATTCAAGAATAAATCCGGGCACAGCAATCCTACCAAGATGGCATACCGCTCGGATCAATTGACTGCATCCAAGGTAATGTTGGGAGCCTTCAAGTTGTCCGAAAGTCTTATCGGACTGATCGACGATAAAGAAGCGCTGTCCGTAGACACCACGCAATCTCTACCCGAACACCTACAGGGAAAAGCCCGCTGGGATGGTGGTATCTTGTATATTGGCAATAATCCCCAGTCCGCAGAGATCGGCGACATTCAGGTGGAGTTCAAGGTAGTAAAACCACAGGCGGTGAGCATCATCGCCAAACAGTACTTAAACGATCTGGCACCTTATGAAACCTCAGTCGGCAAAGACATCGAGATGTTGCAGATGGGAACCGAGAGTCCTGAACAAATGTTCAAGCAAGCCCGTTTGGAAAACAAGCTGCTTACTTGGGGGCTGCGTTTTCTGGGGGCTTTGGCCTTCTTCTTCGGAATTTTTCTGATACTGAGGCCACTATCCGTGCTCACGGACGCGCTGCCCTTGCTGGGTGATGTGATGGAAGCGGGGATTGGGCTGGTGGCCTTTGTTCTGGCAATAGCATTGACGCTGATTACCGTGGCTATAGCCTGGTTCTACTATCGCCCGCTCTTGTCCGTGGCACTGATTGTGGCTGCACTTGGAATATTCATGGTGTTTAAAAAGCTACGGAAACCGCCTGCTCCTCAGTCAGCGTAAATCGACAATGATGGTTAGAAAATATGATTAGTCGGCTTGTTGCTAAATTGAAACTGGGAGATAAAAATGAAAATCCATAATCTGACGAGAATCATCTCTCTTTCAACCATAGTCCTATGCTTGAACTTTCCCGTTCTATATGCACAAGAGATTCCGATTGTCGTGGATCATCGTGCGGTAAACGCAGATGCCATACCGCAGCAGTGGCTGGATAAGGCAAGGTCGCTCAAGGTTTTGTTCGGCCATCAGTCGGTCGGCTACAATATTCTGGATGGGCTGGAGGCCATGGCCCATAACGCTCCGAGGAGATATCAGGTCGAGATTCAGGAGTTGTCTGACCCTGAGTGGCGCTCAAGCCGCAATGGAATCGGCCACTTCGAGGTGGGGGAAAATGAACATCCCCAAAGAAAGATCAGCGATTTTGCGAAAAGATTTTCCAGCCAGAAGGTGCCTGTCGATGTTGCCATGATGAAGCTCTGTTTCGTGGATATCGAAGACGATAATTCCGCTCCACCCCGTGTTTTTTCCGATTATCGGGATACCATGGAAAAGCTGGAAAAAACTTACCCGAATACTAGCCTGATATGGTGGACTGAACCCCTCACCACGTCCGGCAATGCTGCGCGCAACGAATATAACCGGCTGGTTCGCGAATATACATTCGCCCACAATAAACCGCTTTTCGATATTGCCGACATCGAATCGCATGACCCGGACGGGAAGGAGGCGAAAGATTCTTCTGGAGTGGTTGCAATGTACCGTGGCTACACTCGTGACGACGGTCACCTGGTCAAGAAAGCGCAACTCAGGGTTGCCAATGCCTGGTGGCATCTGCTTGCCCGCCTGTCCGGTTGGCATGCGGTGTAACAGAAACATGATCGAAAAGTTCGATGACTGGATTGGTAGTTCAATCCATAACCATGGTTTTAATAATTCAGGAGGGGCAACATGAAATTCAATCGCAACTTATCCGTAAGCTTACAGTTGCTGATAACAGCTACCATGATAGCGTTGCTGGTTGCCGCATGTGGCGGCAAGGGTGGCGTGGTTTCTGCACTCCCGGCGGCCGTAAGCTACTATGTAGCCCCTAATGGAAATGATTCAAATCTGGGCACTATTAGCCAGCCCTTCCTGACAATCCAGAAATGCGCCACCATGGCCAAGAGCGGAGAGGTCTGCCAGATTCGCGCCGGAACGTACAGTGAGACTGCGGCAGTTTCTGGAGTGACGCCAACTTCTGGCGTTGTCATTACTTCCTACCCCGGTGAGCAGGTAATAGTCGACGGCAGCGATCGTATCACCACAGTGTGGACGCTTGTTCCGGGTTCAACAACGATCTACAGCACAAGCGCAGTAATGAGCGCCGGTGACACCAATCAAGTGTTCGTCAGAGATCCTCTGCTGCCTGACGAAAAGCAGATGATGACCGAGGCTTGGTGGCCCAACGGTGACGATCTTTTTCATGTAAATTGGGCTAAAGCCCAGAGCGGCACCATAGCGATGGGGACAATGGGCGCGCAAGTTGTTGCTGATTCAAGCTTGCCAAACTTGCCAACCAATGGCTGGGCGGGTGCAAAAATTCATCTTTGGAGCGGCAACGATCCCTGGGCTACACAAACTGGAACAGTCACTGCATCACTGGCGCCGATCGGCACAGGCACTCCGCTAACCATCAGCTTGGATGGCGCCTCTGATTCACCCAACATCGTTCCACAGGTAGGAGGGTATTACTACTTGTTCGGAACCCTCGCTGCACTGGATGCTCCGGGTGAATGGTTTTACGACAAAGTTGCTCAGGTTCTGTATTTCAGGTCACCGGCAGGCGTAAACCCGAACCCGAATTCGCTCGAAATCCGTGTGAAGCATCGCCAGTTCGCTTTTGATCTGAGCGGAAGATCAAATGTGACCATCCAGAATATCAAGCTGTTTGCAAGCACCATCAATACCGATGCATCAAGTACACACAACACCATTAGTGGAATCACTGCGATTTACCCTTCGCACTATACGACTCTTGGCACTATCACCCCGCCTAACTATTTATGGGATCATGTTGACGATACCGGCATTATTATCAATGGATCGAGTAATGTCTTGCAGGCTAGCACTATCTCATACAGTGCCGGCAACGGGGTTGCATTAAGGGGAAGCAACAACGTCGTGCAGAATAATTTGATTCATCATGTCGATTACATGGCTAACCTCCCTGCCGGAATTTCGGTTTATGGTCCCGGGCACAAGGTTCAGAATAATACTATTTATGCCAGTGGGCGAAACTCAATATACATAACCTCTCTGGCCTTTGGTGTGCCTGATGTTCAGCCAAATAATGCTGATATTGGCTATAACAATTTATACAATGCCATGATGCTTTCGAGAGATGGAGGTGCCATTTATTCCGGCCCCGGGACTTTTGTGACTAACAGTAGAATCCATCATAACTATATTCATGATACTCAATCGCTATATCCCGGGCCAGCGGACAACTATGCGTTACCAGGTATTTATCTGGATGAAGGTACTGCTGGTTGGCGGGTTGATCAAAATGTTTTATGGAACAATCAGGGCCGTAATATTTTTTTGCATGGCAGAACAATCGCGCCGGTGACAACGGCGACGGCTCCACCGAACAATAACAACATCAGCAATAATTCCATTTTCGATGCGGGCGCCGAATACAATATCGCTCTGACAGATATCGCATTGGGAAATTGCGGAAGCACACAAATTGTCAGCAACAGGATTTCAGTACCTGTCTTTCAAGGTGTTGACATTTTTCTGCAGGGTACGAATCCAATTTGTACTAATACCAATAACAATTCGACGGCTCTGGGTGCGAACGAGATGACCTCTGCAGTTCAAGTGGGATGCAACTTACCCGGTTGCCTCATCTCGGGAGCTTCCGTTGCCGCTTCGATTGCAATACAACCCTCTGGCTTGACAGTAACCGCCGGACAACCAGCAACTTTCAGCGTAACCGGAGCAGGTTCTGCACCTTTAAGTTACCAATGGAAGAAGACCGTGAGTATCGGTGGTGTGGCAACGACCACTAACATCAGCGGCGCGTCAGGTGCAAGTTACACAACTCCGGCAACAGCCCTTACCGACAACGGTGCGGTATTTACCGTTTATGTCAGTAATTCAGCCGGAAGTGTCATGAGCAATTCCGCCACTTTGACAATCCAATGACCAGCAATGCAGAAAACAATGTCATCGCCCTTGATGGTTGTGCAGCGTCAGCCAAGGATAATTGCACAGAAAATTAGCACCAACGGTTAACCACCCATGAAAAAGGGATCGCCTTTCGCAACGCTTGCTTCAATAATCCTGATCGCCGGTCTGGTCGCCTGCGGTGGCGGTTCCGCCGCTACGCCTGCACGAGCAGTGTGGCAAGCCAATGCGCCCGATACCTTTCATTTGCAACTGAAAGGGGCCTTGGTTACCAATGTTGCCGCCAGCATCTACGACATCGATTTATTCGACACCTCTGCGGCGCAGATCGTCCAACTGAAGCAGCAGGGCCGCAAGGTGGTCTGTTATTTTTCTGCGGGCAGCAGCGAGAACTGGCGCGCAGACTTTAACAGTTTCTTGCCAGCCGACATGGGCAATCCCCTGTCTGGCTGGCCGGGCGAGAATTGGCTGGATACGCGATCGGGCAATGTACGCAGCATCATGCTCAAGCGCATGGATATCGCCGTAAACAAAGGGTGCGATGGCATCGACCCGGATAATGTCAATGGCTACACCAACCCTACGGGATTTAACCTGACCGCGCAAGATCAGCTCGACTTTAACCGCTTCCTCTCGTCACAAGCGCATTCACGTGGCTTGGCGATCGGCTTGAAAAACGACATAGCTCAACTCGGTCAATTGGCTGGCAGCTTTGAGTTCGCTGTCAACGAGCAATGCCATCAATATTTCGAATGTGCAGGTTATCAGGCGTTTGCTTCGCTCGGCAAGCCAGTATTGAACGTAGAGTATTCGAGCAGCTATGTGTCAAACACTGGCAGCGGTTTTACTACTACCGGTGCTTATACGACGCTGTGCGCCACTGCCGCTACAGAGAAACTGCAAACCCAAGCGCTGCCTTTGCTGTTGGACGGATCGTACCGCTTTAGTTGTAATTGAGCAGGCTTGTGAGCTTGATTATCTGGAGCGCATTGCCAGCGTGTGCGGCGTGCCGGTCGACATGGTTTCGACCGGGCCGGATCGCGACGAGACCATCGTGCTGCGCCATCCGTTCAAGTAGTGTTTTAGGAAGAGCAGCTTACTTCAATCTGTCGCGCCCATTCAGGCGGTGCTGCGGCATAGCGTTCCATCTCGGCTTGTTCGTCGAATGGTTTCCCAAGCAGTCTGAGCAGGCGGTCTACTTCTGAAAAGTCGCGGTCTTTCTCGGCCTTTTCGATTGCGGTTTGCGCCAGATAATTGCGCAGGATGTATTTGGGATTAACCGCATCCATGCGCATCTTGCGTGCGCTGTCCGTTCCCGTTTCGTGCAGCAGGCGTGCGCGATAACTGCTTGCCCAACCATCGAAAGCGGCGCGGTCGACGAACTGGTCGCGCAGTCCGCTGTTGTTCGCATCCGGAGCCGAGTTGAAATTTCCCAGGCTGCGCAGCAGTCTAGTGTAGTCGAGCTGGCTGGCTTGCATCATCTTCAGCAGCGCGGCGATCAATGGTATATCTTCCTGCGTGGCATTGCTCAGTCCCAGTTTTGCTCCCATCAACCGGGTATAGTGTTCGTAGAAAGCCGGCGCGTAGCCGTCCAATACTGCTTCGGCCTTGTCTTGTGAAATCAGCGGCGACAGAGCTTGTGCCAGACAGGTCAGGTTCCACAAGCCGATTTGCGGCTGCTGGTCGAAGGCGTAGCGCCCCTGCGGGTCGGAGTGGTTGCAGATGTAACCGGGGTCGTAGGCTTCCATGAAACCGAACGGACCGTAGTCGAAGGTCAGCCCGAGTATCGACATGTTGTCGGTGTTCATCACGCCGTGCGAGAAGCCGACTGCCTGCCATTGCGCCATCAGCCTGGCGGTGCGCAGGGTGACTTCATTCAGAAATTGCCGGTGCTTGTCTGCGTCATCGATCAGGTGTGGGAAGTGCCGGTCGATGACGTAATCGGCGAGCGTGGCGAGGTGTTCGTGCTGGCCGCGATAATAAAAGACTTCGAACGAACCGAAACGTACATGGGTAGGAGCAAGCCTGGTGAGTACGGCGGCGGTCTCGATGCGTTCGCGATAAACTTCTTCGTCGCTGCCGACGATACACAAGGCGCGGCTGGTGGGAATACCCAGCCCATGCATCGCTTCCGAGCACAGGTATTCGCGGATGCTGGAGCGTAGCACGGCGCGGCCATCGCCCTGGCGCGAATAGGGTGTGATACCCGCCCCTTTGAGCTGCACATCCCATAGCTCTCCCGCGCGGTTGCGTATCTCGCCGAGCAGGATCGCGCGACCGTCGCCGAGCTGCGGCACGAACTGGCCGAACTGATGTCCGGCATAGAGCATGGCCAGCGGCTCGGCTCCCGGCAGCTGCCGGGAGCCGCTAAAGTGTTCGGCGAAATCGGCGCGCGACGCTTCTGTGCTGTCGAGATCGATCAGCGGTGCGGCGTTCGCGTTAAAACTGACCAGATAGGGATTGGGCAGCGGAGTCGGCTGCAATCGGCTGTAGAAGGTATCCGGCAGGCGCGCAAAGGTATTGGCGAAATTCAGTTGATCCAGTTTGCGCATGGGGAATTCGGGGGCGGTGTTGCATCATTGCAAATGATGGCGCTACACACAAAAAATTAAACGCAACCGGTCGGCTTGGGCAGGCCGCCGTATTTGGTAATCGGCTTCATCGGGCCGGTCATCCACAGGTCGAAGACTTCCTTCTGGTCCTGCTCGATATATTTTACGAATTTCCGAATCGGCGGTACGGTGCCGAATTCTTCATAGAACTCACGGGCCTTCATGATATGAGACCACTTCAATTCATTCAGTTCATAACCGTCTGCCTCGGCCATCGCACGGGCAATCTCAGGCGTCCAGTCATGCATGCTTTCGAGATAACCGTCGCCGTCGCGTGTAGGAATGTTCATTTGCAATTCTCCCGTTCATTGAATATCGCAAATGGTAATTAACTTGAGTATAATAGTCAAGTTAATTGTGCTGATCAAAAAGCTACAATGGCGGTCAATACAAATTTTGAAAATTGGGTGACAGTGAATACTAAAATTAAAGTTCTATTCGTCTGCATGGGCAATATTTGCCGTTCTCCCACTGCAGAAGCGGTGTTTCGCCACTATGTCGAAAATGCCGGTTTGACCGGGCGCATTCTGATCGATTCGGCAGGGACGCACGACTACCACATCGGCGAAGCGCCGGATGCCCGCACGCAACGTGCCGCACAGCAGCGCGGCTACGACATGAGCGCGCTGCGCGGGCGGCAGGTAGAGGAAGGGGATTTCCAGCATTTCGATTATGTGCTGGCAATGGATAGGGCCAATCTGGCGATACTGCAAAGTATGACGCCCGCTGACAGCGATACCCGGGCGCGGCTGTTTCTCGAATATGCATGCCGCCACGCGGAGCGTGAAGTGCCCGATCCGTATTACGGTAACGCGGATGGATTCGAGCGTGTACTGGACATGGTGGAAGATGCGGCGCAGGGCTTGTTGCAGGAGATTCGTCAGCAGTATTTTTTGGCATAGCTCCGCATCATCGGAGATGGAAATAAAAAAGCCGCACGATATGCATCGTGCGGCTTTCAGTATTACAAACCGGACTTACCCTTGCGGGTGTTGCGTCTCGATTTGCACCAGCGGTTCATTTTCCACATAGACTTCGCGTTGGCGTTCGCGGCGGCGCGGGGTTGGCCTTTCCGCAGTAGCTGTTGTGACATGCGATACAGTGCTCAGCTTGACCGGGTCGGTCTCGATTTGTATCAAATCGTGACCCGATGTCTTCGCCACCGGATACGTCGGCACTACGGCAGGCAAGTTCGGCGCTGCGACGACAGGCAGGCGGGTTGTCGGCATTGCGATGTATTCGCTGGGCTTGACGTATCCATCCGGGTAAGCGACATATTCCGTCGGCTTGACGCTGACAGGTGCAGCGGCCATCTGGTCACGGCTTGCATGTTCACTGGATGGCTGCTCGGTGGTGTCATGAACCGGCAATGCGTTGGCACTCTGCGCCACATTTTCACGATGCTCACGTTCGCGGCGTCCACCACGGCGACCGCGGCGGCGTGCGCCTTCGCGAGGGCCGGTTCCTGTCTGTTCTCCGGCAGTTCCCTGGGTTTCCAGTGCCGGTTTTTCAGGAGGCAGGGCCGTAGCCGCAGGCTTGGCGTTCTGCGGCGTTCCCTTTTGCGGTGCGCCTTCTGCACGTGGAGGCCGAGGTTGCTTGGGTTGGCGCTGCTCTTGCGGCCTGGTTTCGGCTTGAGCCGGCTTTTGGCCCTGACGCGGTTCGTTGCGGTCGCGATTGCCACCGCCCTCGCTACGTTCACCCCGTTCATTGCGTTCACCTCGACCTCCACGACCACCACGCTTGCCGCCTTCAGGGCGTTCGCCGCGTTCCGGACGTTGGCCTCCACGCGGCCTGCTGATAGCCGGTTTGGTCTGCTCTTCTTTTGCTGCCGGCTTGAGCCAGGAGAATAACTTACTGAAGAAAGAGGGCTTGGCTTCTTCTGTTTCAGCCTTCATCGGCGCCGGTTGTACCGGAGTGACGCCTTGTACCACGGCTTGGGCACGTGTAGCTTTTTGCTGTGCTTGCGCGGCAGTCAACGGTTTTTCTTCGACCGGCTTTTCCACCAGTTTGTAGCTGGCCTGCAACACATCGCTGGTCATGTCATCCTGGCGCAGGCGGGTGATGTTGTAGTTGGGCGTTTCCAGATGCGGATTCGGTATCAGCGTGATGCCTACCTTCAGGCGCGATTCGATGCGGTGGATGTCGGCGCGCTTCTCGTTCAACAGGAAGGTTGCGACATCGACCGGAACCTGTACGTGAATTGCCGCGCTGCTTTCCTTCATCGCCTCTTCCTGGATGATGCGCAGGATGTGCAAGGCGGAAGACTCGATGCCGCGGATGTGGCCGATGCCGCTGCAACGCGGGCAAGGGATGTAGTTGCCTTCGCCGAGGCTGGGCGCCAGACGCTGGCGCGACAGTTCCAGCAGGCCGAAGCGCGAAATTTTCGCGGTCTGCACGCGGGCGCGGTCGTAGCGCAGCGAATCGCGCAAACGGTCTTCGACATCGCGCTGGTTGCGGTTGCTTTCCATGTCGATGAAGTCGATCACGATCAGGCCGCCCAGGTCGCGCAGGCGCAGCTGGCGTGCGATTTCTTCGGCAGCTTCCAGGTTGGTGTGGAACGCGGTGGCCTCGATGTCCGAGCCTTTGGTGGCGCGCGCCGAGTTGATGTCGATCGCGGTCAGCGCCTCGGTATGGTCGATCACGATCACGCCGCCCGAAGGCAGGCGCACTTCGCGTGCATGCGCGGATTCGATCTGGTGTTCGATCTGGAAGCGCGAGAACAGCGGCACGTCATCGACATAACGCTTGATGCGGTTGACGTTGCCCGGCATCACCGTGCTCATGAAAGCCAGCGCTTGCTGGTAGACATCTTCGGTGTCGATCAGTATTTCGCTGATCTCGGGGTTGAAGTAGTCGCGGATCGCGCGCACTACCAGGCTGCTTTCCAGATAAATCAGCGAGGGGGCTTTTTCGGATTGTGCCGCGCCTTCGATGGCATCCCACAATTGCTTGAGGTAATCCAGATCCCACTGCAACTCCTCTTCGTTGCGTCCGATACCGGCGGTACGCGCGATGATGCTCATGCCGGCAGGCACGTCGACGTGCGACAGAACCTGGCGCAACTCGTCGCGCTCCTCGCCCTCGATGCGGCGCGATACGCCGCCGCCGCTCGGGTTGTTCGGCATCAGCACGATGTAGCGTCCGGCCAGGCTGATGTAGGTGGTCAGTGCCGCGCCCTTGTTGCCGCGCTCGTCTTTTTCAACCTGAACCAGCAATTCCTGGCCTTCGCGCAACGCCTCCTTGATCGAGGGACGATTGCCGCTGCCGGGTTGGTAATACTGGGGGGCTACTTCCTTGAACGGCAGGAAACCGTGACGGTTGCCGCCGTATTCGACGAAACAGGCTTCGAGGCTGGGCTCGAGCCGGGTGATGACAGCTTTGTAGATGTTGCTCTTGCGTTGCTCTTTACCGGCGGTTTCAATGTCGAGGTCGATCAGTTTCTGACCGTCAACAATGGCGACACGGAGTTCTTCCGGTTGTGTCGCATTGAATAACATGCGTTTCATTTTATTGTCTCCCGCGCTCTGACACGGGCGAGACCAGGCTACACGCGGTTAAGCGTGCCAGATGAGGAAACAGTGAGCAATCGTGCAAACAGTCTTGTAATGTGCAATCGGTTGGTCAATTTAGTTCTCTAGTTAGTAGCCGGTCTTAAAAAATTGTTCTCCGGGACTTTTGTATCGTGGTTGCGGGTGCTATGCATCCGCCATGCCGACTGTTGCAAAAGTTCCACAGGGGGTGAGGCAGCATCGATTCAAAATAACCGGGTCTGCGTCACGGAAAATCCACAGGTGCTTTGAGCGCGTAAATCAATTACTATCACTGCTGGTACCGGTGAGTGATATTAACCGGACTGCGGCTGGAGGGGGTGGAGGAGCGTTGCTCCATGCATGCGCCAATCAAAACTTCAGCGGCCAGTATTTCTGGCGCCCCAATATTTCTGGGACCTGAGACTAAAATTACATCCCGAACTTACCCGATCCAAAACTCGCGAGTGGCGAAGTATAAGCAAAATGAATGGTTTAAGCAAAGGCTCTGTGAGTTTTGTGGAAATTGACGAAAGCTGCGAATCCCAGCGCATCGACAATTTCCTGTTCAAATACCTGAAAGGCGTGCCCAAGAGCCATGTCTACCGTATCCTGCGCGGCGAAGTGAGGGTCAACAAGAAACGCGTCGATCAGACCTATCGCCTGCAACTGGGCGATCTGCTGCGCATTCCGCCGATCCGCGTTGCGGAAAAGCACGAACTAGCAGAGGTGCACATCCCTGCGGTCGAATTTCCTATCGTGTATGAAGACGATGCGATCCTGGCGGTGAACAAGCCCGCCGGGGTGGCCGTACATGGCGGCAGCGGGGTAAGCTTCGGGGTCATCGAGCAATTGCGCCGAGCCCGCCCGCAGGCAAAATTCCTGGAGCTGGTGCACCGGCTCGACCGCGAGACCTCGGGCGTGCTGCTGCTGGCCAAGAAGCGTTCCGCGCTGACCGCGATGCACGAGATCATGCGCGAGGGCAACAGCGACAAGCGCTATTTCGCGCTGGTGCTGGGGCAGTGGAAAAATGCCAAACAGCACGTCAAGCTGCCGCTGCACAAATTCGATACGCCCCAAGGCGAGAAGCGCGTGATGGTCAGGGAAGACGGGCAGGCCTCGCATACGATCTTCACCTTGCAGAAGAGCTGGGCGCCACAACATGATGGGGCTGGATTTTCCTTGCTGGAGGCGCAACTCAAGACCGGACGCACCCACCAGATACGCGTGCATCTGTCGCATCTCGGTTTTCCGATCGCCGGGGACGACAAGTACGGCGACTTCGCAAGAAACAAGGAGTTGATGAAGCAAGGACTGAAGCGCATGTTCCTGCATGCCCACAGCATCGCCTTCGCGCATCCATTGACCGGCGAGCCTATGCATCTGGTCGCGCCCTTGGCGAAGGAGCTGGATGGGTTTATTGCGAGGCTGGATGCGTGGGCATCTTCATCAAGATAATCCGTTCCCATCTCCCTTGCAGGGAGAGGGCTAGGGAGAGGGTAGAAACTTTAATTTTCTGCCGTATGTTTTAATTGCGTGGGAAACCAAAATCAAAACCGCCGGGGGTTGTCCGACAGCTATAACCAATGACTAACCCAGCGTCGTTTGCTGGGTTAGTCAGATGGCTAGTAGTTTCATCAGTCACCTTCTTTTGCTTCGACCGCCAAGAAAGGCGATCAACTGCCGGTCTGCCACCGGCGGTTTTGTTATTGTGCACTTTGTTTTGAAATAACCTGAAGGTGAGGGCAGAGCCCAAGTAACTCGCTGCCGGGAACGCCAGAAAAATTATGGTATCGCTGAATCTTTGCCAGAAATCATGGCTTCCAGCTCCATGGTTATGTGAGCCGCCCTAAACTTTTCCAGGCTTGGGCCGATAACCTTTTTCCATGGGTAATTTTGGAATGGTTGTTTGGGAGTAATGTGACATGACAAATGTTTATCTTCCGCTGCGGTATGCCGGCCTGGCGTTGGAGCCCGAGCTTAGGGAAGCTACGGGCATTCAGCGCGACAGCGGCAGGGCGGAGCAAAGTCCTTATGTTGCCGAGGTGGCAAGGCAGTTGCGTACCCAGCCGCGCGACCAGGGCAAGGTTGGGTCGAGGTCATCTGCCGAGAAAGATCGGCGCAAAATCAGCCAGCGCGTGCGGCGTCAATCGGTGCTGATGGAGCTTCGCTGTGGGAGAGACCGCCGCCGTCGCCATCAGCGCGGCAGCGATATCGTGGTGCATATCGACGAAAAAGTGTAATCAGCCCTTGGTCTTGGTCAAAAACACCGTTACTTCTTCGCGGTCGTGATAGAGCTGTTTCGCGGTCATCCGGAAGTTGATACCCTCTTCATCCAGCCGTTTGCTGATGCCACCCAATGCGCTGTCGAGGGCGGCGACGCGCTGCTTCATCGGCAGTTTTAGATTGAAGATCGCATGTTTGCACCAGCCCGCCGCGAACCAGGCAGCTATCAGTTCGGCGACTTTGGATGGTTTTTCCACCATGTCGCAGACCAGCCAGTCCACCGCCTTGCGCGGCGCATATTTGAAGCCGTCCTGCTTGAGGTGTTGCACCAGCGGATGATTTGCCAGCACGCCCTTCATCGGGCCGTTGTCCACCGCTGCCACGCGTATGCCGCGCTTGACCAGTTGCCAGGTCCAGCCGCCGGGTGCCGCTCCCAAGTCTACCGCCTGCATTCCTGACCTCAGCAAACGCGTCTGCTCGCCGCGATCCATGAATACCTCAATCGCCTCGGCCAGCTTCAGCGTGGAGCGGCTCGGCGCCTCGGCGGGCATCGACTGGCGGATGATACCCATGAGCGCATTCGCGCTGTTGTGCGGATCGCTGCTGCCGATCAGGACTGAATTTTTGTCGGGGAAAAAGATATGCAGGCGCGGCAACTTGCTGTGCGAAGCATCGTCCTGCAACCGCCCTTGTTCGCGCAATGCGGTTTCCAGCAGGGGTTGAAAACGGCGCGTAAAAGCGGACAGCGTCTTGCCCTCGTTGGTATCAGGCACTTCCAGCCACAGCGCACCGAAGGTTCCGGGCAGCGCGGCGATGGCATCGAGTATCGGCGTCAGGCGGTCGCGTTCCGGCAGCGTGGCGATGCGGTGATGCATGCGGATCAGCTGGCGGGCGAAGACCTTGTCGTAGCCGACGTCGTTGCCGACGGCGGTGATGGTGGCGGCGTCGTTCGTGAGCGCCACGGCCGGCCAGCCGCGCGCCAGGCAGTCGCCGGCGACGTCCTGGGCGTCGGTCGAGGAGCCGCCGT
>JACPYR010000045.1 GCA_016195965.1 Nitrosomonadales bacterium | reverse complement strand
CAAGCCGCTGTATCGCTTTCACGGCGCGCAGCAGTTGGGGTTATGGAACGAAATGATACGCGCCGGAGATTTTGCAAAGATGGTAGCGGAGCTGCTCACTCTGCACTACGACCCCAGTTACTTCCGCGCGACATCGAGAAACTATCCGCAGCTGGACCAGGCACAGCGCGTGATACTGGAAGATTTATCCGAGGATGCTCTGAAGAAAGTCGCTGAAAAATTGTCGTTAGTGTAGTGTTGCACTGCTGATAAAACTTAATGGAGCTATCAAGAAAATCCTTTGTGGGAGCGGCTTTAGCCGCGATGCTGACAGTAAAATCAGCTACCAATCGCGGCTAAAGCCGCTCCCACAAGAGAAGTTAACTTCCAAACAGAATGCAACACTAGTCGGCATCGAGCAGCCACATATCCATCGCCAGCATGCCATAGGTCATCACCCGGTTCAGCCGCTGGCTGTGCCGAATGTCGTGCGCAGCACCCAGCGCCACAAATAATGGCAGCAGATGCTCGTCGGTGGGGTGATTCTCTATCGCATACGGCGCAAGAGTACGGTACGCGACTAGCGCGTCGATATCACCTGCTGCGATCTTGGCTGCTATCCACTCGCAAAATTCCGTCACCCACTGCGGTGCAGGCTTGCCCCGAGGATGCTGAAATATTGCACGCAGGTTGTGTGTGATCGAACCGCTGCCGACGATCAGCACGCCCTGCTCGCGCAACGGGCGCAAAGCACGCCCCAACGCGATATGCCAGGCCGGGTCTTGATCGGATTGCAACGAGAGTTGTGTGACCGGGATATCGGCTTGCGGGTACATCAGGCTCAGCGGCACCCATGCGCCGTGATCCAGCCCGCGCGTATCGTGCGGTTGTACCGCTATTCCGGCCTGCTGCAATGCGCCCACCACGGCTTGCGCCAGATCGGGCGAGCCGGGCGCGGGATAGCGCAACCTGTACAACTCCTCCGGAAAACCGTAGAAGTCGTGAATGGTTTCGGGTTGTGCCGCGCAGCTGACAGTCGGAATAGAAGTATCCCAGTGCGCCGAAATAACCAGAATCGCGGAAGGCCGTGGCAACTGCTCGCCCAGCCTGCACCAGGCCGCACCGGTTTCGCCAGGCTCTATCGGCAGCGTGGGCGCACCATGTGAAACAAACAGGACGGGCATAGTCATGCGGCACATGCTAACACATCATTTTTACTCATGGCTGCGAACGGATTTACAATAGCATGCAATCATCCAGGCGGAGTCCATATGGAATACAGACAGTTAGGCGAAAGCAATTTGAAAGTATCGGCGTTATGCCTGGGCACGATGACCTTCGGCGAACAGAACAGCGAGGCCGAAGCCCACGCCCAGCTCGATCTCGCGGTAGCGCATGGCATCAACTTCATCGACACCGCCGAAATGTATCCGGTACCGCCGCGCGCCGAAACCGCACACCGCACCGAAAGCCATATCGGCACCTGGCTGAAGAAACAGCGGCGCGACCAGTTGATCGTCGCGACCAAGATCGCCGGGCCATCGCGCGGCTTCGGGTGGATACGCAACGGCCCGCGCGTGAACCGCGAACATATCAACGCGGCGCTGGACGCCAGCCTGAAACGCCTGCAGACCGACTATGTCGATCTCTATCAAATCCACTGGCCCGACCGCTATGTGCCGATGTTCGGCGGCACCAGCTACGACGCGACTCAGGAACACGTTACCACGCCTATCGCCGAACAACTGCACGCGCTGGCGGAATTGGTCAAGGCCGGCAAGGTGCGCCATATCGGCCTGTCCAACGAGACGCCCTGGGGTATCGCGGAATTCGTGCGCATCGCCAATGAGCTCGGCCTGCCCAGAATCATCTCGGTGCAGAACGCCTACCACCTGATGAACCGCACCTTCGAAGCCGGGCTCGCCGAAGTCTGCCGCCATACCAACGTCGGCCTGCTCGCCTATAGCCCGCTGGCATTCGGACATCTCACCGGGAAATATCTCGCCGACCCGAACGCAAAAGGTCGCATCACCATGTTTGCGAATTTTGGCCAGCGCTACGCAAAACCCAACGTGCCTGCAGCCAGCCGCGAATATGTGCGCATAGCACAGGAAGCGGGACTCAGCCCGGCAACACTGGCTCTCGCATTCGCCCGGACGCGCTGGTTCACCGGCAGCGTGATCCTGGGCGCAACGAATTTACAGCAGTTGCAGGAAAATCTGGACAGCGCCGAAGTGGTGTTATCGGCCGAGGTGCTGGAAAAGATCGAGGCGGTGCACAGGCTGTATCCGAATCCTGCACCATAGGCTGTGCCAGGATGCTCACCATGGTTGAAAGCAAAAAGGAAAAATGATGCTCCAGCTTGCCAAACAAACAGCTCCAGCTTATCCGGCGTTTTTGCCGGCGACTTAACATTGGAGATCGTAGGGATGCCCAAGCCGCCGACAAGAATGGGCCACTGCCACCTCTGCGGAGGATTTGGGAAGCTGTCTTTCGAGCATGTCCCGCCTGAATCGGCCTTCAATAATCAGAAGGTCGTCACGCCAGATGCGAAGAAGGTGTTCGAGCTGCGCGACCTCGATCAGTTGAAAAATCTGACCGGGAAACAATCTCAGAGAGGACAAGGCGGCTACACGCTTTGTGAACGATGCAACAGTCTTACTGGGCATTGGTATGGTTCTAACTACGCTGCATGGGCGTATCAAGGCGCCGACTACCTTCGCCGATCAAACGGCTGCAAGACGCAATTGGCTTATCCGTATCACTTGTTGCCGCTTCGCGTCATCAAGCAGATCGCATGTATGTTTTTTAGTGTCAATTCCCCGCAGTTTAGAGAGGCGCATCCTGAGCTTGAAAGGTTCGCTCTCAACAAGGAAGCCAAGCATCTTCCGCCCCACATCAGAATCTATGTCGGTTATCTCTGGTCGGATCGAAGTCGGGCTGCAGGCGTTACCGGTTCGATGCAACTCGACAAAACCTCTGGGGTGACGCGCATGCGAGTCTATTCGGAGATTTCTTTCCCCCCGTTTTCCTACATTCTGAGCCTGAACTCGGCTGCCCCCGAACACGATATGCTCGACATCACGTTCTTCGGAAACTACGGGTACGACGAATTTGCGACGCTACAGTTGCCAATTCCAATGCTGTCTATCTACACCCCGTTTCCCGGTGACTTCCGAGACCGCGAAACTGTATTGCAGCAATCGCAATCATGAACACGATCTCTAACCCTGTGTTCGAGGCGACCTGCGCGAAAAGCCGCGCAGGCCGCTCATTTCCACGTTAAATGTTCCCGATAAACTCCAGCACATTGCCGTCCGGGTCGCGACAAAACGACTCACGGTGCATCTAAACTGCGTCAGGCATAAAATTGCAAGACAAGCTAGTTACCTCATCTTATGCGAGTGGAGTCCAGATCATGAACACACAACTCTTGCAACAAGCACGTGTGCTCGACATTGACGAACAGATCGAGCTGGTCGAAGCCATCTGGGACGGCATTGTTAGTCGCGGTGCCGCGCCACCGTTGACGGAAGCGCAAAAAACAGAACTTGACCGCCGCCTCGCAGATTATCTGGCGAACCCTAACGATGTCGTTTCATGGAGTGAAGTAAAGGCAGCGGCTCTTGCCAAAATCAGGCAATGAGCCTATCCATCACGTTTCATCGCACCGCCAATCCGGGTCGCGGCAGAACAGTTTCAACCCGATTAAATCACTTCCCTCCCGCCCCAAGCTTGATCCCGAACGTTTCGGCGATCGCCTGCACATAGGCCGGGCTGTCCCACTCGTGCGCGCCGCGCACTTTTTCCAGCACGCGGCCATCGGCGCTCACCAGTATCGTCAGCGGTATCGTGTTGGCACCCAGCATGTTTTCCAGGAACACATGGCTGTCGAGGTAGTTCGCAAACGAGAGCTTCTGCCGTTTGACGAAAGTCGCTGCGGCATCGCCGTCGTCGTCGGTGGAGATGCCGATCACGTTGAACTGCTTGCCGCCATAGCGGCGCGCCAGACGGTTTAACGCCCCCATCTCTGCGCGGCAAGGGCCGCACCAGCTCGCCCAGACATTGATGATCAGCGGCTTGCCACGGTAGTCGGAAAATTTCCTGTCGTGCCCGTTCAAGCCATGCAATGAGGCCTCGCGCAAATAGCCGCCTATCGACACTTCGCCCGGCGTGTCGGCCCAGGCAAAGAAGGGAAGATTCAACAGCACTACCAATATCATCCAGTTTTTCATGATCGACTTTCGCATTTTATAAAAATAGATGTGCCCGCTACCATGTAAGCGGCATCGCACAACCCAACATGACCAGGCTCAAGCGACACATTCGATGAACTCCAGCGCGTTCTGGTCAGGGTCGCGGCAGAACAACGCGCGACGGCCAGAAGAGCTGAGCGTGTAAGCTATCCCGGCCTGCTCCAGCCGCTCGGTCAGCTTGTCCAGATCGGCCACCGCAAACGCGACATGCCGGTCGCGTCCGCCATGCGCGGGACGCTGCAAGCCTGCTTCTGGGTCGGGCAACAACATCAGGTGTATCTGCTGGTTTTCCGCGACGTCGTACCACACCCCGTCATAGCCCAGTGCCGGACGCTTGAGATCGGGACGCAAACCAAGCACGCCTTCGTAAAAGGCGCGCGACCTGGTCAAATCGCTGGTCAGGAAGGTGGTGTGTAGTATTGCGCTGATCATGTTGTCCTTCGAGCACATATAGTTTATCGCAAGAAATGTTGGCCTTCGCTACGCTCAATTCACCCCACTCCGTCATTCCCGCGAAAGCGGGAATCCAGTGGTTTTATCCAACATGCCTTTGGTTTTCTCCTCGCGTTGCGAGGATGTTTTTGATTATCTGGATTCCCGCTTTCGCGGGAATGACGTTAAAGTTTGATTGGCCTTACCTTGCTGGCTGCCAACTTGGCACGAACTCGCGCCTCGCCGGTATCCTTGCCGGTCGCCAGCGCCACACCCATGCGGCGTTTCTTGAACGACTCGGGTTTGCCGAACAGGCGCAGGTCGCTGTCGGGCACGCGCAGCGCATCTGCGACGCCCGCGAAGGCGATGCCTTTTTCTTCCAATTGACCGTAGATCACCACCGAAGCACCCGGTGCGCGCAGCGCGGTATTCACCGGCAGGCCGAGGATGGCGCGGGCATGCAGCTCGAATTCGTTCTGCACCTGCGAGCACATCGTCACCATGCCGGTGTCGTGCGGACGCGGGCTGACTTCCGAGAACCACACCTCGTCGCCCTTGACGAACAGTTCCACGCCGAAAATGCCCAGGCCGCCCAGATCGTCGGTGACTTTTTTGGCGATCTCCCGCGCGCGCTGCAAGGCCAGCGGCGGCATCGCCTGCGGCTGCCAGCTCTCGACGTAATCGCCCTGCACCTGGACATGGCCTATCGGTTCGCAGAAATGCGTCTCGACGCTGCCATCGGCACCGATCGAGCGCACGGTGAGCTGGGTGATTTCGTAATCGAAATGGATCATGCCCTCTACGATCACCCTGCCCTGGTTCACCCGGCTGCCGCTGGCGGCATAGTCCCAGGCGGCCTGCACTTCTGCGGCGCTGTCCACTTTGGACTGTCCCTTGCCGGATGACGACATCACCGGCTTGACGATGCAGGGGTAGCCGATGCCCGAATCGATGGCAGCCTGCAACTCTTCCAGGCTGTCGGCGAATTTATACGGCGAGGTCGGCAAGCCCAGAGTCTCCGCAGCCAGGCAGCGTATGCCTTCGCGGTTCATCGTCAAACGTGCGGCCCGCGCAGTTGGGATCACGCGCGCCAGGCCTGCGCGCTCGATCTGCTCCAGCATGTCAGTGGCGATGGCCTCGATCTCCGGCACGATGAGATGCGGTTTTTCCTGTTCGATCAGCGCGCGCAACGCCACACCGTCCGCCATGTTGATCACGTGGGCACGGTGCGCGACCTGATGGCCGGGCGCATCGGCATAGCGATCCACCGCGATGGTTTCCACGCCCAGGCGTTGCAGCGCGATGATGACTTCCTTGCCGAGTTCGCCGCTGCCGAGCAGCATGACTTTGAGGGCGGATGGGCTGAGGGGTGTTCCAATTGAGGTCTGTTCCATAAACGAAGGATATTGAATTTCGGGTTAATCTGATTATACACATAGGAAAAGGACTATTTACTTGGCTGTCCGGAGGAGTAGCATGACCAGTCCATTCCAACCACAGGGAGCGAGATCATGACGAACATCGTGCAATTACTGGGTGATGAAGCCGAGCACTTGTTGAAGTATCGCTGTACCGGCATCAGCAAAGAGTCGTTGCATTTGCCGGGCGCAGATTATGTGGATCGCGTCGTGGCCGTCAAAGATCGCAAGCCCGGTGTGTTGCGCAGCCTGCAAGCCCTGTACGGTCAAGGCCGTCTGGCGCATACCGGCTATTTATCTCTGTTGCCGGTGGATCAGGGGGTTGAACATTCCGGCGGCGCATCGTTCGCCCCCAACCCGATTTATTTCGATCCGGACAATATCGTCAAGCTGGCCATCGAGGGCGGCTGCAACGGCGTGGCTTCGACGCTGGGCGTGCTGAGTTCGGTGGCGCGCCGTTATGCGCACAAGATTCCGTTCATCGTCAAAATCAATCACAACGAAATCCTGACCTATCCCACCATCTACGACCAGACGCTTTTCGCCAGCGTGGATCAGGCCTTTAACATGGGTGCCGTTGCGGTCGGGGCAACGGTGTTCTACGGCTCCGAACATTCGCGCCGGCAAATCCAGGAAATCTCCGAGGCCTTCGAGCACGCCCATCAACTGGGCATGGCGACAGTGTTGTGGGCCTATTTGCGCAACCCCGCGTTCAAGACGGTCGACAAGGACTATCATGTATCCGCCGACCTGACCGGACAGGCCAATCATCTCGCCGCGACGATCAACGCCGACATCGTCAAACAGAAAATGGCCGAAAATAACGGCGGCTACAACGCGATCAAGTTCGGCAAGACCCATCCCAAGGTGTACACCGAATTGACCACGGATCATCCCATCGATCTGGTGCGCTACCAGGTGGCGAACTGCTACATGGGACGCGCGGGGCTGATCAATTCGGGCGGCGAATCGGGCAAGGACGACCTGCATCAGGCGGTGCGCACCGCAGTGATCAACAAACGCGCCGGCGGAATGGGCCTGATCCTCGGGCGCAAGGCGTTCCAGAAACCGATACAGGATGGCATCGCATTGCTTAACGCGGTGCAGGATGTGTATCTGGCCAAGGACGTGACCGTGGCATAAATTCGCTCTTGCTATGCGCAGCGCTGAACCAGTGTAGCGTTGCACTGTTGACTAAACTTAATAAAGTTATCAAGCAAGTCCTTTGTGGGAGCGGCCACTTCGATAAACTCAGGACAGGCTTTAGCCGCGATGCGGACAGTAAACTCGAGCGACCAATCGCGGCTAAAGCCGCTCCCACTGGAGAAGTTAAGTTCCAAACAGAATGCAACACTAGCGAGTCTGCTCGCGCAGCCTGCGCAATTGCTGCGCCGCTTCTTCGGCTTTTACACTATCCCCCAACGCCTGGTATGCCATCGCCAGTGCGGCCCAGGAATCGGGGTGATCCGGGTATTTGCTCAACTCGCGCCGGGCTTCTTCTATCATCTGCTGCCACACTAGGCGCTTGTCGAGTTCATTGCCGACAAGCAGGTCGGCGCGCAGGAATAGCAGGCCGGATGGTTCGCGCGCAACCAGACGCCACTCGCCGCTGCTGGACAGTTGTTCGATTAACGGAATAACCTGACCGGAAAATTGCATCACGGTCGGGGTGAATATCGCATCAATGCGATATTCGTTGACGATATTTTCCCAGCCCGGATCGGCGCGAAAAATCGCATCATGCAGCTGCACCGCGCGATTGACCGTGGTGTCGTGCCCATCGACGAACACCAGGAACTCCTGCCCCAGCGCCCAGGCCAGATAGCCACCATAATCGAAAAAATTGAGCACGTGACCACCCGGCAGGTGCTGCTTCAGGTAGGCGGCGGATTGTTCGGGAAATAACCCAGGTTTGGTGCCGCCCCCCAGCTTACCCTGCCCAAGCGGAAGAGCGAGCATCCCGGCCAGCACCGCTGCTGCGCCCAGGTATTGCCAGCGTAGCGGAATTCGATTTGGCAACACGCGCACCCCACAGCGAACCACAGGCCCCAGCAACACCAGCGCAAACAACCCGATATTGCGCACATAGATATAGGTGAATGCCCCGAACATGATCACCAGCAAACTGCTGCTGATGCGGCGTTCGCGCTGAAGGATCAGCGCCACTATGCCCAACGCCGCCATGGCCACAAAGCTGTAGGCATATTCGGTATCCATCACCGGCATGTATTCGGTGATGTCGGCCCACGCATCCTTAGCCGAAAACATTACCGTCAATGGCAGCACGACCTCGCTCCAGCCGTAGGGATTGAGGCAGGCCAGTGCCAGCGTGACCGCAGCAACAATGCCCAACACCGATACGATGTAGCCTCTGGTTCGCCCACCCGGTGGCTGGATGAGAAACTCAATTGCGTAAGCGCCCAGTATCGGCAACAGAAAAATCACTGAGGGGTGCAACTGTATCAGCAGCCAGCCGGCGACAGGAATCGGCATAAGCCAGCGCCAGTTTGCCTGTTCGGAAAATTTCTCCAGTGCCAGCAGGCTTGCCGCCATGGCAAGCAGCAACGCCGTTTCGGCCCGATAATTGATGCGCGCGGTAATCCACGCTGCAACCAATGCCAGCGCCAGCAATGCTGCGGGATGCATAAGCGCGCTTTTACCGATAGCTGCTCTATAGGCTACCAACAGGGTAGTTGCGCCGAAAACGGCATTGAGCGCATTCATGCCGGGATAGCCGCCCAGAGTGTATGCCCAGTGATTGACCAGGCCGAATCCCCATTCGATATAGGAAGCCGGTTCACCCAGCATGGGGAGCAGGTAGAACATCGTGTTCGGAATATGGCCTGTGGCCGCAATGACCCGACCCGACACCATGTAAAACCAGATGTCGTAGTCCTCAATGGGCCGCCAGAAAAAAAACAGCAGCACTGTAAAAATTGTCAGCGCGGCCAGCTTGCGGTTGGGAGAGAGTCGATCAAGTGGCAACATCGCATTATTCAGCACATGGCTCGCTCAGACTGCATTATTGAGATGGGTTGATACAGGTTTCGGATTATACACAGGTGATATGTGTCGCCTACGTCGAACTGGCAGCCTGCCTGGCAACAGTGGACAACAGCCTGTCCGGCGCAAGGCGGCGTCCTTGTAATAATCCAACTCCAACAAAGCCCTCTGGCCCCTGCAAGCTGACCTTGCCGTCCGGCAATCCGGTGTCTAGCCCCAGTCTTTGTCCCTGTGCCAGGCGTTTGATTTGCACGGCGTCCAGTTGCAGCTTGGGCATGTCGGGCATCAGGCTCTCCAGCGGCAGGATGCAGGCATCGCGCTCGACTTCTGTCATGGTCTCCAGTTGCTGCCAGGTATAGCCATCCTTTAAATCAAAATGGGCGATTGCGGTCCGGCGCAATCCGATCAGATGTGCGCCGCAGCCCAGTGCCGCGCCGATGTCTTCGGCCAGCGTGCGGATGTAGGTTCCCTTGCTGCAGCGCACGGTGATATCCATTTCATGGCCGGAAAATTCATTCAGCAGCAGCTCGTGGATAACCACTTCGCGCAACTCGCGGTCTATCGTCTCGCCTTTGCGGATGTACTCGTAGAGCGGTTTTCCCTGATGCTTGAGCGCGCTGTGCATAGGCGGTAGCTGCCGAATTTCTCCGCGAAATTTTCCCAGCACGGCATCGATGTCGGACCGGGCGACATTGACAGGATGCTCAGCCGTTATCTCGCCTTCTGCATCGCCGGTGGTGGTGGTTTGGCCAAGACGCATCAAGGCGCGATAGGTTTTATCGGCATCCAGCAACGCATTGGAAAATTTGGTGGCTTCGCCGAAACAGATCGGCAGCAGGCCGGTGGCCAGTGGGTCAAGCGTGCCGGTATGCCCGGCTTTTTCTGCGCGAAACAGGCGGCGGACTTTCTGCAGCGCGTCGTTGGAGCTGAGTTCCAGCGGTTTATCGAACAGCAGCACACCGTCCAAGGGACGGAAGTTTTGTCGTGCCATCAGCGCAACCTCGGGTGTTTACTTTTTGTCGTCGTCGTGATGATGATCGCTGGCAACGGCCTGATCGATGAGCTGAGACAGGTGGCTGCCGCGCTCGACGGAGGAATCGAAAACGAAATGCAATTGAGGCATGATGCGCAGCTTGATGCTGTGCGCCAGCTGGCTGCGTATGAAACCGCTGGCACTCTCCAGACCTTGCTGGGCTTCCTCGTGTTTACCGTCCAGCCGCGTGAAAAAAATTTTGGCATGGGAATAATCACCCGCCACCTCAACGCCGGTAATGGTCACCAGGCGCACGCGCGGATCGTTGATACGAAGGCGCACCAATTCAGCGATCTCCCGCTGCATTTGCTGCGCCACCCTGTCGGTCCTGGCATAGCTGCTCATGTTAGCGATGCGCCCCGATTACAGGGCGCGCGCGACCTCGATGATTTCATAGGCTTCGAGCTTATCGCCCACCACCAGATCGTTGAAATTTTTCACCGACAAACCGCACTCGAAATTGGCTTTCACTTCCTTCACGTCATCCTTGAAGCGCTTCAGCGAATCCAGTTCTCCGTCGTGTATCACGACATTGTTGCGCAGCACGCGCACCTTTGCCCCGCGTTTGACCATGCCTTCCAGCACGTAGCAACCGGCAATCGTGCCCACCTTGGAAACGGTGAATACCTGGCGCACTTCGACCATCCCCATGATGCTTTCGCGCTTCTCGGGAGCCAGCATGCCGGACAGCGCTGCCTTGATCTCGTCCACCATCGCGTAGATGATGTTGTAGTAACGGATGTCCACACCCGAGGATTCGGCGAGCTTGCGTGCCGTTGCATCGGCACGCGTATTGAAGCCGATCACGATGGCCTTGGAGGCCAGAGCCAGGTTGATATCCGACTCGGAAATCGCCCCTACCCCGTTGTGGATCAGGTTGACCTTGACCTCGTTGGTAGACAGCTTTTGCAGCGACTGCGCAATCGCCTCGGCAGAACCCTGCACGTCCGATTTGACGATCAGCGAAAGGGTGCGCACTTCGCCTTCGGCCATTTGCTCGAACATGTTTTCCAGCTTGGCCGCTTGCTGCTTGGCGAGTTTCACGCCGCGATATTTTCCTTGCCTGAACAGCGCAATTTCACGCGCGCGTTTTTCATCGGCCAAAACCATCAGCTCCTCACCGGCAGCGGGCACTTCGGACAATCCCTGGATCTCGACCGGAATAGACGGGCCGGCTTCGCTGACAGCCTTGCCGTTTTCGTCCAGCATCGCCCGCACCTTGCCAAATACCGATCCGACCAGCACCGCATCGCCGCGTTTCATCGTACCGGACTGGATCAACACGGTAGCTACCGGTCCCTTGCCCTTGTCCAGACGCGCTTCGATCACCAGGCCCTTGGCATGCGTGGCGCGCGGGGCCTTCAATTCCAGCACTTCCGCCTGCAGCAACACGCCTTCCAGCAATTGATCTATGCCCTGACCCGATTTGGACGAAACCTCAATGAACATCGCATCGCCACCCCAATCTTCCGGCGTCACACCTTCCGCGACCAGCTCCTGCTTGACGCGGTCAATATTGGCCTCGGGTTTGTCGACCTTGGTCACGGCCACCACCAGCGGCACCTTGGCGGCCCTGGCATGTGCGATGGCTTCTTTGGTTTGCGGCATCACGCCATCATCGGCGGCCACCACCAGAATAACGATGTCGGTCGCCTTCGCGCCGCGTGCGCGCATCGCGGTAAACGCTTCGTGACCCGGCGTATCCAAGAAGGTAATCATGCCGCGCGGAGTATCGACGTGATACGCACCGATATGCTGGGTGATGCCGCCCGCTTCGCCCGATGCGACACGGGTACGGCGTATGTAATCGAGCAACGAGGTCTTACCGTGATCGACGTGACCCATCACGGTGACCACCGGAGCACGCGACTCCATAACAGCATCGTGATGCTCGGTATCAGCCAGATAGGCATCCGGATCGTCCAATTTGGCCGGTTTCGCGACATGGCCCATTTCTTCCACAACGATCATCGCGGTTTCCTGATCCAGCACCTGGTTGATTGTCACCATGGAGCCCATTTTCATCAGCACCTTGATGATTTCAGAAGCCTTGATCGACATCTTCTGCGCCAATTCAGCAACGGTGATGGTCTCGGGTATCGCCACTTCGCGCACTATGGGCTCGGTCGGCAAAGAGAATGCGTGTTCGGGTTCTGCTGCATGCTTGGAGTGTTTATCGTGGCGCGGCGCACGTACCGGCGTTGTCCAGGTGCCGGTTTTCTCGCCGGTCTTGACGGGCACTCGTTTCTTCGCGCCTTTCTCGTCCCATGCAGCGGGTTTTACTTCGGGCTTGGGCTTTTTGCTGGGCTTGGCTATCTTGTCGCCCGGCTTGGGTGCGGGCTTGTGCAATGTGCCCTCGGCCAAATCAACCGCAGGCGCTGGCGCTGCCACAGCAGCGGCCTCTTCCACTTTCTTTACCTCCACCACAGCAGGCTGCTGCGGCTCGGGCTCGGGTGTTTTTTGAGTAGTCTTGCGTTTGCTGCGCTCCTGCTTGGCCAGTGCTTCGGCGGCCTGACGAGCAGCCAATTCTGCCTGCAAGCGCGCTTCTTCCTGGCGTGCAGCCAATTCCTGCTCGTCTACAACCTTGGCAACTTTTCCTTTGCTCGGCGTTGCAACCGGTTCAGCGAGAGCAGCCGCTTCCGCTGCGGCTGTGGGAGCAACAACGCGGCGTTTTCTCACTTCCACTTGTATAGTGCGTGCGCGACCAGAACTATCGGCCTTCTTGATCTCGGTAGTTTCGCGGCGGATCAGCGTAATTTTTTTGGCGGGCTTTTCTGCACCATGCGCCTGGCGCAAATGCTCCAGCAACTTCGCCTTATCCTTTTCCGACATCGGATCAGACTCCTGCTCCTTGGTGATGCCTGCCGCCTTCAACTGCTCAAGCAGCAAGGCAACCGGCAATCCCAACTCTGTCGCAAATTGCGCTACGTTCAATTTTCCCATTACTATCCTTTTAACGCCCCGTTTAGCAAACTGCCCTGTTTATGCAAACCGCCAATCAAGCAAACCAGGGAGCACGCGCCGTCATAATCAAAGTATTGGCACGCTCGCTATCCATGCCAGTAAGCTCCACCAATTCATCCACATCCAGGTCTGCTAATTGCTCTTGCGTCGCGATACCCTTGGCTGCCAAGGTGCGCGCAGTCTGCTCATCCATGCCTTCCAGCTTGAGCAGATCCTCAATTCCGTGCTCCACTTTCTCTTCGCTGGCGATCGCCGCCGTCAACAAGGCATTGCGAGCACGGCTGCGCAGCTCATTCACGGTCGCTTCATCGAACGATTCGATTTCCAGCATTTCTTCCAGCGGCACATAAGCCACTTCTTCCAGCGTATTGAAACCTTCCTGAACCAGGATGTCAGCGACTTCTTCGTCCACATCCAGTTTTTCCATGAACACGGCACGCGTATTGGAAAACTCTTCATTGTGTTTCGCGTTGGACTGCTCGACCGTCATGATGTTAAGTTCCCAGCCGGTCAATTCACTGGCCAGACGCACGTTCTGCCCGCCGCGCCCGATCGCCTGCGCCAGGTTTTCTTCTTCGACCACCACATCCATGCTGTGTCGCTCTTCATCCACGACGATGCTGCTCACCTCGGCGGGTGCCAGCGCATTGATCACATAAGTGGCCGGATCTTCCGCCCACAGGATAATATCCACGCGCTCGCCGGCCAGCTCATTGGTCACCCCCTGCACCCGCGAACCGCGCATCCCCACACAAGTCCCGATCGGGTCGATGCGTGGATCGTGCGACAACACCGCAATCTTGGCTCGCGAACCGGGATCGCGTGCGGCACTGACGATTTCCAGCAACTTTTCTTCGATTTCCGGCACTTCCAGTTCAAACAACTTGACCAGCAACTCAGGCGAGGTGCGAGACAAAATCACCTGCGGCCCGCGCGCGCTGCGATCCACGCGCAACAAATGCGCCTTGACCCGATCGCCCACGCGCATGTTTTCCTTGGGGATCATTTGATCGCGCGGCAACGAGGCTTCGATCTTGCCGAACTCGATGATTGCATTGCCGCGCTCCAGCCGCTTTACCGTTCCGGACACCAGATGTTCTTTGCGCTCCATGAAGTCGGCCAATACCTGCTCGCGCTCGGCATCCCTGATCTTCTGGAAGATCACTTGCTTCGCGGCCTGCGCGCCTATGCGCCCGAAATCAATCGACTCCAGCGGCTCTTCGACAAATCCACCGACTTGAATATTGGCATCGCGCTTCTGCGCTTCTTCCAACTTGATATGCAGATCGGGCGTCTCAAAGGTTTCGTCATCCATCACTTCCCAGCGGCGGAACGATTCGTATGCACCGGTATTGCGATCTATCGCCACGCGCACGTCGGCCTCGTCCGCAAAACGCTTTTTAGTCGCGGAGGCCAAGGCGGATTCCAGCGCCTCAAACACCACCTCACGATCCACGTTTTTTTCACGGGACAACGCATCCACCAACAACAAAATTTCACGACTCATACCATTCTCCGGCTATTTGCTCGACTCAACCCTGATTCGCATCAATGGTGACCAAACACTAAAAACTAAAAAGTCGGCACTAAACGCGCCTTATCCAAATTCGACAGCTCGATTGCTACCATGCTGCCATCCACATCCAATTGCAATATCCCATCCGTTACCTTGCCGAGCACGCCGACAAAATTCTTGCGTCCCGCCAGCGGCATGCGCAACTTGAGCTGCGCCTTTTCACCGGCGAAGCGCACAAAATCAGCTTCTTTTTTGAGCGGCCGATCCAGGCCCGGCGACGAGACTTCGAGGCGGTCATAATCAACGTTCTCGACCAGAAACAGCCGCGTCAATTGATTGCTCACCGTCTGGCAGTCATCCACCGAGATTCCTTCCGGCTTGTCGATGAACACGCGCAACAGACCGCGCCCAGAGCGCTCAACATCCACCAGCTCATAGCCCAAACCGCTTACCGTCGTCTCAACCAGCTTCAAAACATCCATAAAACCAGCGCCACCACAAAAATATGTCCCACAAATAAAAAACGGGCTCGAAGCCCATCTCAAAACGCGGCGCATTATAGCAAAATTTGCAGTTAAATGGAATTATTAAATACGGGGCGAATTGACCCTTGCAGCCACATAATATGCAGCCCGGCAACTGTGAGCATTATGCCTGTATACACAATTCCGCTGGCGCGGACATCCCGGTTGATAGGGACGCTTGCGGATGGGTTATTAAAACCAGCTATATAAACGCTCGCCTGGCACCCAGGCTCTGCCTCATTGCATGATAAAAAGGTAAACGGTCAATGCAATGCCCAGTATCGCAACCATCAAGTTGACAATGACGCCATTATTGACGTTATACCTCTCGGGAATTTCAACCGGCTTCAATGTCTTGAGTACTTTTCGGAATTGCACTGCTGCGGCACAAGCTGAGTATGCCCCTAATAGAATAAAGGCAATCCCTACCCAGAATGAAATGCCCTTTTCAAGCGGCACACCCTGACTGGGTAAAAGCAAGCGCATGAATAATCCGAATCGTTCTATGACAAACCCGAACGCCATCAGAGTCAAACAGGTTCTGTTCCACGCAAGCAAAGTCCTTTCTGCCGCAAAGAACACACGCGGGTCATTCAAGTCGGACATATTTTTCTTTCATGCAGCCCGGGCAATAAATTATTGCCCGGGGTTAAGAGTAATTACAGTAGAGATGTTACTGGTGTACCGACACAGAAAATTTTTCTATAACACTACGGATTTAACTTGTGTACGAAATCTACGCGGCGATTTTCTTGCCAGCACTTTTCTTCATGGCAGGCAAGCCTGGGCTTCTCCTCGCCAAAACTGACGACAGATATTTTCCCCGCAGCAACACCCAACAATTCAAGATTCTTGCGCACAGCATCAGCCCGGCGGTCACCCAACGCAAGGTTATATTCATTGCTGCCACGCTCATCGGCATTACCATCCAGCACGACGGTTTCATCTTGGTGGGCCTTGATAAAATCGGCTTGCTGTTGGATAACATCGTGGTATTCCGGCTTCACAACGAATGCATCGAAATCAAAGTAAACGCTCTTTTTTGCCAGATTTTGCAGCTGCGCCGCCAATTTTTCAGATTCCGATTCGACATGAATGGGCGGCGTGACGGCAGTGGGTTGTGGTGCAGCCTCAGCCTTTGGCTTGCTGGAGGCCGCCTCTGGCGACGCGGCCTGAGGGGCCTTTTCCTTGGGTGCAGTGGCACACGCAGTAACCGCCAGCGATATCAAAACAGCGACAACTAATTTCTTCATATCTTTAATCCCTCATTGACTGTTAAATACAAAATTACACCTGCAGCCGTCGGCGCTGCTATTGGTATACGGTGATGCCCGCCTTCGCCTAGCAGTAGCCTTCGCGCCCAGCAGCGACGATTTTGATATTACCGCCATCTACGTCAAGTTTACGTTAAGGGCGCATACTTCAATTTGATATGTGGTTCCGAGCTTACCTGAAGATGACGTCTCCGCCGAAACTCGCCGCGCTCGTTTTCTCGGTTGCAGCGCTCAGCGCGCCTTGCGCTGCATTCCGAAATTCCGCATTTGTAGAAGAGCCCTCAAGCGAAGCTGCGCCGGGTGATGAAAAAATTAATCGTGCCGTGGTACCTTGGCCAACGGTGCTCTCTACGATAGCCCGCCACCCATACTGATCACAGATGCGCTTGACGAGCGACAAGCCGATTCCAGAACCCGTGCTTCCGGAACCCTTGTATTGGCGCTGGAAAATTTTCCCGATCTCTTCCTTGGCGATGCCTGGACCTGTGTCCATTACGGTAAGGGTATTGTCATCCAACAGAACGGTAACCTTCCCAGAATCGGTATACGCAAAAGCATTCCTGATCAGGTTGGCTACCACGATGCCCAGAAGCACGCGCTCCGCCTCGATATACGGACAACTTTTGCAAACCAGCTCAACGAGGGTCTTATCATTCAACAGATAGCGGTGCGCTTCTACGGTATCTTCAACCAGCTTCCATACATCGCAGCTTTTCACAGCCGGTTCGGTCAGGACTTTTTCCCTTGCCATCAAGAGCAATGCCGATGTGATATCCGTCATTTCCCTATTGGCGCGCCTAACCCTCGCAACGCGCTCTTGGTGCCTATCGTCTAGCGTCTGGTCATCCTCCATGAGTTCCACTACACCCTGCACAATGGCTAGCGGCGTCCGGAGTTCATGGCTGACATCCAGCGTGAATGCCCGTTCCCGATCAATGAAGGACCTCATGCGCGTAAGGTAACCATCGAACACCCTGGCAAGTTTGCCGATTTCGTTATCGGCAAACCCATTTGCGACGTCATGCACTTCATCCTCGGGCTTTGCCGCACTCACTCGCCGCGCCAGTTCAGCAACAGGCGCCACCACTCTTCCGGCCAATATCCAGCCGATTACAGCCGAAATAAGCGTTGTGACAACCGCTCCAATTATCAGATAAATCAAAAATTGCTGCTCCCGATGGCGTTGCTGTGTTTCATTGAACAGCATGAAATAGCGCTCGCCGTTCTTGTCGACAACGGCAACCCGATAGGGAACATCGTCAAGCGTTAATTCATATCTGCCGGACGCGAGTCTGAGCAGGCCGGGCGGAATATCTTCCGATACATTATCCCGCATATGAACAAAGCCGCGAACGCTGATAGTGGCCGGTAGCAAAGCATGGGGATTGTGCGCGCGACGCGAAAGAAAGTCTTCTATTTCCGCGCTCAATGTCTCATCCATCAAGCGCTCACCCAGTTTATGTGCCGCGAATGAAAGCCCCATCGACAGCAACAAACCAATCAAGGCTCCAAACACAGCGAATGTGATTGCCAGACGAAAACGGAGGCTGTGGCGGATGTTACGCATCGCCGATTTGATAGCCAACGCCCCGGTGTGTTTTGATCAGCGGATGGTCGGTATTTTTATCGATGGCGTTTCGCAAAATATGCATATGCGCCCGCAAGGCATCGCTATCGGGAGGCGAATCTCCCCAGATGCTGCGTTCCAACACGTCCCTGGATAACACGCGCGGCGAGCTTCTCATCAACAATTCCAGAAGTTTGAGCGGTATCGGCGGCAACTCTAGCCGCCGATTTCCTCGTTTCACCTTGAGTGTACCGGGATCAAAAGATAAATCACCCACCTGCAGCGCCAGGGAACTCTCCAGCAGCTGGGACCGGCGCACCAGCGCATTCAAGCGTGCATCGACTTCACGCAGCATGAAAGGTTTAACTACATAATCATCGGCGCCGGCTCCCAGACCGGTAATTTTGTCTTCCAGCGAATCTCGTGCCGTCAACATCAAAACCGGGACATGCTTACCGCCCTCGCGTAACCGCCTGCATAATGTTAGCCCGTCCAGCCCAGGCAACATCAAGTCCAGAATGATGGCATCATATGAATTCGAGGCAGCAAGATGCAGCCCCCGGCTACCATCCCCGGCGCAATCCATGACATAGCCTTTCGGTTCAAAATAGTCGAACATGTTCCGCACCAGATCGCGGTTATCTTCGATCAGCAGGAGATGCATTCAGAATTCATCCTGGTAACGCGCCGTGATCGGATAGCGCCAGTCCTTGCCAAAACCGCGTTCGGTGATGCGTATGCCCACCGCAGACTGGCGGCGCTTGTACTCGCTGATGCGGATCAGGTGCACAACACGGCGCACATCTGCCTCGGCATAACCGCGCGCGATGATTTCCGGGATAGCGAGATTTTGTTCGACATAGCAGGCCATGATCGCATCCAGCACGTCATATGGCGGCAAGCTATCCTGATCGGTTTGGTCGGCACGCAACTCCGCACTGGGCGGGCGCGTGATGATACGCTCCGGTATCACATAGCCCAGACTATTGCGGTAACGGGACAAACGATACACCAGCGTTTTGCTGACATCCTTCAGCACCGCAAAACCACCCGCCATATCGCCATACAACGTGGCATAGCCCACGGCCATCTCCGACTTGTTGCCGGTAGTCAATACCAGAGAGCCGAACTTGTTGGACAAAGCCATCAGCAAAGTGCCGCGTATGCGCGCCTGCAAGTTCTCTTCAGTGGTATCTGCCGCGCGTCCGGCGAAAATATTTTCCAGCGTCGCCGAAAAGCTCTTAAACATCGACTCGATGGAAAATTCGTCATAGCGCACGCCGAGAATTTTTGCCATCTCACGCGCATCGTCCAGACTGATTTGCGCGGTATAAGGGGAAGGCATCATCACCACATGAACCTTGTCCGCGCCCAGCGCATCCACCGCGATCGCCAGGGTCAATGCAGAGTCTATTCCGCCAGACAATCCCAGCAACACGCCCGGAAAGCGATTTTTGCCGATGTAATCCCGCACGCCGAGGCACAAGGCACGATACGCATCGGCTTCTTTGCTAGTCGCTGCTACATGCTCACCAGCGGGCCGCAGGTTACGCTGCATTTCCATGATCGACAGACGTTCTTCAAAATGGGCAGTCTGCGCGGTCAGGATGCCATCGCAATCCATCGCGAAAGAACCACCGTCAAAAACCAGCTCATCCTGGCCGCCGACCATGTTGGCGTAGATCACAGCCATGCCGGTCTCGGCGATGCGCTGGCGAATGACGCGATAGCGGGATGTGTGTTTGTCTATCGCATAGGGTGATGCGTTCAGCACCAGCAGCACTTGCGCCCCGGCATCATGCGCACGCCGCGCAGCCTCTTGCTCCCAAATATCGGCACAGATATTCAGCGCGAAACGGATGCCTCCAATATCGAACACGCAAGGTTCATTGCCATGTGCAAAATAGCGCTCTTCATCGAACACGGAATAATTGGGCAGTTCATGCTTGAGGTAGGTTGCGGCAATCGCGCCATCTTTCAGCAGAGAGGCGGCGTTATAGCGCTTCCCATTCTGTTCATGCGGATGCCCCACCACCACTGCAATTCCTGAAACTGATGCGGCAAGCTTCTCCAATGCCAGTGCACACGCATGGTAAAAGCCCTCGCGCAACAACAAGTCTTCGGGCGGATAACCGCACAGGCTGAGTTCAGGCGTCAGCAACAATTGCGCCCCCTGCTGCTTGGCCTGCTCGGCATATTGCAGAATATGTGCGGCATTCCCCGCCAGATCGCCTAACACGCAGTTGATTTGCGCGATTGCCAGTTTCATTTTTGTGCTTGAGATGATTTTTATTGAAAGTGTATCTTACCATCGCAAAACGAGCTCGGGCCATTGCGGTACAGGCACTTCAAAACCCGCATCCCGGTCAGTAGCACGCCATTCTCTATCCGGGGATAGCTGACTGCGCGAGCACCCCAAGTATCAAGGAGGGGGAGGCGCATCCGGGACGGCATCTGGTGCAAGCTCAGCATCCGGAATCACGATTTCTTCCTCTTTGACAACCGCCGCTTTCTTGATCACGGCAGGGATATCGAAATAATAATTGAACCCGAACATGAACAGATTATTCTCAATCAATGTCGAGCCATTCCGGCCCGAAAAGCCGTCTTTCTTGTATTCGGCGATGAAGCTCCAGCGATGGGCGAAATTATATTCGGCACCGACCGCAATGTTGCGGTTAAAGCTGGAAATATTGCTGATATCTTGATTTCTGAGGCCCGTGGTATATCCATAACCCAGCTTGACATATAACAGCGCATCCTCGACCGGCAGCCCCAGTTTGGTATCAAAACCGGCGGCAGCGCTCGCATAGCCTACCCCATTGGAATGCAGCACATAGGTATTCCAATCGAAATATGTCCCCACCCCGAACACAACATACTTCAAATCCCAGTTATATCCGGCCTGCAAAGCACCACCCTGCAAACCATATTCGAAGTTGGTCGCCTCGGGTGCGCTGGTAGCACCTGTCGCCGTCGATTTGACCAAACCTATCTTTCCACCGAAGAACTTGCCCCTGAAAGGGCTGGGCTCTGTGCCATGGATGGTGATTTTTACTGTAGTGGTCGTGCCATCCAGGCTGGCAACAGTAAAGGTATCGCTGACGCTCTGGTGTTTGTCGAGTTCTGCAAAGTTGCTGTTGGCGACATAAGTCCACACCCCGGCGCTATCTATGTTGAACACGCCATTGGTACCGGCCACATCGGTCTGCGCCACAAAAACTTCCGGATTGTCGGGATCCTTGATAGTCAATTTGCCATTGGTTTTTTGTGGAACCTCGATTTCATCCAGATGGACATTGGCAAAACTCATGATCGCTGGATCGTTGGTGCCGTTGATCGTAATCTTAACGGTGGTAGTCGTGCCATCGGCAGCGCATACGACAAAGCTGTCTATCAGTTTGTCGCCGACATTCAGGTAATCGAAGGCGCTATTGGCGACATAACTCCAGACCCCATCGCTATTGATGTTAAAGATGCCGTTAGAACCTGGCACTTTGCTCTGCTCCACGAAAGTCTGTGCACTGTCTACATCGCTGATGCTCAATGTTCCATTGGTAACCAATGGAACATTGGTTTCCGACAATACGACATCTGCCGCACTCAGTATTGCCGGATCATTGGTTCCGTTAATCGTTATTTTTATCGTCGTGATCGTGCCATCCGCACTGCGTACCGGAATGGTCCCGCCGATAAAATCGCCTTCGTTTAGATAATCGAAAGCATCGTTGGCCACATAGGTCCAGGCACCTGAAGGATCGATATTGAAAACGCCGTTGGCGATTGAAACGTTGTCCTGCGCCACAAAAGTTTCCGGGTCATCCACATCGCTGATGGTCAGCTTACCGCTGGCAGTCAACGGTTCGTTGGTTTCATCCATCACGATGTTGGCTGAACTCAGGATCGCCGGATCATTGGTGCCGTTGATGGTGATTTTTACAGTGGTAGCCGTCCCATCGGCACTGGATACCGTGAAGATATCCATGGCGCTGCGCCCCGCGTTTAGTTCATCCAGCGCGCTGTTGGCGACATAGCTCCATTTACCCGTGGTATCAATATTGAAAATGCCATTGGTACCGGCGATATTGCTCTGCGCCACGAAGGTCTCAGGGCTGTCCGGATCTTTAATGGTCAGTTTGCCACGGGTGCTCAGCGCTGCATTAGTTTCGGTCAGAACCACATCGGCTGCACCGAGTATCGCCGGATCATTGGTGCCGTTGATGGTAACTTTCACGGTAGTCGTCGTGCCATCCGAACTGGAGACGATAAAGCTGTCGCCCACACTCTGACCGACGTTCAGGGAATCGAAATCGCTGTTGGCGAGGTAAGTCCAAGCACCTGAAGCATCGATACTGAAGATGCCGTTTGCGCCTTCGATATTATTCTGTGGCATGAAGGTCTCATTATCATCCACATCGCTGATGGTCAGTTTGCCGGTGATTTTAACAGGGACGTTTGTTTCATCTACACTGATGTCATCTGCGCTCAGAATTGCCGGATCATTGGTGCCGTTGATGGTAATTTTTACGGTAGTTTTCGTGCCATCGGCACTGCTGACAGTAAACAGATCAACGCCATTCCGGCCTACGTTGAGGAAATCCAGCGGGCTATTTGTGACATAAGTCCAGGCGCCTGATGCATCGATATTTAAGGTGCCATAACGGCTGACCCATTTCTGCGCCAAAAAGCTTGCCGGACTGTCCACGTCACTGATGGTCAGCTTACCGCTGGCGCTCAAAGATTCATTGGTTTCGGTCAGCAACACTTCCGCCGAACTCAGGTTCGCCGCATCGTTCGTGCCTTTGATCGTGACTTTAACCGTCGCGCTCGTGCCATCCGCACTGGTTACAGTAAATTTATCGCTGACGCTCTGCCCCACACCGAGTTCATCAAAGGCACTGTTGGCGAGATAAGTCCATGCGCCGTCAGTATCAATGTTGAATACGCCGTTGGTTCCGGCGACATTGCTCTGCGCCACGAAGGTTTCGGGGCTGTCCACATCCTTGATGCTCAGCTTGCCTATCACCTTCAGGGGCTCATTCGTTTCGTCCACTGAGATATCAGCGGCGCTCAGAATGGCCGGATCGTTGCTGCCGTTGATGGTAACTTTCACGGTCGTAGTCGTGCCATCCGCGCTGGAAACCGTAAAGCTATCGAACACACTCTGATCCGCCTTCAGAAAATCGAGGGCATCACGGGTTACATAGGTCCAGGCGCCTGATGTGTCGATATTGAAAGTACCGTAGTCGCCAGCCATTTTCTGTGCCACAAAGGTCTCCGGGCTATCTGGGTCTTTGATGGCGAGCTTGCCATGAGTGCTCAACGGTTCATTGGTTTCAGTCAGCACCACATCTGCCGAACCCAGAATCGCCGGATCATTGCTACCGTTGATCGTGATCTTCACGGTGGTGGTCGTGCCATCCGCGCTGGCAACCGTGAAAGTATCGGTGGCATGCTGATCCGCACTCAGAAAGTCCAGCGCGCCATTGGTCAGGTAGCTCCATTCACCATTCGCATTGATGCTGAAAGTCCCGTAGCGGCTGGATTTCTTCTGTGCCACAAAGGTCTCCGGGCTGTCCACATCGCGGATGCTCAGCTTGCCGCTGGCGCTCAACGGCTCGTTGGTTTCGGTCAGCACCACATCCGCCGAACTCAGGATCGCCGGATCGTTGATGCCGTTGATCGTAACTTTTACTGTCGTGGTCGTACCATCCGCGCTGGATACGGTGAATCGATCGCCCACACTCTGACCCGCTTTCAGGTAATCAAAAGAGCTGTTGGCAACATAACTCCATACCCCGGCGGCGTCGATGTTGAAGATACCGTTGGCGCCGGCGACGTTGCTCTGCGCGACAAAAGTCTCAGGACTATCCGCATCCTTGATAGTCAATTTACCGCCGGTGCTCAGCGGTTCGCTGCCCTGCTGCAGCACGACGTTGGCGGTACTCAATATAGCCGGGTCATTGCTGCCGTTGATAGTGATTTTCACTGTAGTCGTCGTGCCATCCGCACTGGACACCGTAAAGATGTCGCTAACACTTTGACCGACGTTGAGGTAATCGAAGGCGCTGCTCGCCACATAAGACCAGCTACCTGATGCATCGATGTTGAAAGTACCGTAATCGCCAATCTTTTTAAGTGGCACAAAGGTTTCCGGACTATCCACATCCTTGATAGTGAGCTTGCCATGTGTTTTCAACGGGGCGTTGGTTTCCGTCAACACGATATCGGCAGAACTCAAGAGCGCCGGGTCATTCGTACCCTTAAGAGTGATGCTCACGGTAGCGGCGGTGCCGCCCACGCTGGTCACCGTAAATATTCCGCTGGCGCTCTGCCCCTCCTTGAGAAAATCGAGGGCGCTGTTGGTCACATAGCTCCAGGTGCCGCCAGCGTCAATATTGAAAATGCCATAGCGTCCGGTCTTTTTTTGCGGCACAAAGGCCTCGCTGTTGTCCAGATCGCCGATGTTCAGCTTGCCGCTGGCGCTCAGCGGCTCGTTGGTTTCGGTCAGAATAACATCGGCCAAATTCGGCGCCGCTTTTTTCTGGTTATATTTATTCAAACTTTGCGCCGCAACGGATTCAGCACGGGCGATATCGGTAGCGCTCAGCATGGCCGAAGCCATCACGCTCAACAGCGCGATGACCGGTACCTTACGCATAGTGCCCTGCCTCATATACTTCCCTGAAAAATAGCTGCTAAATAGCATGGGCGTTTATTTCCGTAGCTCCGGATTATAGGTGCCATTGATGGTAACCCTGACCGTGGTGCTCGTACCATCCGCGCTGGATACACTAAAGATATCGCCCACGCTCCGGCCCGTTTTTAAATGATCGAAGGCGCTGTTCGCGACATAAGTCCATTCACCCGAAGTATTGATGTTGAAAATGCCGTTGCTGCCCGCAATATTGCTCTGCGCCACAAAAGTTTGCGGGCTGTCCGCATCCCTGATACGCAGCTTGCCACCGGTTTTCAACGGGACATTGCCCGCTTTCAACACGACATCGGCAGCGCTCAGAATCGCAGGATCGTTGCTGCCATTGACGGTAACTTTCACGGCCGTGGTCGTACCATCCGCGCTGAACACGGTAAAGCTGTCGCTGACGCTCTGGCCCTCGCTGAGAAAATCAAGGGCGCTGTTGGTCGCATAGGTCCAGTTACCCTTACTGTCGATATCAAATATGCCATAGGCGCCGGCGGTCATTTTCTGTGCGACAAAGGTTTCCGGGCTGTCCACATCACGAATGGATAAGGTACCGCCGGTTTTCAACGGGAGATTGGTTTCCGTTAGCGTAACATCGGCAGCCCCCAGTATCGCCGGATCATTAGTGCCGTTAATGGTGACCTTCACCGTGGTGATCGTACCGTCCGAACTGGAAACGGTGAAACTATCGCTGACGCCCTGGCCCACGCTGAGAAAATCGAGGGCATTATTGGTGGCATATGTCCAGGCACCCGAGGCATTGATATTGAACACGCCGTAACTACCGGCAACATCGCGTTGCGCCACAAAAGTTTCCGGGCTATCCACATCCTTGTTGCTCAATTGACCATGGGTGCTCAACGGCTCGTTGGTTTCTATCAAGACCTCTTCCGCAGCGCTCAGGATCGCAGGATCGTTGGTACCGTTGATGGTAATCTTGACGGTCGTGGTCGTACCATCCGCACTGGATACTGTAAATTTGTCGCTGACGCTCTTGCCTACGTTCAGATAATCAAAAGCGCTGTTCGCTACATAATTCCAGGCGCCTGAAGCATCGATGCTGAAAACGCCATTGATTCCCGCTACATTGCGTTGCTCAATGAAAGTCTCCGGGCTATCGGCATCTTTGACAGTCAGTGTGCCGCTGGTTTTCAGGGGTTCGTTGGTTTCCTCCAGGACCACATCTGCCGAACTCAGGATAGCCGGGTCGTTGCTGCCGTTGATGGTGATCTTGACGGTCGTGGTCGTGCCATCCGCACTGGCTACCGTGAAAATATCAAAGACACTCTCCCCCGCCTTCAAGTCGTTGAGAGCACCGTTCGTCATATAGGTCCACGAGCCTGACGCATCGATCTTGAAGGTACCGTAGCTGCCGTCTTTTTTGCTCTGCTCCACAAAAGTCGCGGGGCTATCCACGTCTTTGATGGTCAGCTTACCGCTGGTTTGCAATGGCGCATCGGTTTCTGTCAACACCACATCGGCTGAACTCAAGACCGCTGGATCGTTGGTGCCGTCTATGGTGATAGTGACCGTGGTGGTCGTTTCGTCCGCGCTGGATACGGTGAAGACATCGCTGATGCCATCGCCTGCCTGCAGGTAATCGAACGCGCTCTTGGCGACATAGCTCCATGCGCCGGTAGTGTCGATATTGAAAGTGCCGTAGCTTCCGATTTTTTTCTGTGCGACAAAGGTTCCCGGACTGTCCACGTCGAGGATGGTCAACTGACCGCTGGTTTTAAGCGGTTCGTTGGTTTCTATCAACACCACATCGTCAGCGCTCAGGATCGCCGGGTCGTTGATGCCGTTTATCGTAATATTGACCGTAGTGGGTGTGCCGTCGGCACTGTTTAAAACAAAATTGTCGCTGACACCCTGCCCGGCCTTGAGATATTCGAGCGCGCTTTGGGTGGCATAAGACCATACGCCCGAAGCGAAAACATTGAGGGTCCCGTAATTGCCGTATTTTTTCTCCGCGATGAAAATCTCCGGGCTGTCCACATCTCTGATAGACAGTTTGCCACGCGTTGCCAGGAAATCATTGCCTTGTTGCAATACCACGTTGGCAGAACCCAGTATCGCCGGATCGTTGGTGCCGTTGATGGTGATTTTGACAGTGGTGGTCGTGCCATCCGCGCTGGAAACAATAAAACTGTCGCTGACGCTCTGGCCTACATTGAGGTAATCAAAGGCGCTGTTGGCGATATATGTCCATGCACCCGAGCTGTTGATGCTGAAAATTCCATACGCACCAGCCACATGGCTCTGGGCCACAAAGGTCTCCGGGCTATCTTCATCATCGATGGTGAGCTTGCCATTGGTTCTCAACGGAACATTGGTTTCTGACAACGTGACATCTGCCGAACTCAAGATCGCCGGGATGTTAGAACCATCGTTAATGACGATTCTAACCGTAGTGCTTGTGCCATCCGAGCTGTATACGGTGAAGCTGTCGCTGATGCTCTGGTTCGCATCGAGGTCGTCTATCGCACTGTCGGTGACATAGGTCCATGCTCCCGACGTGTCGATGTTGAAGGTCCCGTAATCGCCCGTCGATTGCTGCATCGCAAAAGTTTCCGGGCTATCCACGTCCTTGATGGTCAGCCTGCCTTCAGTGCGGAGCAGCACATTCGTTTCAGAATATTTCAACACGACGTAGGCGGGACTCAGGATGGCCGGATCGTTGGTGCCATTGATGGTGACTTTGACAGTCGTGGTCGTGCCATCCGCGCTGGATACGGTAAAGCTGTCGCTGACGCTCTGGCCCACATTAAGATAATCGAAAGCGCTATTGGCGGTATATGCCCATGCGCCAGATTCATCGATATTGAAAGTGCCGTACTTACCCGCTACCTTGTCTTGCGCAATAAACACTGCCGGGCTATCCACATCTTTAATGGTCAACTTGCCGCCGGTTCGCAACGGCTCATTGGTTTCTTTCAGGACGACATCCGCCGAGCCCAGGATGGCCGGGTCATTGGTGCCGTCGACGGTAATCTTGACAGTGGTGGTCAATCCATCCTTGCTGGTTACAATGAAACTGTCGCTGACACCCTCTCCCGCCTGGAGGTAATTAAGCGTGCCTTTGGTGACAAAAAACCATGCGCCGGATGCATCGATATTAAATATCCCGTGGCTGCCATTTTTTTTGTAGGGCACAAAAGCGACCGGCCTGTCTTCATCTTGCAGGGTCAGCTTGCCACTGGCTTTCAGCAGTTCATTGGTTTCTATCAGCACAATATCTACAGGTCTCAGCGTTGCCGCTTTTTTGCTCTCCTGATCTGCTTTGCTAATAACCTGTGGATCATTTTTAACCTTATCATCTGTCTTGGCTACGGACTTGCCTTGCTCGGCTGTCTGGACCTTGCCGGCAGCTTGCTCGGCATTCTGATCCTGTGCGGCATCGGCAACGCTCAGAATGACTAAAGCCATCACGCTTAACAGCGCGACCGTCAATACTTTACGCATAGTGCCTGACCTCATAAACCACGTTCCTAAAATTAGCTGCTCAAATAAATCCGGCAATATTATTTCCGTTTCACGCGCCACGCCAAGTTCGTTGATGCAGTGGAATATTGGCAGCGATAACCGGCATCTCTGTGGAGAATTGCTACCCCGATATGGCGCTATTTTGCTTTACCCCATCCGTGGCAACATCGATCAGCTTCTGCGGCAAATGCTTGGTGGGCTTCACCCCCAGCTCCTTCAGCTTTTCCGCCTGACGGATGACATTCCCGCTTCCAGTGGAAAATTTGTTCAGCGCCCCATCGTAAGACGCCTGCGCCTGCTTTAGTTTAACACCCAGGCCTTCCATGTCCTCAACAAACCCCACCAGCTTGTCGTAGAGCGCAGCACCCCGGCTGGCGATGTCCTGCGCGTTGCGGTTCTGCTGCTCCTGCCGCCACAGATGCGCCACGGTGCGCACCACGAACAGCAGCGTGCTGGGACTGACCAGCAGCACGTTTTTCTTCCACGCGTCCTGCCATAGCTCGCTGTCGTGCGAAATCGCCAGCATGAAGGCGGGCTCCACCGGAATGAACATCAGTACGAAATCGAGTGACTTCAAACCGTAGAGCTGCTGGTAGTTTTTCTCGGACAGTTCCCTGATGTGGCCGCGCACCGAATCCAGATGACGCTTCAAGGCGGCTTCGCGCTGGGCATCGGTTTCGGCATTGGCGTGTTCTTCGTAGGCGGTCAGCGACACCTTGGCGTCGACGATCAGATGCCGGTCTTCCGGCAGATGCACCACCACATCCGGCTGCGCGCGCGATCCGTCCGAACGGGTATGACTTTCCTGTACATCGTATTCAAACCCCTTGCGCAGACCGGATGCCTCCAGCACCCGCTCCAGGATCAATTCGCCCCAATTTCCCTGCGCTTTGGCCTGCCCCTTCAACGCACTGGTGAGATTGTGCGCGTCTTTGGACAACTGATTGTTCAGCGACATCAGCTGCTTGACCTGCTCGGCCAGTGCAGAGCGATCCTTGCCTTCCTGCACATAGACCTCCTGCACCTTGCCCTGAAACTCGGTGATCTTGACCTTCAACGGCTCCAGCAGCTGATTGAGGTTGGTCTGGTTCTGCGCGGTGAATCGTTGGGTTTTGTCTTCCAATATCTCGTTGGCCAACACCTTGAACTGATCTTTGGCATTACTCAAAATCGCCAGATTTTCTTCGGCCAGCTTACGCTCTGCATTCAAGCTGGCGGTCAATTCGGCCACCTGGTTTCCCAAGCGCTGACGCTCCGCGATAAGCTGGTCGCGCTCGGTGGTCAGGGTTTCTTTTTCCAGCTGCGCCCGATCTAATTGTCCGTTCAGACCGGCAGCACGCTCGGCCAGTTGCGCGCATTCGTCGCGCGAGGTATCGAGCTGATCGCGCCATGTGGTCGCCTGCTGCAGCAGTGCTGCGTGCTCAATCGTCATCCGTTTGTTATCCTCTTGGGATGCCGCCAAGCGTTCGTTGAACCGGGCAAGCTCCACCTGGCTGTCGCCTTTGAGGCGCATTTCAGTCGATGCGAGACGTTCGCGCAGCACCAGCCAACTGGCTGCTGCACCAACGATCAGACCGACAAAAAGAGAGACAACCAGGTAAAGCGACTGCTCCATGAATACCATCCCCTGAGACTGGGTGCCAGTATAAAGCAATCAGCCCCCAAAAATTATAAAGGGATGCCGAGCATCCCTTTAATTTGCAACTACCAACGAATTACAGACCGCGAGATTGGCGCTTGCGTTCGTTTTCGGTCAAATAACGTTTGCGGATACGCACCGACGATGGAGTGATTTCCACCAGCTCGTCATCGTCGATAAATTCGACCGCAGACTCCAGCGTCAGACGCACCGGCGGAGTCAGGCGCACCGCTTCATCGGTGCCGGACGCGCGCACGTTGGTCAGCTGCTTGCCCTTGATCGGATTGACGACCAGGTCGTTGTCGCGGCTGTGGATGCCGATGACCATGCCCTCATATAACTTGTCGCCGGGCGACACGAACATGCGGCCGCGGTCTTCCAGCTTCCACAATGCATAAGCCACCGCCTCGCCATTTTCTGCCGAGATCAGCACGCCATTGCGGCGCCCCGGCATATCCGCCTTGACCGGCGCATAATCGTCGAACACGTGCGCCATGATGCCGGTGCCGCGCGTCATGGTCATGAATTCGGACTGGAAGCCGATCAGGCCGCGCGCCGGGATACGGTATTCCAGACGCACGCGGCCATGACCGTCAGGCTGCATGTCCTGCAGGTCGCCACGACGGCGGCCCAGTTCTTCCATCACCGCACCCTGGTTGGTATCTTCGACATCCACGGTCAGCACTTCAAACGGCTCGCACTTCTGCCCGTCGATGTCACGATATACCACGCGCGGCTTGCTCACGCCCATTTCAAAGCCTTCGCGGCGCATGTTTTCCAGCAAAATCGTCAGATGCAATTCGCCGCGGCCAGCCAGCAGGAACACATCGGCCTCGTCGGTATCATCGACGCGCAACGCCACGTTCACCAGCAGTTCCTTGTTCAGCCGATCGCGGATCTGGCGGCTGGTGACGAACTTGCCTTCCTGTCCGGCCAAAGGCGAAGTGTTGACCATCAGATTCATCGTCAGCGTCGGCTCATCGATCTTGGGCATAGGCAAGGCTTCCGGCTTGCTCACATCCGCAATCGTCACGCCGATGCCGATTTCCTCAATGCCGTTGATCAACACGATGTCGCCGGCCAGCGCTTCATCCAGCAATACCCGCTCGATGCCGCGAAAACCCAGCACCTGGTTGACTCGCGCGCGTTTGGCTGGCCTGTCGCCATTCAACACCATCACGTCCTGACCTGGTTTGATCCGGCCGCGACGCACACGGCCTACGCCGATACGGCCCACGAAGCTGGAATAATCCAATGCGGAAATTTGCAATTGCAGCGGCGCATCCACATCGGTATTGGGTGCGGGAACATTCTTGATCACCGCGTCAAACAACGGGCGCATGTCCGGGCTGGACTTGGCCAAATCCAGGGTCGCATAGCCATTCAACGCCGATGCATATACCACGGGAAAATCCAGTTGCTCGTCGGTTGCACCCAGTTTGTCGAACAAGTCAAACGTCTGGTTAATCACCCAGTCCGGGCGGGCGCCATCGCGATCCACCTTGTTGATCACCACGATGGGTCGCAAGCCCAGAGCCAGCGCCTTCTTGGTGACGAAACGGGTTTGCGGCATAGGACCTTCGACCGCATCCACCAGCAGCAACACGCCATCCACCATACCCAGCACACGCTCGACCTCACCGCCAAAGTCGGCATGGCCCGGGGTGTCGACGATGTTGATATGTATACCTTCATACTCTACGGCGCAGTTCTTCGCCAGAATGGTGATGCCGCGCTCTTTTTCCAGGTCATTGCTGTCCATGACGCTTTCGCGGGACATGTGTACAGCCTTGCTATATGAAAAGGGCGCGCATTCTAGCACAGGGTGCGGCACGATAAACTTTCGCTGGCTTTTATTTTTTCTATCCGTATAATGCGCGCCTTGTCGCCACTAAAGCGGCATTGGTTCATCGTTTTCTGACCTACCTCTCGCGTATGCAAATCGCGCCTGTCTAAAAGCCCACCAAAATTCTCTAACGGGGATACACAAGGTTTTCCGGTTAGCAACGATGTTTTATGCGCCGGTTAATCGTCTGCCCGTTCAACGTGTAGTTTTAACTACCTGCGCTCACCTTAGGGAACTGCTGAAAGTTCGCCATGCTGGACTCGATTCGGCATTCAGTTATTTTAACTGGGTGTTGCCTCGCGTCTGCACGGCAATGCCCAGACTACTAAGTAGCCCCTTTGTTTATAAATAAAGGAACAAGATGTCATTTGAAGATTTAAATTTAAACGCTGCCATTCTCAAGGCGATTGCCGAAACCGGCTATACCGTGCCAACCGCGATCCAGGCTCAGGCCATACCCGAGATCATGGCCTGTCACGACCTGATGGCTTCGTCGCAGACCGGTAGCGGCAAGACTGCGGCCTTCATCCTGCCCGCGCTGAACCGTCTGGCCACGCCATCCACATTGCCCGGCAAAGGCCCGCGCGTGCTGGTATTGACCCCTACCCGTGAACTGGCGCAACAGGTCTGCGATGCCGCTACCAAATACGGCAAGAACATGCGTTTCAAGATCATCAGCATCCTGGGCGGCATGCCTTACCCGGTGCAGAACCGTCTGCTGTCCGGCCACGTGGATATCCTGGTCGCAACACCGGGGCGTTTGATCGACCATCTGGAGCGCGGACGCATTGATTTTTCACGTATGGAAGTGCTGATCCTCGATGAGGCGGATCGCATGCTGGACATGGGCTTTGTCGACGACGTGGAGCGCATCGCCGCAGCCACTCCGAAGACGCGTCAAACCCTGCTGTTCTCGGCAACACTCGACGGCGTAGTCGGCAATCTGGCCTCGCGCCTGCTCAAGGAACCGAAGAAGATTTCCGTTTCGGCGGCAAAAGACAAGCATGAAAACATCGAACAACGCATGATGTTTACCGATGACGTTGCGCACAAGAACAAGCTGCTAAGCCATCTGTTGACCGATGCCGAATTGAATCAGGCTATCGTGTTCACCGCCACCAAGCGCGATGCCGACACCATCGCCGACCAACTGTCCGCACAAGGCCACTCGGTATCGGCCTTGCATGGCGACATGAGCCAGCGCGAACGCAATCGCACCCTGCTGAATCTGCGCAACGGCAACCTGCGCGTGCTGGTCGCCACCGACGTGGCCGCTCGCGGCATCGATGTACGCGGCGTCTCTCATGTGATCAACTTCGACTTGCCCAAGTTTGCCGAAGACTATGTACACCGCATCGGACGTACCGGTCGCGGCGGCTCTTCGGGTATCGCGATCTCGTTCGCATCGAACCGCGACGCACAATTGCTGAAGCGTATCGAGCGATACACCGAGCAAAGCATCAAGATGCACACCATCGAGGGTCTGGAGCCCAAGTACAAGCTGCGCACCGGCCCGTCTTCGGATCGTCCGCGCGGCAATAGCGGCCCGCGCCGCAGCAACGGCGGCGGTTTCGGCGGTGGCAACAATGCCGGCGGTTACGGTGGTAACCGCGGTAATGGCGGAGGCTTCGGCGGCAACCGCAGCAGCGCTTTCGCCGGCAATGGCAATACATCGGCAGGCACAGGACAGGCTCGCGGCACAGGTTTTCATCACAGCGCACCAGACAGCCGTCACAGCCATGCCGGAAAGAAAGAAGATCATGGTCAATGGCACGGCCAAGCCAACGGCAACACCACGCAAGGTCGCACGCTGACTCTGGGAGGTGGACAGGGATTCGGCGGGCAAGCTCAACCGCGTAGCCAGGAACGCAGCTTCGGCAACAATCGAGGCGGCAACAGCGCCCCGCGCCGCAACGGTGACCGCCCCAGCTATGCACTGGGACGCGGCAACAATGGCAACAGCCGTTAAGCCGACTTGCTGAAGTAATTCAAAAAGCAGCAAAATAAAAAGCACGCCCAGGCGTGCTTTTTTGTTGCCACTACAGCTTTAACTACAGATACTTTTTCATCCTCGCCAGCACGGTTTCGCGCGGGAACAACGCCAGCACGGCATCGACCGACGGGGTGTGCGTCTGACCTACCAGCATCACGCGCAACGGCATCGCCAGCTTGGGCATTTTCAGGTTGTGCTTGGCCAGCAATTCCTTGATCAGCGCGGCCAGCGCAGGGGCTTCCCATGCGACTTCGGCAAAACGTTCTGCGAGTTCGCGCAACACGGGCAGCACTTCGGGCATCAGGTGCTCATCCAGCAATTCCTGCGCCGGGTGCAGATCGATATAAAACACCTCGGCGGCATCGGCCAGTTCGTTGAGCGTGGCCACGCGTTCTTTGTATAGCGACAGGATGGATTCCAGCACCGGCGCATTGCTCACCTTCACGCCGCGCGCTTCCAGGCGCGGGCGCACCAGCGCGGCCAAGCGGGCATTATCGGCCTGCTTCAGGTAATGCTGGTTCACCCAATTCAATTTCTCGGTGTTGAACTGGGCTGCGGACGGCGTGATGTGGTCGAGGTCAAACCATGAGCAGAATTCCTTGACCGAGAAAATCTCCTTGTCGCCGTGCGACCATCCCAGCCGCGCCAGATAATTGACCACCGCCTCAGGCAGGTATCCGTCCTCGTCATATTGCATCACGCTGACCGCGCCATGGCGTTTGGAAAGCTTGGTGCCGTCATCGCCCAGGATCATGGACAGGTGCGCGTACTGCGGCACCGTCGCACCGAGCGCCTTGAGGATATTGATCTGGCGCGGGGTATTGTTGACGTGGTCGTCGCCGCGGATCACATGGGTGATGCCCATCTCCCAGTCGTCCACCACCACGCAAAAATTATACGTTGGGGTACCGTCGGCGCGCGCGATGATCAGGTCGTCCAGCTCATTGTTGTTGAACCCGATGTAGCCTTTCACCAGATCCTTCCAACCGACCATGCCGGTGGTTGGATTTTTGAAGCGCACGACCGGCGCAACGCCTGCCGGTGGCTCCGGCAGCACCTTGGCCATATCAGGACGCCAGCGACCGTCGTAACGGGGCTTCTCGCCGCGCGCGCGCTGAGCCTCGCGTAGCGCATCCAGTTCTTCAGGCGAGGTATAACAATAATAAGCCGTACCCTCATCCAGCATCTGGCGTATCACCTCTTTGTAGCGATCCATGCGCTGCATCTGATAGAACGGCCCCTCGTCATAATCCAGATTCAGCCACTTCATGCCATCCATGATGGCCTGCACTGCGGCGGGCGTGGAGCGCTCCACATCGGTATCCTCGATGCGCAAAATGAAAGTGCCTTTGTGCTTGCGCGCATAAGCCCAAGAGAACAATGCGGTGCGTGCGCCGCCGATGTGAAGGTAGCCGGTGGGGCTGGGTGCAAAACGAGTACGTATGGTCATAAAATAAAAACAGAATGGCGGACAATAAAGTTCGTATTTTACGGTCTTTGTGCGTTGCGCGCACAGGCTTGTTCAGGGCCTATCGACGGAGGATGACAGCCTTGGCTACATTGCCCATGCCGCCGCTACTCCTGTCCAGTTTGCCATCTCATGTGTTAACCTGCGCACCATGAAAAATCTGTCACTGCATCTTTCCACACTACTGGTCACTGCATGGGTCGGCGGCTTGTGGGCAACCGGCTATCTCGCCGTGCCCGTGCTGTTTTACGCCCAGCCCGACAAGCAGCTGGCTGGCATGCTGGCTGGCCAAATGTTCGCGCTGGTGGGCTATCTGGGCATGGTGTGCGGCGCATATCTGCTGATCCAGCGCCTGGCGCTATCCGGCCAGGCAGCCTTGCGCCAGACTCTGTTCTGGGTAGTGACGACGATGTTTTTGCTGACGCTGTTCATCCAGTTTGGTATCCAGCCCGTCATGACCGACCTCAAGGCGCAGGCCTTGCCCTTGGATGTGATGCACAGCACGTTCGCCGATCGCTTCAAAATGCTGCATGGCGTATCCAGCATCATCTACCTGATACAGAGTCTGCTTGGGGCCTGGTTGGTGATCAAGACTCCGCGCATATAAACAGGGCAGCACAAAAACAAAACGGAAGCCAGCTTGCATTGGCTTCCGTTCAACCTTAAAACCGCAGTTCAACCCGCAGATTACACAGATTCACGCAGATTTTCATATGGTTACAGGCAGCTTTGTTCTCACCCTTTAGGTTGTGCTAGCAATTTTTATAACCAGTTGTTTAATCTGTGGAAATCTGCGTAATCTGCGGACAAGTCTTTTAGGTTCAAACAACCCACATCGCAGCGGCGATAAACCCCCGCTACGCTTTCAGCGCAACCAGAACTTCTTCCAGCATTTTCTTGGCATCGCCGAACAACATGCGATTGTTCTCCTTGTAGAACAGCGGATTCTCTACGCCCGCATAGCCGGTGGCCATGCTGCGCTTCATCATGATGGAGGTCTTGGCTTTCCAGACTTCCAGCACCGGCATGCCGGCGATAGGGCTGTCCGGATCTTCCTGCGCTGCCGGATTCACGATGTCGTTCGCGCCGATCACAATGGAAACATCGGTATCCGGGAATTCCGCGTTGATTTCGTCCATCTCCATCACGATGTCGTAAGGTACCTTGGCTTCGGCCAGCAACACGTTCATGTGGCCGGGCATGCGTCCCGCGACCGGGTGGATGCCGAAACGCACATTGACGCCTTTCTCGCGCAACAGCTGGGTGATTTCGTTGACCGCATGCTGGGCCTGAGCCACGGCCATGCCGTATCCGGGGACGATGATCACATTCTTGGCTTCTCGCAGCAATTCCGCCGTCTCGATCGCACTGATAGCCACCACCTCGCCCGCCGGTTGCGCCTCACCGCCAGACTTCTTGGCCGGAGCCCCGCCGCCGAATCCACCCGCGATGACGCTGAAGAAATTGCGGTTCATCGCGCGGCACATGATGTAGGAAAGAATCGCGCCGGAGGATCCCACCAAGGCGCCTACGACGATCAACAGGTCGTTGTTCAGCATGAAGCCGGTCGCCGCCGCCGCCCATCCGGAGTAGGAGTTCAGCATGGACACCACTACCGGCATATCGGCGCCGCCGATGGCCATCACCATGTGTATGCCGAACAGCAAGGCGATCACGGTCATCACGGTCAGGCCTAGCATGCCCGCACTGACCGATTCGGCGTGCAGGAATTGCCAGCCGAACGCGATAACGATCAGCAGACCAAGCAGGTTCAGGAAGTGCCGTCCCGGCAGCAACAGCGGCTTGCCGCCTATCTTGCCCGACAATTTGCCGAAGGCGATCAGGGAGCCGGCGAAGGTCACTGCGCCTATCAATATGCCGAGATAGATTTCGATCTCGTGGATGGCTTTTTCGGCGCTGGACAGATTCAGTGCCGCCATAGGATCAATGTAATTGGCGTAGCCGACCAGGCAGGCCGCCAGACCGACCAGGCTGTGCATCAGCGCGACCAGTTCCGGCATCTGCGTCATCTGCACCTTGCGCGCCGCATAGAGCCCGACGCTGCCGCCCACCACCATCGCGGCGATGATCCAGGGAACGCCAGCCATCGAAACACGCGGGCCGAACACCGTGGCCAGCACGGCGATCGCCATGCCTATCATGCCGTAGAGATTGCCGCGTCGCGAAGACTCGGGGTTGGACAGCCCGCCCAGGCTGAGGATGAACAGGATGATTGCACCAATATAAGAAACCGTTGCCAAGCTTGCAGACATATTCATTTATCCTTAAAAAAAGCAGTTGCCCGCAGATTACGCAGATTTCCACAGATTAAACAAAAAACTATCTCGTTAATCAGGCACACCTTTCAGGTGATGCACTTATCGAACGTAAGCGCATGAAATCTGCGTTAATCTGTGTAATCTGCGGATGAAACTTAGGTTTTTTTATCCTTATTTGCGGAACATCGACAGCATGCGCCGGGTAACGGCAAAGCCGCCGAACATATTGACCGCAGTGAGTGCGATACCCACCACCGCCAACCAGCGTATCCAGCCATCCGGACGACCGGTAAAGCCGCCCAGCAATCCAAGCGGCGGCGCGATCTGCACCAGTGCGCCGATGGCGATGATGCTGGAAATCGCATTGGTGACGCTCATCAGGGGCGTGTGCAGCGCCGGGGTGACGTTCCACACCACCATGTAACCGACGAAACACGCGAGCACGAACACCGTGAAGTGTCCGAGGAACGCTGCGGGGGCGTAGGCGCCGATCAGCAGGAACAGCAAGGCGGCGGCGCCGAATATTGCGGCCGTCTTTCCTGCCGAAACCGGTGCGCCACCGCCGCCGTGACCATGCGCGGGAGCCGGAGCCGCCTTGACGGGCGCAGCCGGTTTAGCAGCAGGCAGTTTCGGTGCGGGTGCGGGCCAGGTGATTTCGCCGTTCTTGATGACCGTCAGGCCGCGGATCGCATCGTCTTCCATGTTGACGTTGATGATGCCGTCCTTGGTCTTGCACAGCTCCTCGGCCAGGCGGAACAGATTGGTTCCATACAGCGTGGAAGATTGCTTGGCCAGGCGCGAATTCAGGTCGGTGTAACCGACGATGGTCACGCCGTGCTTCACCACCGCCTGACCGGGTTCGGTCAGCTCGCAATTGCCGCCCCGCTCCGCCGCCATGTCGACGATGACGCTGCCCGGCTTCATACTATGCACCATCTCGGCGGTGATCAGCCGGGGCGCGGGCTTGCCGGGGATCAGCGCGGTCGTGATGATGATGTCCACCTCGCGGGCCTGCTTGGCGTACATCTCGCGCTGCGCCTGCTGGAAGCCCTCGCTCATCACCTTGGCATAGCCGCCGCCGCCGCCGCCTTCTTCCTCGTACTCAACCTTGACGAATTCGCCGCCCAGCGACTTGACCTGATCGGCCACTTCGGCACGGGTGTCGTTGGCACGCACGATAGCGCCCAGACCTGCTGCGGTGCCGATCGCGGCCAGACCGGCCACACCGGCGCCCGCGATGAACACCTTGGCCGGCGGAACCTTGCCCGCAGCCGTGATCTGGCCGTTGAAGAAGCGGCCGAATGCGTTGGCCGCCTCGATCACGGCGCGGTAACCAGCGACGCCAGCCTGCGAGGTCAGCGCATCCATCTTCTGGGCGCGGGAAAGCATGCGCGGCAGACAGTCGATGGCCAGCACCGTCGCCTTCTTGGCAGCGAGCTGATTCATCAATTCCGGATTTTGCGCCGGCCAGATGAAGCCGATCAATATGCCGCCTTCGCGCATCAACTCAACCTCGGCATTGGTCGGGGCGGTCACCTTGAACACGATGTCGGATGTAGCCCACAACCGGGGAGCATCCGCGATGATCTCGGCGCCTGCTGCGCGGTAGCTCTCGTCACTGCAATTCGCACCGTCTCCGGCACCTGATTCGACCGCGACTTTGAAGCCCAGCTTGATGAGCTTCTCCACAACCTCCGGCACCGTCGCGACCCGCTTCTCGCCTGCGCGCGTTTCCGCAGGAATGCCTATCAGCATGAATCTCTCCTTAATTTCGTGGAATTTTTAGACACTGATCCGGCAACGTGGCCGACCAGCGTAACTTGTTCGGCGGCGATTATACCTGCACTGTTTCGTTAATGACTACGCGAATTTTATCCGGTATGGGAAGTAACGCTAGCCTATGCCATTTCTGCAGCAACAATTTATCAGGAAAACCAGCGCAAGAATGCAGCGGAACTCAACGCGATCACACCCAGAACAAAAGACAGATGCCAGATGAGAAGTTGTTTGGATACGCCCAATTTTGATTTCAGATAGATCACCGCCAAAAGTATTCCAGCGGTGGCACACATGGCTTTGAACAGCAGCGCCATCATCGCGATGCCGTGAATATCCGGCAGCTGGCCTTCGAAATAAAAAGTCGTCATGCCAAACAGCACACCGCTCGCCGCCTGAATTGCCCAAGCCCAACCGATGAACAAGACGAGACGGCGCTGCACCGCAGCATCACCCCGCACCAGCCACAAGGCAGATGCGGCAGTACCTGCCACGGTTACAGCGCCGAAGTTATGTACCAGCTGGATGAGTGCATAAATAAAATTCTGCACAAATTACTTGACCGTGGCCGTCACGGAACCCTGCACACCGGTCGGCGCATGGCCGGCTGTTGCCTCTTTCACCACGATGGTATGTTTTCCCGATGAGAGCTTGGGCAATGCGACGCTGCATGGGCAATGGCTGACATCGCGCACCACGATAGGATCCTGATCATCGACATAGACGTGGACGTGATTGCCTTTGGGGCTCAATTGAACATTGAACGCCAGCTTATTTTCGGTAGCACTCTGCAGGACCGCATCATTGACAGGTGAGGTGATCGTAATTGAACCTTCGGCTGCAACAACCTGACTGGCTGCAACAAACAAGGCCAAACCAATGAACAAACTGTAGCGCTGCTTCATGACATTCTCCTCAAGAAAATTTGGAACGGTAAGAAACAAGACGAACAACTGCGGGATATAGATTCAGCGCTTTATTACTAAAAAAGTCAAGTTTTGAAATGGATGTGCAGGATGGGTTTGTAAATAATTTGACACAATTCAAAATCCGCAGTAGCGTTGTTAGCAATGGCTCGAAATAGAATGGTTACCAGTACGACCAGTTTGTAACCAGCCATACGCAACAGCAGCAACCGTAACGAATCTGCAAAGGGCAAACCTGCCGAAAGCCAGGGGCGCAAAATTACCGGTCTAAGGAGCGCAAGCTTTATGACAGCGGGATCGCCAGATTTAAGGCGTTCATCAGCAACACGGCTCGGATGAAATATCCGGGTTCCCGTCATGTCACAATTCCGCTCCCGAGCCCACGCAGATTAGCAGTGCATAATTTTGCGATTAGCGACTTGCAATTGCCAAAATTACAAATTGGGTATGCATTACAGGGGGGTTCGACATGTCACGCGATATAGAACACGCTACCGATAGTGCTGAAACCGTCTTTTCGGCGGCTGATTATTTTCTCGGCATCGCTCAACGCATTGCCTCATCGCGCGACAATACCCGCGTCGTTTTACCGGGGAAGGGTGAAGTTTCCCTGTTCCCCGCGCGCAAAGAATACTCGGCAAACATAAGCAACATGGCTGAGTTCTGCCTGGCTCCTGCCACACAATTTGAAGTGGTTGCGCTGGGCGATACAGCGCAGCCACCCGGCTCCGGCAAACATATCGGCGAATTGCTGTGGCATGCGGGCTTCCATGCATCGCAGGGACGCTTGCTCGAAGGCACTTCGAGATACGATGTGGTCCAGTTCCGCCGCTGGCCCAATCTGACCCGTTTGCCGATGACGCAAAACACCGCACGAATCTGCGCCCTGCTCACTCGCCATCCCACCACCATCATGCTGGTGCATCGCCAGCTCGGCATCAGCAAGGAAGAGGTCTACCATATATACAGCGCAGCACACAGCGCTGGCATTGCAAGCCCGGTCAGCCGCAACCCGCAAGCGCCCGATGAAACCGCCCAAACCGGATCACCGGAACCCGCACAGGAACGTAGCCTGTTGCGTTCTTTATTCGCCAAAATTTCGGGTCTATAAAAAATGGAAAACAAAATCATTTTTGCAGGTCCGGTAGGCTCGGGTAAAACCACCTCGATCAGTTCGGTCAGCGACATCATGGTCGTCGGCACAGAAGCCAAGGCATCGGACGAAGTCGCGCAACGCAAGAGCAACACCACTGTCGCGATGGATTACGGCATACTCAATCTCGATGGCGGCATGAAAGTCCATCTCTACGGCACTCCCGGACAGGATCGCTTCAACTTCATGTGGGAAATCCTGAGCGAAGGCGCGATGGGTATAGTCATCCTGATCGATCATGCCCGCCCCGATCCGTTGGGCGATATGGAAACCTACCTGAAGGCATTCGGTCAATCCATCGCCAAGTGCGGTAATGCCGTGGTGATCGGTGTCACCCGCACCGAACTCGACCCGCAGCCGGATTTGCTGGATCGCTTCCATCAGCGCCTCGCTACGTTAAATCTCAACATTCCGGTGTTCGAAGTGGATGGACGGCAGCGCGAAGACGTCAAACAATTACTGCTGGCGTTGCTCTCACTGATCGATCCAACCACCAGCCGTACCAAGGCAGCATAAACATGGATACGGCGATCATCTCTGCAGAACAAACCAACTCGGAGCGTCGTCGCCGTCCCCGCTTAACACCGCTAGAGGCTCCCTCTATTCCCGGCGCGCTGCTCGAGTTACATGGATTCGGCGTTGCTTTCGGCAAAAAGGTGGTGTTGTGTGAAATCACCTTCGCCGTGCCGGAACTAGGTTCGGTGGTGTTGCTCGGGCCATCCGGCACCGGCAAATCCACACTGTTACGCACGCTGGCCGGACTGAGTTCTGCCACTCCCTCGTTCCGCACATGGGGCAGCGCTTTTTATCGGGGCTCATCTCTACCGGACGCAGAAGAACGCCCTGAACTGGTGGCACAAAGCGCGCAACTGATGATGTCCTCGGTACTCGAAAACGTCGTCGGAGCGTAACCAGCTTACCCGTCTGGCACAACGCGACCTAGCCTTGCGGCTGCTGGAGCGGGCAAAATTAAACGAGCTGTGCGACAAGCTCGATGAGCCTGTGATCAACCTGACGCTCGCACAGCAACGCCATCTTGCCATTCTGCGCTTGGCTGCTGCCGGCCCGCGCCTGTTGTGCATAGATGAACCGACCACCGGACTGAGCGATGAAGAAAGCGCCAGACTGCTCGACTATATGCGCGAAGAAGCAACCCGGCGCGCACTGCTGGTAGTGTTGCACAACCAGCGCCACGCACGTCTGCTAGGCGGTGAAGCCGTATTGATGGCGGGCGGTTATGTTCAGGAACAGCAATCCATCCCGCAAATTTTCGACCATCCCGTCACGGCTGCGGCGCGTGAATTCTCCCGTAACGGTACTTGTACGGTGGCCAGCCCCGGCGCCAATCCTGAAGAACTGGACGAATCTGTTCCCGTGCCACCGCCGCTGCCCAAAGCCGCCTTGAACTATGTCGGCAGCTCGGCAGGCCCGCGCGGCTTCCTGTGGCTGAAACACGGGCAACTTGCCGGCACACCGGCGCCCGGCGTGTATTACGACATGGAATATGATCTGAAAGCCCTGCAACGCGTCGGCGTAACCACACTGGTCACGCTGACCGAAACGGCGCTGGATGAGGCGCGGCTCGCACCATTTGGTATCAAGAGCATCTGGGAAGCTATCCCTGACATGGAAGCCCCCACGCCGGAACAAGGCGAACGCCTGTGCCTGCTCATTGAGCAACTGCTGGCACAACAGGAAGTGGTCGCAGTGCATTGCCGCGCCGGACTCGGGCGCACCGGCACCGTACTAGCCGCCCACCTGATCTGGGAAGGCAACAGTGCGCTGGGCGCGCTGGAAACCGTGCGCAGAATCGAACCCCGCTGGGTGCAGTCGCAAGTGCAAGTCGATTTTCTTGAAGCATTTGCGCTCGCCCAGAAAAAGAATCGTAGCCGTCCCGCCAAGGGGGGGCAATGATGCAGCAACAACGTTGGCCTACACAAGGCAATTAAATAATATTGAAAGGAAAGCTTCATGTCTAATGATCTGAGTAGTGCATTACAAACCGCCATCGCCGCCATTCCGGAATGTTTGGCCGCAGGCTACATCGACCTTTCCAGCGGCATGCTGCTGGGCATCAAATCGGTGGATTCTCAACCTACCGAAGTGGTTGAATTGCTGGCTGCTGCCACGGCAGACCTGTTTCAGGGCACGAACGTCAAAATGATCGAGAGTATTTTCAAGAAAGCGCGCGGCCTGAAAGACGATGGTCACCACTATTTCCAGGAAATCATTATCAACAGCGACAACCTGATCCACGTATTCATCCGTGGCAAGAACGAGGAGCAAGTCGCCTGTTTCGTGTGCCGAAAATCGGCCAACCTCGGCATGGCCATCACCAAGGCGCGCAGCTCCATGCCCGCGCTGGAAGCATGCATTTAATGGCGAGACGTGATCCGGCAAGCTGACGTTGCCGGAAGAAAAATAATCGTATCCGGCTTGCCACCGGCAAAACGGCAATGATGTGTAGTCATGTTGCACCCTGTGCCTGGCCGTTTTTGGCGAGGTGTTTTCAACAACAGTTATAGGGAGTTTAAAAATGGCTGATTTATCCAATGCACTGCAAACCGCTGTCGCTTCCATTCCGGAATGTCTGGCTGCCGGCTATATAGACCTGTCCAGCGGCATGTTGCTGGGCATCAAATCGGTGGATTCTCAACCTACCGAAGTGGTTGAACTGCTGGCTGCCGCCACGGCTGATCTGTTTCAGGGCACGAACGTCTCGATGATAGAGAGTATTTTCAAGAAGGCGCGCGGGCTGAAAGACGACGGACACCACTATTTCCAGGAAATGATTATCAACAGCGACAACCTGATTCACGTATTCATCCGCGCCAAGAACCAGGATCAAGTCGCCTGTTTCGTATGCCGCAAATCTGCCAATTTGGGTATGGCGCTGACCAAGGCGCGTGGCGCAGTCCCCGCGATAGAAGCGGCGCTGTAAGACTCGCATGGTCCGGCGCAGTTGAGCGCCGGGCCGGGCGACAAGAACTACCGTGTATAATCACCATACACCTATTAATGACAAGGGTTTATGGCCATGAAGGAAGCTGAAAAAACACAAAGCGAAGCGCGCGCCTCGGCGCTCCGGTCCGTTCTGCGCAAATTGAACGGCTCTTCCACCGACATCGAAGCCTCTGCCTGCATCTCCAGCGACGGTTACAACATCGCCGCCGTTCTGGGTGACGGAGTAGACGCGGATCGTTTCGGCGCAATGTGCGCATCGTTGCTCGCCTTGGCTCATCGCGCGGCACAGGAAATCCAGCGCGGCAATCTTAAGCTGGTGCTGGTCGAAGGCGAACAAGGCGTGATGTTGCTGGTGCAAGCTGGACCCGACGCGATTCTCGCCGTCGCCGCCAAGCCCAGCAAGAGTCTGGGCATGATATTTCTCGAAGCAAGAAAAGTTGCGCAGGAATTACTGGGTGTTTTGCAAAGCCATCCTTAACGTCCTCCGGCATCATGCCACCATAGATTGAATCCATGCCTCTGCTAAAATTCGAAGGCCAGAATGTTTTGGCGCGCGAAGGCGAAAACGTACTCGATGCCTTCATGCGCCATGGCATCACCATCCCTTTTTCCTGCCGCAACGGTTCATGCCATGTCTGCATGCAACAAGGCAAATACGGGGCCATTCCGCCAGTGGCGCAAAGGGGATTGCGCCCGGAATTATGCAAAGAAGGCTATTTTCTGGCCTGCCAGTGCATCCCGCTGGGCGATATGGAAATCGCACCACCCACAGCCCTGTATTTTCCGACATTGGTGCACAGCAAGGAAATGCTCTCCCCCAATGTATGCCGGCTGCTGATCGAGCCAACACCAGAATTCAACTACCTCGCGGGACAATTCATCAGCCTGCGCCGCCACGACGGCCTCACCCGCAGCTACTCGCTGGCAGGCTTGCCGCAGGATTACTTCCTGGAACTCCACGTGCAACGCAAAAATGGCGGCAGCATGAGCAACTGGATACTGGATGAGTTGCAGGCAGGCGACGAAATCAGCATCCAGGGACCCGACGGCCATTGCCATTATCAGCATGAGGCGCACAATCATCCGTTGCTGATGGTCGCCACCGGCACCGGCCTCGCCCCGTTGCTCGGCATCCTGCGCGAAGCGCTGCAGCAACAGCACACGGCCGATATCCATCTCTATCACGGCAGCCGCCTTCCTGCAGGCCTCTACCTTGATGCGCCTCTGCGCGAGCTGGAAAAGCGGCATGCCAATTTTCATTACCACCCCTGTGTATCTGGCCATCCGGCACCACAGGGCATGCATGCGGGGCGCACGCACGATGTCGCCTTCGCCGCGCACAAGGATTTGCGCGGCCATCATGTCTATCTGGCGGGATTGGCCGAGATGGTCAGTTGCGCAGAGCAACTGGCCGCAGAACGTGGCGCATCCCCGCATGCAATCCACAGCGACGCCTTTGTGTTGCGCGACTTGCGCAAAAAAAAGCGCGACGGCAAACCAGCCGCACCGCCTCCCGTAAACGGCAACAAGGCCAAGTATCCTCCACCCGATCCGGAACTGTGGGCCGCATTGCGCGAAGGGGAATTGCTCACGCTCGTGCTGACCGATTTCTATGGTCGTGTGTACAGCGATGACAGGCTGGCCTCATTCTTCGAAGGCGTGACCAAACAGCGCCTGATCGAAAAACAGTTTCTGTTCACGCGCCAGATACTGACAGGTGAAAGAATCTACTTCGGCGACCAGCCACGCAATACTCACCACTGGATGGTGATTTCGGAAGATTTGTTCGATTACCGCTCCGCCCTCATGCTAGCCTGTTTACGCGGGGCAGGCCTGTCGGAGCTTATGGTGCAGCGCTTCCTGGCAATCGAGGAATATTACCGCGAAGATATCGTAAAGACCGCCCCGTTCCCAAAATTGATCGGCGATACCGAAATGCCGCTGGAAGGATTCAATGAGCTGGTAATGGACATCGGCACGCTGTGCGATTCCTGCCAACGCGAAGTTCATGCTGGTGAAAAAGTCATCTATCACGTGCGGCTCGGAAAAATCTATTGTTCCGATTGCAGCCAACCGCATACGCGCGACGAGTCACCGGCCAACGGATAAAGCCAAGCCGCTACCGGTTACCCCCTGCGGCCAACTTTCAAATTGGTCATTCCGTGCGTAACGCCTCAACCGGGTCTAGCCTTGCCGCACGTATGGCGGGCGCGACGCCTGACGCAAGGCCGATGCCGATCGCGGTCAGTTCGGCGAGCACCGCGAATAACCAGGGCGTATGCACCGGCAGAGCGGGAAACAACAAGTGCAGGCCTTGCGCGATGCCTACCCCGAGCCCCAGGCCTGCCAATCCACCTAGTGCGGATAGCAGCATCGCCTCGCCGAGAAACAACGTCATCACCTGGCGCTGCTGCGCACCCAAGGCGCGCAGCAGGCCGATCTCAGCAGTACGTTCGGTCACTGCCATGGTCATGATGGTCAGTATCCCCACCGCGCCGACCAGCAGCGAGATGCCGCCCAACGCGCCGACCGCAAAGGTGAGCACGTCCAGCACCGAGCTCAGCACATCGAGCGCCTGCTCCTGCGAGATCACGGTGAAGTCTTCTCGCCCGTGCCGCGCGATCAGGCTCTCCTTGATCGCGCGTATCACCACATCGGCTGAGACACTGGTGCGATAGCTCGCCTGCAATTCCATCAGACCGGGGCGGTTGAACAACTCCATCGCGCGCGCAGCCGGGATGAACACCGTGTCGTCCAGATCCATGCCGAGTATCTGACCTTTCGGCTCCATCACGCCGATCACGCGGAAACGCTGTCCGCCAACGCGCAAATAGCTGCCCAGCGGATTCTGTCCCGGATAAAGTTCCTGGCTGACCTTCGCCCCAAGCACAACCAGCGCGCGCGCCTGCTCGTTGTCCTCGTCCGGCCAGAACGTGCCGCTTTGCACCTTCATCGTGAACGCGCCGGCAAACTCGCGACCTTCGCCCAGCACCATGGTGCGCCGCATCCGGCCATTCGCCTTCACTTCCGCATTGCCCGCCACGCTGACATTGACATGCTCGATATAAGGCAGTCGGCGCAGTGCATCCGCATCGTCCAGCGACAGCGCGCGCACCGAGCCCAGTATGCCAACATTGCCGCCCTGCGTCTGCGTCTTGCCCGGCTGCACGGTGATGATGTTGGTGCCGAACTGCGAAAATTCCGCCAGCACGAACTGGTGCAGGCCTTCGCCTATGGAAGTCAGCAGGATTACGGCGGTGATGCCGATCGCGATGCCCAGCCCGGTCAGAAAGCTGCGCATCCGGTAGGAGAGGAAGCTGGAGCTGGTGAGTTTGACAAGGTCAGGAAGTAGCATGGCTATCTTCCTGCAAGCGCCGCAACCGGGTCTAGCTTTGCCGCGCGCCGCGCGGGCCACACGCTGAACAAGATTCCGGTGCCCAGCGCGGTGCCGCAGGCCGCAAGCACCGCCCACCAGGGTGGCGTGGCCGGCAGCACCGGATAGACCTGACGGATGATCAGGCTGCCCGCGTAACCCAGCACCAGCCCGGCGATGCTGCCGATACCGGAGAGCAACGCGGCCTCGGCAAAAAACAGGTTGCGTATGCGCTTGCCGGGCGCGCCCAGCGCCTTCAACAAGCCGATCTCCTTGACGCGTTGTGCCACCGCAATCAGCATCACGTTCATGATCAGCACACCCGCCACAGCCAGGCTAATCGCGGCGATACCGCCGACTGCCATCGTCAGCGCGGTGAGTATCCTGTCGAAGGTGGCGAGCACCGCATCCTGCGTGATCACGGTGACATCCTTCTCGCCATGGTGGCGCTGTAACATGATCTGCTCCGCTTCATGTTTGGCCTGCTCGATGACATCGCGGCCCTTGGCCTCGATCAGCACGCGGAACAGCCCAGAGGTATTGAACAACTGGTGCGCGGAAGCGACAGGCACGATCACCAGTTCGTCGGTGCGCATGCCCATAGACTCGCCCTGTGCGGCCAGCACGCCGATCACGCGGAAACGCCGGTCGCCCAGGCGCACCCATTGCCCGACGGCCTGATCGTTGCCGAACAGCTCGCGTTTCATCTGGTTGCCCAGCACGCACACCGACGCGCTTTCGTGGATATCTCCTTCCGGCAAAAATTTCCCTATGCCCAGATTCATGTGGCGCACTTCCAGCAGATTCGATGTCGAGCCCAGCACGACCACCTCACGGTTCAACGATCCGCGCGACAGCATCGCGGATCCGACCGTCAGCGGTGCGATGCGTTTCACCGAGGCGCTGCGCTGGATCGCCTCGGCATCGTCCAGCGTGATCTCGCGCGGAATCTGCCCCAGCAGCATGCCTGGACCTATGCCCGCAGTCTCGGTATGCCCTGGCAACACGATCACCAGATTGGTGCCCAGCGAGGAGAACTGGTCCACCACATAGCGACGCGCTCCCTCGCCCAGTGCGGTCAGCACCACCACTGCCGCCACGCCGATAGCCATCGCCAGCATCATCAACAGCGTACGCGTTGGGCTGCCGCGCAGGCTGCCGGTGGCGAATTGCGCGACATCGGCGAGTCTCATGTTTTTTTCCCGTTATCGCTGATGATCGCCCCATCCACCATCTGTATCTGGCGATGCGCACGCCCGCCCAGCATGGGATCGTGAGTCACCAGTATCAGCGTGACTTTCTGCTCGACCAGTTGTTCGAGCAGCGCCATCACCTCGCGGCCCGTGGTCTGGTCAAGGTTGCCGGTCGGCTCATCGGCCAGCAGCACCGCGGGATTCATGCTGGTCGCACGCGCGATCGCGACACGCTGGCGCTGCCCGCCGGAAAGCTGATCCGGCCGGTGGTCGGCGCGATCTTTCAGGCCATAATTCTCTATCAATTTTGCGACGCGTTCTTTGCGCTCTTCGGGCGGAATGCCCGCCAGGATCATCGGCAGTTCGATGTTCATCGCGGCGGTGAGGCGCGGCACCAGATGAAAGGACTGGAACACGAAGCCGATCTTCTCGCTACGCACCCTGGCCTGCTGCACATCGTCCAGCGCAGTCACATCGCCGCCGTCCAGCTTGTAAGTGCCGGAACTCGGCCTGTCCAGCAGGCCGATCAGATTGAGCAATGTGGATTTGCCGGAGCCGGACGGCCCCATGATGGAGACATAATCACCCGCCGCGATGTCGAGGTCGATGCCGCGCAATGCGCTGACCTCTTGATCTCCCACTGTGAAGCTACGGCTGACTTGGCTAAGAGCTATCATTCAGACTGCCCCCTAAAATCGGAATTTTGCAGGATGGATTGTGCATAGCGATATCCAACAATTATGAGCGATGGGTATCGCATCGCTCAACCCATCCTACCGCGCTTTCGCTACTTCCGGCTGCACGCGCGCACCGGCCTTCGCACCTGCGCGATCCAGTGACAGCACGATTTGCTCGCCCTCGTTTAGTCCGGCGGCGACCTCGGTGTGCTCCCAGTTCGCCAGCCCCGTGGTCACGGATCTATCTGCGAGGACGCCGTCGCTGCCATAGAGCAACACGCGCTTGGTCTTCTGGTCGCCTTCACCCGGCAGCAAGGTCTGCGTCGGGATGCGCAGTACATTCGGATGAGTGTTGTGCACGATCTCGACATCGGCGCTGTACCCTACCAGCAGGTTCTCGGCATCGGGACGCTGAGAAAATTCAACCTCCACCTCCACGGTACGCGCCTGTTTCTCCAGCTCCAGCACATAGGGGGCGATGCGCTTGACCTTACCCGCAAAGGTCCTGCCCTTGATCGCGTCCAGCGTGATGCGCGCATCCTGTCCGACCTTGACGTTGGCCGCATCCACTTCGTCGATAGGCGCGCTGACGTACATGCAACTGTCGTCGATCAGGTCGATCGCGGGCAATGTCAGAATGCCGGGCGGCGATGGCGTGGCATATTCGCCCAGTTCGCCGCTGATATCGGCCACAATGCCATCGAATGGAGCGCTGAGCTCCATGCGCTGCAAACTGGCGCGCGCCACAGCGATACGCGATTTGCTTTGTTCGATCTGGCTGTGCGCCACTTCGCAACCGGCACGGCTTACCTTGGCCGCAGAAATGCGTTGGTCTACAGCCTCTGCTGAAATAAAGCCCTTCTCTTTCAGCTGGCGCGCACGGTCGGCTTCTTTTTCGGCCAGATCTGCCTGCACACAGGCCTGCTGTTGCTGAGTCTGCGCAGTGGCGAGTTGCTCTCGCGCCAATTGTTCCTGCGCCTGCAGGTCTTTGTCCCACAGCTCCAGCAACACCTGATTGGCTTTGACGCGTTGCCCCTTTTTCACTTTGAGCAGAGAAATCTGCCCGCCCGCCGGAGCCGACAGCTTGGCGCGACGGCAAGCTTTGACCGTGCCCGCGCGAGTATTATTCACCATAGCCTCGACCACGCCGCGTTCAACCTTAACCAGTTGCACGCTAATCAAAGCGGGCCGCGTGTAGTACCAAGCCGCCAGCGCCAGCAGAACCAGTCCCACGAGCCACGGCAGGTAGCGAATAAAAGTATTACGCTTAGCGTTTGAAGGAAGAGTCATGCCAGCTCCTTACAGATCATGTTAAACATGCTTCCTGAAATGCGGGGGATAACCTCGAACTGGCACGTCGGATTGAAATCGGCCTACCCGCCAACCGGATTAATCTCGATGCTGATATGCACCAGTTCTTCGTGGATGCTTAACTGCTCCTTGACGTATTCAGGTGATACATCATTATCCGTCGCGAGACTGAGAATGCAAGCGTATTTTCCTTTCCCCACACGCCATACATGCAGGTCATTCAATTGCGCCTCGAACGGCATGGCGGCAATAACTGCGCGTATCTCGTCCACCACTGGCGCTCCCATCTCGGCATCCAGCAGCACCCGCCCCGTATCTCGCAACAATCCATAAGCCCATACGGAAACCAGCACTGCGCCGACCAGCCCCATCACCGGATCCAGCCAGCTGATCCCCCACAACTTGCCGCCGAATAAAGCAATAATCGCCAATACCGATGTCGCCGCGTCGGCCAACACATGCATATAAGCGGAACGCAGGTTCAGGTCAGGGTGATGATCGTGCGCATGGCCATGATCGTGATGATCATGCACATGATCGTGATGATGCCCGTCCCTGAGCATCCACGCAGAAGCCAGGTTGACCAACAGGCCGACGATGGCAATCGCGATCGCCTGGTCATAGTGTATCGGGGTAGGCGAAATCAGTCTCTCGATGGATTGAAAAATCATCAGCCCCGCCACCATCACCAGAAAGATCGCACTGGTATAGCCGCCCAACACCTCAACCTTCCAAGTGCCGAATGAAAAACGCGGGTCGTGGGCATATTTTCTGGCGTAGGCATAAGCAAACACGGACAGCCCCAGAGCCACCGTATGCGAGCTCATATGCCAGCCATCGGCCAACAAGGCCATGGAGTTGTAATACCAGCCGCCGACAATTTCGATCACCATCATCACTGCGGTCAGGATGGCCACGCGTAGCGTGTTCTTCTCGCCGAGCGGGTTGCCCTCGTCAAAGCGGTGTGAATGTTTCGGGCTGGCTGCGTCAGTATCTTGTGACATGGTCAAATTCTTGGTCGTGATCGAAACATAGCATAGCTTACTGCCTGCTATTTTACAGCGCAAAATACTGGAATCTTAAACACTGGGGATAAGATGCCTTTATCCTCCCCAGGAATCCGCAATCAGTTAAACTTCCATCCTAAAATAACATATTAAACCGGTCATTCAGGCACGCACATGGCAGACTCAGCCGCACTTTTCAACAAGCCCATCGTTCGCTGGACGCTGTTTCTTGTCACGTTCGCGTTCATGTTCGTCTACCACACCTATCCGCTGGGGCTGAGCGATTTCTGGTGGCACCTGAATACCGGGCGCTGGATCTGGGAGCATGGCACGATGCCTGTCGACGACCCCTTCCTGTTCACCTCGGCCTCGCCGCTGGATGCACGGGCCAGCCTGATCCTGCGCGGCTATCCGTTATCCCAATTGCTGTTCCTGGGCAGTTACGCGATGGCCGGCGCATATGCATTGGTGGCACTCAAGAGCTTGCTGATGACACTGTTCTACTGGCTGCTATGGCATCAGTTGCGTCGCAACGGGCTGCACCCAATAACAGCCTCGTCTATCGTAGGGATACTGCCGCTGCTGTTCTTCCGCTTCGATGAACTGCGCCCGCAGGTATTTTCCTTTATCTTCACCCTGCTGGTGTTGCAGCTGGCCGAATCCATACTGGCCGATGCCAGACGCGGGCAAACGCTGCCACGCTATGCGTTGCTGCTCCCTGTGATCATGCTGCTGTGGGCCAATCTGCATCGGGGCTTTATCATCGGCATAGGGATTTTGCTGGTGCACTTGTTTGCCGAATGGCTTGCCCGCAACAGAAACCACGAGCCATTATCCGCTGATACCTACCGCCACTTTGCGATCCTCGCGATCGCTTCGATGCTGGTCGCGTTGTTCAACCCGGTAGGTTACACCGCGACCTGGGCCAGTTTCACCGAAGTATCCGGCCCATTTTCCCATGTGATCGACGAATTTTTGGGCACGCTGCGCTACTTCGACTTTATCGGCATGAAACATATCGGCTACCTGATTATTGCAACGTCAGTCGTACCCGTCCTGGCGCTGCTGTTCAAATGGCGCGAACTCCGCATCGCCCACCTGCTGTTGCTGATCGCGTTCCTGGCCGCAGGCATCATGTCGTTCCGTTTCAGCCTGATGATGGTTGCGGTCGTGATGGTTATTTCCTGCGCATATTTTGCACGCGACCTGAACCGCTGGCTGACCCTCGCCAAAGGCATTCCGATGGTTTTGCTGTGGTGTATCGCGACAGGATTTCTGGCCAACGCCGCACTCAGCCGCACCTCCTTGTCCGCCTCGCCGCTGGAGACCAATGCAATTCCATCCTCCGCTGTCGATTATCTGGCGCAAGCGAAACCGGCGGGAGAGCTCTTCAACTACTTCGAATATGGCGGCTACTTGAGCTGGCGGCTCTATCCGCAAAAGATATTTATCGACCAGCGCAATCTGTCATGGGACACCTACGAAGAATATTCACGGTGTTGGCGCGGCGATTATGCCGGGGTGTTCGGCAAATATCGGATCGGAGTAGTGTTTTACCCGGTATACGAACGGGCCACCGGCAAGCCCTCGCGGCTGATTCTTGCGCTGCTCAACGATACTCAATGGGGGATAGGTTACTACGATGGGCGGGATATAATTTTCTTGCGTATGGATCTCAACGCCAACCAGGCTGTGCTCAACAAGTCCAAGGTCATCGCCAACCTGCTTCGCCGTTGACCCATTAACACCTTTTGACTGGCTATGACTTAGCCTTGAAATAGCTGAAATTGTTGCGACCATTGCTCTTGGCAACATACATCGCCTGGTCGGCGTTCCTGATCAAACTATCAATATCCGCAGCATCTTGCGGATAC
>JACPYR010000044.1 GCA_016195965.1 Nitrosomonadales bacterium | reverse complement strand
CCACCCTCGCCATGCAGCTGCAGCGTAAAATCCTTGCTCAACGGATAAAACCATTTGTGCTGATAATTCAGTTTGTAGTAACGCATATCGAACACCGGCAACGCAATTTCCGCAAAAGCCCGCTGCATCGTCCCTTCGGTGGTGTAGATTGCGCTATCCAGGCTATCCCTGCCCCAGCCTATGGTTCCCAGCAAATTGCTGTTGGTCATACCATACCTGTTGACGTAATCGAGCAAGCGCATCGGACTGCTGGTGAACAAGCCCAATTCGGTTCTTTCGACCGCCAGGCCAAAGCTGATCGTTTGCTCCTCGGCAATCGGCACGCCGAAGCGCACGCCCGCGCCCAAGGTATGCGACGAATATTGGCTGATCGCGGTGCTCTGCGAGTCGGTGTTGCGCTTGTACACGTCGAAGCCCCGGCTGACTCCCTCGTCGGTATAGTAGGGATTGGTGTAAGAAACCGAGTAAACCTGATTCACTTTTCCGGTGTTGATTTGCGTGGAGAGGTAATTGCCCGTGCCGAACAAATTGGCCTGCGTCACACTGCCGGTCAGCACCAGGCCTTCTCCGCTTGAAAAACCCGCACCCACCGAAATATTCCCGGTCGACTTTTCCTTGACCGACATGTTCACATCCACTTGGTCAGTCGCTCCCTGTACGGCTGGAGTTTCAATATTAACCTCGGAAAAAAAATCCAGTTTGTCTACGCGCTGCTTGGACTTCTTGATTTTTTCCACATCGAACCACTCGCCTTCGGTCTGGCGGAACTCGCGGCGTATGACCTCATCGCGGGTCTTGTTGTTGCCCGCCACATTGATGCGGCGTATGTACACGCGCTGGCCGGGATCCACCACAAAATTAAAAGCAACCTGGTGCTTATCCTTGTCGATTTCCGGGATCGCGCTCACATTGGCGAAAGCATAGCCTTCATGCCCCAAACGCTCGCCGATTTTCTTGCTGGTTTCGGTCATGTCCTTGCGCGAAAAAGTATCTCCGGCTTTCACCTTCACCAGCTTTTCAATTTCCGCCTTGGGAACCAGAGTATCCCCGGACACGCTCACCTTGGCGACCGTGTATTTTTCGCCCTCGGTGAAATTGATCGTGATGTATATATCCTTCTTGTTGGGCGTAATCGATACCTGGGTCGAGTCAATATTGAATTCCAGATATCCGTTGTCCATGTAAAACGAGCGCAACGTTTCCAGGTCGGCGGATAGTTTTTGTTTGGAGTACTGGTCGCTGCTGCTGAACCAGCTGATCCACGGCGCAACCCCGAGCTTCATCAAGTCCAGCAGCTCCGCTTCCGAATAAGCATGATTGCCGACCAGATTGATCTGCTTGATTTTGGAAACTTCACCCTCCACCACATTAAACAGGATGCTCACGCGGTTGCGTTCCAGTTCGGTGACGGTGGTTGTCACCTTCACGGCATATTTGCCTCGCGCGACGTACTGGCGTTTCAATTCCTGGGTCGCCTTGTCCAGCGCCCCCTTGTCGAAAATGCGCGCTTCGGCAAGCCCCGCGTATTTCATGCTTTCCTTGAGCTTGTCCTTGGGAAAATCCTTGACCCCATTGATCTCGATACCGGCAATGGAAGGCCGCTCCCGCACCTGCACAATCAACACGCCCCGCTCCACCTTCAGGCGCACATCCTTGAAGAAGCCCGTTGCAAACAGGCTGTGTATCGCCGCTGCAGCCTGCTCGTTATCCATCTTGTCCCCGACCTTGACCGGCAGGTAACTGAACACCGTTCCGGCTTCGGTACGCTGTATGCCCTCTACGCGAATGTCCGTGATGGTAAAGGGTTCAATCGCCCAAGCAGGCGAGATACAGAACAGGAAGATCAGCCCTGCCATCTTTTTTATGTTCATTTTTTAGCCTGAAACAAAGCGATTAATATCGTTATATATTGCGAAGACCATCAGCGTACCCAGCAACGCGATGCCTATTTTTTGACCGATTTCCCAGACACTTTCCGGCACCGGGCCACCCTTGACTACCTCGGCCGCATAATACAGCAAGTGCCCGCCATCCAATAAAGGGATAGGCAACAAATTCAATACACCCAGACTGATGCTGATCAAGGCAAGAAAACTCAGGTAAGACATCGCCCCCATTTTTGCAGATTGCCCCGCATAATCGGCGATCGTGATCGGGCCGCTCAAATTTTTCATCGACACTTCGCCCATCACCATCTTGCCCATCATTTTCAGACTGATGGCAGAAGTTTCCCAAGTCTTGCGCAGCGAACGCTGCAACGCTTCCAGCGGGCCATAACTCACCTCGGCAAACATCGCCTGCCATTCGGCCTCATTCACCCTGGGTCCGGCGCCGATCTTGCCCACTTCTTTGCCCGACTCGGTCACGGATTGCGGCGTCACGGTGACGTCTATAATCATTGTGCCGCGCTCAATCTCCAGTTGCACTGCCTGTCCGGGATGCGCCCGTATCACGTCCACCACATCCATCCAGCGCTGCATCGCCGCGCCATTGGCGCGCAGAATGCGGTCACCCTCCCGCAAGCCGGCACGTTGCGCCACACTATCGGCGGCAACACTACCGATCACAGATAACATCACAGGCTGATAGAGATGCAAGCCCAGCTTGTCGAGAAACTCGCCATCCAGATCGCTCGCCTCGAGGCCGCCGATATCCAGCACATGCATACGCGACGCGCCATCGGCAGCTCGCGCTTCCAGCCTGACCTCGTCATGCTTCAGGGCCAGATCGAGCAAGCGCCAATGCATCTCCTGCCAGCTGGGGATAGTCTCTCCATTAATGCTGAGCAAGGTCTCGCCCGGCTGCATCTGAGCAAGCGCAGCGGGAGTGCCCGGCGGCACATCGCCCAGAATCGGTTTAAGCCCCGGCACCCCGTGGATAAACAGAACCCAGTACAGCACGATAGCCAGCAGGAAATTGGCAATCGGTCCCGCCGCGACTATCGCCATGCGCTGCAATACCGGCTTGCGGTTGAATGCGTAGACCAGCTCTTCTGGCGCAACCTCTTCTTCGCGCTCGTCCAGCATCTTGACGTAGCCGCCCAAGGGAATCGTGGAAACCACCCATTCGGTGTCATGACCTGCAAAACGTTTGCTGTAAATCACCTTGCCGAAGCCCAGCGAAAACCGCAGCACCTTCACACCGCAACGGCGCGCCACCCAAAAGTGTCCGAACTCGTGGAACACCACCAGCAGCGCGATGGCGCCGACAAATGCGAGCAAGGTAGTCATTTGGCTAGTTGCTGAATCTGGCGTTGCGCGGTGCATCGGGCTTCGGCATCCGCGACCAGCACGTCATCCAGACAGCCGACCACGCTGACCGGTAACGCGTCGAGCACCGTCTCAATCACGCGGGGAATGGACAAGAACGATATTTGCTTGTCGAGAAACGCCGCTACCGCCACTTCGTTTGCGGCATTCAACACCGCCGGCGCCGTACCCGCCGCACGCAGAGCCTGATAGGCCAGGGCCAGACAAGGAAATCGCGCGAAATCCGGCGCGACAAAATTCATCGTCGCCACCTTGAACAAATCCAGCGCAGCCACTCCGGAATCGATGCGTTCCGGATAAGCCAGGCCATAGGCTATCGGCGTGCGCATATCCGGGTTGCCCAGTTGCGCCAGCACCGAACCGTCCACATATTCGACCAGCGAATGGATCACGCTTTGCGGATGCACCACCACCTGGATGTCGTCGGCACCCGCGTTGAACAGCCAGTGCGCCTCGATGACTTCCAGGCCCTTGTTCATCATGCTCGCCGAATCCACCGATATCTTGCGCCCCATCACCCAATTCGGGTGTGCACAGGCCTGCTCCGGCGTAACGCTCATCAATTCACTCAACGGGGTGTTGCGGAACGGGCCGCCCGATGCGGTCAGCAGGATGCGGCGCACGCCGTTGGCGGCCAGATTGCCGTCGTAGCCGCGCGGCAAAGCCTGGAAAATCGCGTTGTGTTCGCTGTCTATCGGCAGCAGTGCGGAACCGCTCGCACGCACCGCATCCATGAACACGTTGCCCGCCATCACCAGCGTTTCCTTGTTCGCCAGCAAAATCTTCTTGCCCGCATGGGCCGCCGCCAGCGTGGGGCGCAACCCTGCCGCGCCGACGATAGCCGCCATCACCGCATCCACCTCCGGCAGCGCAGCAACCTGTTCGAGCGCTGTCACGCCGGTAAGGACTTCGGTGCCCAATCCGGCTTCGCGCACCAGCGAGCGCAATTGCGCGGCAGACGCCTCATCCAGCAACACCGCATATCGCGGCCTGAATTGCCGGCATTGCTTGAACAACAGTTCGACCTGGCTATTCGCCGTCAGCGCGACAACTTTGAATTTTTCGGGATGACGCGCCACCACATCCAGCGTGCTGGTGCCGATACTGCCGGTGGAGCCCAAAATCGTAATCTGCTGCGCAGGGGTCTGTTGCATGAGTATCAGCGAAAATGTTGTAACAGCAGAGCCAGTGCGGCTAGCGGCAAGGTTGAAGTCAACGCATCAATACGATCCAGCAGGCCGCCGTGTCCGGGCAGCAATGCGCCACTGTCTTTCACTCCGGCCTGGCGTTTGATCGCCGATTCGAATAAATCGCCGATGACCGCCAATGCTACCCAGCACCATGAGGCTATCAGCAGGATCGGCAGCAATACAAATTGGCTAGCGTAGGGGCTGAAACCCCAGGCGATGGCGATGCAAACGGACACGCCGAGAATGGCGCCACCTACACCCTCCCAGGTCTTGCCCGGACTGATATTGGGTGCGAGTTTGTTTTTCCCGAATTTTCGCCCGGCAAAATAGGCCGCAATGTCCGCCACCCATACCAGACACATCATGCCCAGCAGCAACCAGGGATGGTCCCCGCGCAAATCCAGCATCGCCAAGCCGGTCGGGATCAGCACCGCCCATCCGACCAATGCCATCCATAGCGGTTGTTCAACCTTCCAGCCTGCCATCAGCCAGGCCGGCACGATGACCAGCCAAAGCAGCACGGATGCAGCATAAACCGTTACATGGGGAACAATTAATTGCTCGGAGGTATGCGTGGCATCAAACCAGATCAAACCCGACATCATCACCAGCGACAGAGTCCAGAAAACGTTGGCCCTCGTGCCGCTGAACCCGGCTAATCGCGACCATTCCACGGCGCCTTGCAACACCATCACCGTCACCAATACAGCCCAACCAGCATCGGGCAGCGCAAACAGTGCCGACAAAAACAGCACCAGCAGAACCACAGCGGTAACCACTCGCGACCTAAGCATCAGACTTTTTCCTTGAAGCTTGCTCCTTGAGGCTGCTACGCACCCTGCCCTCCCTCGGGCTGGACCTGCAACTGTTCGCTGGTTCGCCCGAAACGTCGCTCGCGCCGCTGGTATGAGGCTATCGCCTTGTTCAGCTCGCTGCGGTCGAACGCCGGCCACAACGTGTCGGTAAAATACAACTCGGTATAAGCCAGTTGCCACAGCATGAAGTTGCTGATGCGCTGCTCCCCCCCGGTGCGTATGAACAGATCCGGTTCGGGAGCGTCGCTCATCGAGAGATAAGGCTGCAGGTCTTCTTCGCCGAAGGTTTGCGCAAGATGAGGATGATCCTTGAGCAGATTCTGCACGGCGTTCATCACGTCCCAGCGTCCGCCATAATTCGCGGCGATGGTCAACGTCAGAGCGGTATTGTTCGAGGTTAGCTGCTCGGCTTCCTGCATGCTTTGCCTGAGTTTTTCGTCAAAACGGCTGCGATCGCCAATAATTTTCAGGCGGATATTGTTTTGGTGCAGCTTGGTCACTTCGCGTTCCAGCATTTTCAGGAACAGCGACATCAGAAAGGAAACCTCTTCGTCGGGGCGACGCCAGTTTTCGCTGCTGAAAGCGAAAACCGTCAGATACTGCACGCCCAGTTCGCGGCAGCTCTTCACCACATCACGCAACGCCTCCACGCCGCGCTGATGGCCCATGACGCGGGGCATGAAGCGTTGTTTAGCCCAGCGCCCGTTGCCATCCATGATGACCGCAATGTGGCGCGGCACATTGCTAATGTCGGGAATAGTACGGGTGGAGCTGGGCGGATGATGGGCCATTATGCCAAGTTCGGTACTGGGATCAGATCGCCATCAGGTCGGCTTCTTTGGCGGCAAGAGCCTTGTCGATTTCGGCAACAAAGCGATCGGTCAACTTTTGTATTTCGTCCTGTGTGCGGCGCTCTTCATCCTCGGCGATTTCCTTCTTCTTGAGCGCATCCTTGAGGTGGGTGTTGGCGTCGCGGCGGATGTTGCGCACCGCCACCTTGGCGGTCTCGCCCTCGGACTTGATCACTTTGATCAGGTCGCGGCGACGTTCTTCGGTCAGCATCGGCATCGGCACCCGGATCAGCTCGCCGCTGCCGGCGGGGTTCAGGCCCAGATCGGAATCGCGAATGGCTTTTTCCACCGCGCCTACCATATTCCGCTCATAGGGCTGAACGCCTATGGTGCGCGCATCAATCAGCGTGACGTTGGCAACCTGGGTAATCAGCGTCGGGCTGCCGTAATAATCCACGGTCACATGATCCAGCAACCCGGTATGCGCACGCCCGGTGCGCACCTTGCCCAAGTCGGCTTTCAACGCATCCAGCGACTTTTGCATTTTTTGTTCAGTAGTCTTCTTGATATCCGCAATCATGGTCAATTCCAGCCATTGAGTTAATCAACACACACCCTAATCAACGCGGACCAGGGTACCCTCACCCTCGCCCAGCACGACGCGTTTGAGCGCGCCGGGCTTGAAAATACTAAATACGATAATCGGCAATTTCTGGTCGCGGCACAGCGTCAACGCCGTCGCATCCATAATCTTGAGATTCTTGCTGATCGCCTCGTCAAAGCTCAGGCTTTGATAGCGTATCGCGTGGGGGTCTTTCTTTGGGTCGGCGGTGTACACGCCATCTACCTTGGTGGCCTTGATCACCACTTCGGCGGACATTTCCACGCCACGCAAGGCGGCGGCGGTATCGGTGGTAAAGAACGGGCTGCCTATGCCCGCCGCGAAGATCACCACCTTGCCGTCTTCCAGATAACGCAACGCTTTACCGCGAATAAACGGTTCGGCAACCTGCTCAAGATTCAACGCCGACTGCACGCGGCAATCCAGACCCGCACGCGTCATCGCATCCTGCAACGCCATCGAATTCATCACCGTGGCCAGCATGCCCATGTAATCGGCGGTTGCCCTGTCCATCCCCACCGCAGCCGGGGCGACACCGCGAAAGATATTGCCGCCACCGATCACGATCGCCACCTGCACACCCAGCCCGGCCACTTCCGCAATCTCGGACACGATGCGCGCTATCACCTCGCGGTTGATGCCATAGCTGTCATCGCCCATCAGGGCTTCGCCGCTGAGTTTCAGCAGAATGCGTTTATAGACGGGCGCGCTCATGATCATTAACCCTTGGCGGCGGCAGCTGCGGCAGCAACTTCGGCCGCGTAATCTTCAACTTTTTTCTCGATGCCCTCGCCGACCACAAACATCCGGAATGCGTTAACCGTTGCACCCTTGGATTTCAACAACTGCTCGATAGTCTGCTTGCCGTCTTCCGCCTTGACAAACACCTGGCCCAGCAAAGTCACTTCCTTGAGGAATTTCTGCACCGTGCCTTCGGCAATCTTTTCCAGCATCGCTTCCGGCTTGCCGCCTTCGCGCGCCTTCTCGATCGCGATGCGGCGCTCGGTGGCGATCTCTTCCGGATTCACGCCGGAAGCATCGACAGACTTGGGTTTGCTCGCGGCGATATGCATGCAGATATCGCGGCCCAGCGCATCGTCGCCGCCGGTGTAATTCAACAGCACGCCGATCTTGCTGCCATGCAGATAGCTGGACAACTTGCCGGTCGTGGTCGCATAACGCTCAAAGCGGCGGATGCTGACGTTCTCGCCCAGCTTCATGATCAACGCCTTGCGGGTTTCTTCCACGCTGCCTGAGCCGTTGACGATAGCCATACCGGACAGCGCATCGAGATCCGCCGGATTGTTCCTGGCCACGGTCTCGGCCACATTCTTCGCGAAAGCGATGAAGTCTTCATTCTTCGCGACGAAATCGGTCTCGCAGTTCACTTCAGCCACACTGCCGGTCTTGCCGTCATTTGCGATATATGCACTGACCACACCCTCGGCAGCAACACGGCTGGCAGCCTTGCTTGCCTTGGCACCGCTCTTGATACGCAACTGCTCTTCAGCCACCTTCAAATCACCGTTAGCTTCGACCAATGCCTTTTTGCATTCCATCATCCCAAGCCCGGTCATCTCACGCAGCTCTTTGACCATACCCGCTGTTATTTCTGCCATTTCCAACTCCTGAAATACTTATAAAAACCGAAACACATACAAAAAAAGGGGCTCGCGCCCCTTTATTGCGCCTTACTCGAATTTAGGCTGCCTGCTCGGCAACTTGTTCGACCAACTCATTCATCGCTTGCGCGCGGCCTTCCAGCACCGCATCGGCGATGGCACGGGCATACAGGCGGATCGCCTGGGTGGAGTCGTCGTTACCGGGAATGATGTAGTCCACGCCCAACGGGGAATTGTTGGTATCGACCACACCGATCACTGGAATACCCAGCTTCTGCGCCTCCACGATAGCACCTTTCTGATAGCCAACGTCGATCACGAACAGCGCGTCCGGCAAGCCTTTCATATCCTTGATACCGCCCAGGCTACGCTCCAGCTTTTCCAGCTCGCGCTTCATCATCAGCGCTTCTTTCTTGGAAACCTTTTCATTCGCGCCATCGGCAGTCATCTGCTCCAGCTCGCGCAGACGCTTGATGGACTCTTGTACGGTCTTGTAGTTAGTCAGCATACCGCCCAACCAGCGATGGTTCACAAACGGCGAATCGGCGCGTACCGCTTCTTCCTGCAGAATATCGCGCGCCTGGCGCTTGGTCGCCACAAACAGGATAGACCCTTTCTTCGCGGACAATTTGCGCACGAAGCTCTCGGCTTCGGCAAACATCGCGACGGTCTTTTCCAGATTGATGATGTGAATTTTATTGCGGTGGCCGAAGATGTACGGTGCCATCTTGGGATTCCAGAAACGGGTCTGGTGTCCGAAATGCACACCAGCCTCCAGCATTTGACGCATAGTTACAGCCATGATGAACTCCAATCGTAAGGGTTATAAACTACCGCTCGCCAGCCTGACCCAATAGAATTGGGCACCCCAACTTGCGCGAACGGGAAATTTACTTCGGGCTATTCCGAAGCGGCGCGCATTCTATCATCAATGCGAGGCTACGCTCAACTTTATCCAGCCACGCAGGAAAATCCCGCTAAAGGTTGCCGACACCAGGCCGATAAACGTTTTAAACACCACTTGCAACAGACATCCAATGAAAATCGAGCATTCAACGATAAATTTGACCAGCCAGCATGCCGGCTCACGGCTGGTAACGGTCGAAGAGTCGTTGCGCGCATGGGTTGGACAGCAGCGACCAAGCTTTCCCGAAACGCAGCCCGGCCAAGCGAATCAGCGCGCCATCCCCTCGACAATAGTCAACCTTTCCGTTCCGATGGCATCGGCAAATGTTGCTGCTGCAGACGCCAAAACTGCCGCCAACGGCATCGCGGGCAACGATCCAAAATTCCAGTTGCTTGTCGATTTGATCGAGTCGCTGACCGGACAAAAAGTCCGGCTATTCAACCCGGACGACCTGAACCTGAGCGATGCGCAAATTCGCTCCCAGCAAGCCGCGCAACAGGCAGCAGACGCGGCCCACCAAGCCCAGCCTGCCCCCGGTGCTGCGCGCCAAGGCTGGGGCGTGGAATACGACAGACATGAAACGATACGCGAGTCCGAACAAACCCGCTTTAGCGCCCAAGGCATCATCAAGACAGCCGACGGCAAAGAGATCGGATTCAATCTCTCGCTGGAAATGAACTGGACGTTTACCCAACAGAGCAATGTATCGATACGCGGCGGCGAT
>JACPYR010000046.1 GCA_016195965.1 Nitrosomonadales bacterium | reverse complement strand
GCCAGCTCCTCTCAGTTTTGCGCAGCTATATTCCTTTCTATAACCACAGTAGAATGCACTCGTCTTTAAACTACTTATCGCCAGCAACGTATGAAAATCTGTTGGCTTAATCGGGTGTCAATTAAATCGGGGGAAGATTCCACCGCAAAAGCGCGGCGCCCCTTAGCTGCACGTTAGGGAAAAGCTGATAATTCGGAGTAGAATTTAACTATTGACGTTATTTGAATTGGAAATCAAAATGAATTTCACCATAGAACAGGAACAAGAAGCGGATGGTCGTTGGTTGGCTGAAGTCCCTGAGCTGCCCGGTGTCCTCGCTTACGGTGCGACATCTCTTGAAGCAATGTCCAAGGCAGAGGTTCTTGCCCTTCGCGTTATTGCTGATCGGCTTGAGCACAACGAAAGTCGTCCCTTTGCCATAAACATTTCCATTCCGATTGCGGCATGAGTCAATGGCCGTCGGTCAAGGCCAAGCGCCTTCTCGCTGCGCTGTTGCGGCTTGGCTGGCAAGTCAAACGCCAGTCCGGTTCGCACAAAACACTCGCTCGTAATGGCTGGCCTGATTTTGTTTTCGCCTTCCATGATGGCGACGAAATCGGCCCCAAAATGTTGGCACGCGTTGCAAAGCATACTGGGCTGTCTCCAAATGATCTGTAACCCGAACCCTACGCTCAAGCGGGACTGCGCTGATAAAACCTCGCGCCCCCCTTAGCTCCACGTTAGGCATCAGTCCATATGGAGGATAGTAAGATGACACGAGTACGAGTCGAGAGTTTCACCATCTCACTTGACGGCTACGGAGCCGGTCCGAGTCAGGACATCAATAATCCACTCGGCGTAGGCGGGACAGAGTTACACCAATGGTTATTTCCGACGCGTACCTTGCAGCAGAATCTATTTGGTGTCGATAGCGGCACAACGGGAATCGACGACGACTTCGCCGCACGGGGCTTCAAAAATGTCGGCGCATGGATTCTCGGGCGGAATATGTTCGGACCGATTCGTGGCGCTTGGCCCGACCTAAGCTGGAAAGGGTGGTGGGGGGACAATCCACCGTACCACGTTCCGGTCTTCATTTTGACCCATCATGCGCGCCCCTCAATCCAGATGGAAGGCAACACCGCCTTCCACTTTGTTACCGGCGGCATTCATGAAGCCCTGGACCAGGCGCGCAAGGCAGCCAACGGGATGGATGTGCGCATCGGCGGTGGCCCCAACACCATACGGCAGTATCTTCGTGCTGGCCTTATTGATGAACTGCACGTCGCAATTGCACCGGTTCTGCTGGGTAGCGGAGAACGGCTGTTCGAGGGAGTTGACTTGAGAGCTTTAGGATACGAATGCGTTCAGTTCACAGCATCAGAGAAAGCCACTCATGTTGTTCTCCGGCGGAAGGTACGCAGTGACGCCTAACATGGCGTTCGAGAGGGACTGCCGCGAAGCAGCCCGCGAGCCCCTCACCTTGCACGTTAGGCGGCACAAACATCCTCGGAGCTAACGGGAGTTCGCATGGAATCTATCGATAAGTGTTCGGACTCAAGGCGCCGGCTGATCGCAGCCAGTCCCTCAGAGGTCTTTGCTGCAATGAGCGATGCCGCTCGCATTGCGAGGTGGTGGGGGCCAGAGGGCTTTACCAACACGATCCACGAGTTTGAGTTCAGGCCGGGCGGCAGGTGGCTCCTAACGATGCATGGGCCAGACGGCAAGAACTACCCGAATGAGAGCCGATTCACTCGTATCGCTCCTGCCCAGGTGTTTGAGATCGAGCATCTCAACGGGCACCACTTCTTCCTGACCATAGAGCTGACGCCGAAAGATGGAGGTACCGAAGTGAAGTGGCGCCAGACCTTTGACAGCGTTGCGCACTACGAGCGCATCGCCGAGTTCGTGGCCTCAGCTAATGAGCAGAATCTTGACCGCCTTGTCGCCGAGGTTGAACGGGGGAAGAGTGCCGCCTAACCCCTCCATCGAGCGGACGTTAGGCATCTTCATCTTTGGCAGCACTCTAGCAATCCGCTATCCTTGCCGCATGAAAGTATCTGAAACGCTACGAAAAATGGAACGACATTGCCAGAATCTCGGGGCCACAGGGATTGCGCCTCATCAAGGGGTTTCACGATGAGGCTCTGTCAGGCGAATGGAAGGGTCATCGCTCTTCCAGGCTAGGGCTGCAGTGGCGCGTGATCTATCGGGTTGTTGCCAATCTGCTGCTGATTCAAGTTGTTCAAGTTACCCCCCACGATTACAGGAGGCCATGAAATGAAAGAGTTTCGCCCCGCAAAGAAGCGAGTTGAGGTATCGGTGGGTGAGTCTGTCCGTATCTTGCGCGAGCTTCAGGAATTGAGCCAAAGCCAGCTCTCCGAGCTTACTGGTATTCCACAAGCCACTATCTCTGCCATCGAAAATGGTAGGGTGAATTTAGGTGTCGAGCGCGCGAAGGTTTTTGCTCGTGCTCTCCAATGTCATCCTGCCGTGCTTGTGTTCCCCGGCTGGGAGGTTCCACTTGCGCGCGCAGCATAATCCGGCAGCCAACACGGACGCTGGGCGACTAAAATCTTAGCCTCCTACCGCATTGACGCTGGTTAGCATATTTGCTAACCTTCAAACATGACATATTCCATCGAATACTTTCATGCAAAAGTGCAAGCCACTGTTGAGGCTTGGCCTGTGGATGTTGTCGCAGACTACGCAAGAATTGTCGAACTTCTTATCGAGCATGGCCCGAATTTGCGTTTACCCCACTCACGCGCCTTTGGTGGTGGGTTATTTGAATTACGCCCGCGCGGCAAATAAGGCATAGCAAGAGCGTTCTACTGTTTTCTCGTCGGGCAGCGCGTGGTGATACTGCACGCTTTCATCAAAAAATCGCAGGAAACACCCGCGCAGGAAACCAAGCTTGCGCGCAAGCGAATGAAGGAGATACAAAATGACTGATCTTAAATACGACCCCGTGCCGCACAATCAAAAAGCTTTTCTTGAAAAGGCATCGAAACGCCGTGGCTTTCGCGAAGCCTATGATGCCCTCGAAACCGAGTATGCGCTCGCGCACGAAATGTTGACCGCACGCACACGCGCGGGACTTACTCAAGAAGCAGTAGCTGCTCGCATGGGCACCACCAAGAGCGCCGTATCAAGGCTGGAAGGCGCAGGAAAGCATGCGCCTTCGATGGCATCGCTCAAGAAATATGCCGATGCAGTAGGCTGTACACTCAAAATTGAATTCATCCCACAACCAATGAAACGACGCGTCGCAGCCCAACCCAACGTTCGAGCGGACGCGCCAAAAGCGGCGCGCCGCTCAACTTGACGTTCGGCCCCGTAGGCTGCGTGCCTCAATTGCCAGTCCAATCAGACCTTGATATTTGTTTTGGTTCACGGCACGATACGCGGATGTTTGTACTTTTTCTACAACTTCGTTGGACTTCTAAAGTAATGGCCGTGTATGAAGACACAAACTATTTCCGCATTCATCGCGGCTGCGCCGACAAAAATCTATGAGTTCGCTTCAAACCCGGCCAACCTGCCGCTCTGGGTGCCATCCTTCTGTAAATCCGTCGAACTCGTTGACGGTGAATGGGTGGTTCAGTCACCCGTAGGACGTGTGGTGTTCGCTTTTGTTCATCCCAACGACCTCGGGGTGCTAGACCATACGGTTACCCTGCCCTCAGGAGCGAGGCTCACCAACCCGATGCGCGTTATTGCCAACGGTGATGGGGGCGAAATACTTTTCACGCTCTTCCAACACGAAGGCATGTCGGATCAGCAGTTTCAGGAAGACGCGGCGCTGGTCTTGAGCGATCTTCAAACGTTGCGCAGACTAATGGAGTCATCGGGTGAGTAAGATGTCCGCATGAACAATATCTCTATTGCCGATACTCTGGAATTTCCGGCACAGGAACGCATTCGTCCTCACCACAGTATGCACGCGCGCGCAGAGGCCGCAGCATGAAGATTAAATCGGTCGTGATTGGGCTGGTGCTGGCGGCGCTCGCCGTTTCAGCCGCCGATGCAGAGGCGCGGCACACCGGCGGCGTACGTACGCAAGCGATCGACATGGTCGTCATCCATTCGACAGGCGGCCCCACCTGCGATGCAAAAAACGGCAAGCCCGTCTGGGTCAAGGCCGGCACGCTGGAAGAAAATCTGCGCAATATAGAAGCGCATCCCAATCTGGGCATCCACTACATGATAGACCGGGATGGGACGTTGCGCGCCAGCGTTCCCGAAGACCAGATGGCGCACCACGTTTTTCACTTCAGCGACCGCTCGATCGCCATCGAACTGATCAACGATGGGGACGGGCTAGACCCGTTTCCCGAAATGCAACTGGCATCGCTGGTGAACTTGTTACGCGACATCCGGCAACGCCGTGGCATCAAGCGCGATGGCATCAGGCGCCACTCCGATCTCGATCACGCGCGGTTACCCTGCGACAGGACGCAGCGGCGCAAGGTGGACCCCGGCGCCGCGTTTCCCTATGAAGTGATTCTGGATCGTGTATTTCAACAGCCTGTCAGGACTGCCTCAAGCGGCGCAGTAACAGCGCGCTTACCAGTGCGCCGGGCTAACCCAGATTAACGGCGACAAACATTTGCTGCCTGCCGCGCAGGATCAGCAACGCCACGCGCTTGCCGTTCTTGCCGACCAGAGTGCGCAGTTTTTCCACGCTGCCGGTCGGGTCTCCATTCACGGATAGAATCACATCGCCGGGTCGCACGCCGGCACGATGCGCGGGACCCTCCGCTACATTCTCCACCAACAAACCCGTGGCGACATCGGCCTGCTTGCGTTCTTCGGACGTCAGCGGGCGCACCGTCAAGCCCAGCTCGACTTTCTCTTCGCCGCCGGACTTGCCCTTGTCGCCCGCAATCCTCATCTCGCCGACGCTCATCGAAATGTTTTTGATCTTGCCCTTGCGCCACAGCTCAATGCTGGCCACGGTCCCCGGTGGCAGTTCGCTCACCAACGGAGGCAGTTCCGCAGAACGCCCGATTTCCTTGTTGTTAAATTTCAGGATCACGTCGCCGGGTTCGATGCCGGCTTTATCTGCGGGACTATTCCTCTCCACCGAGCTGACCAGCGCACCTCCTGGTTTATCCAGCCCGAAGGTATCGGCCAGTTGCTGATCCACTTCCTGGATCACGACCCCGAGACGCCCCCGGCTGACCTTGCCATGGTCGAGCAGCTGGCGCTCGACCTTCATCGCGACATCGATCGGGATCGCGAACGACAAGCCCTGATAACCGCCGCTGCGGCTGTATATCTGCGAGTTGATCCCGATCACTTCGCCGCTCATGTTGAACAGCGGCCCGCCGGAATTGCCCGGATTGACCGCAACGTCTGTCTGCAGGAACGGCACATAACCTTCGTCCGGCAACGAGCGGGATTTGGCCGAGATGATGCCCGCAGTCACGGTATTCTCGAAACCGAACGGTGAGCCGATCGCAATCACCCACTCGCCGACGCGCGCACGCTGCGGGTCGCCGATCTTCACGGTCGGCAGGTTTTTGGCGTCGATCTTGAGCACGGCGACATCGGATGGCTTGTCTATCGCGGTCACCTTGGCCTTGAACTCGCGCTTGTCGGTGAGCTTCACGATCACTTCATCGGCATCCGACACCACATGGGCGTTGGTCAGGACGACACCGTCCGGGCTGACGATGAAGCCGGAACCCAGGCCATGAGTGGGCACGCTGTTTTGCGGTACAGGCGGCTGGAAGCGGCGGAAGAATTCGTAGAACGGATCGTTGGGGTCCATCTGGGGGAAACCCGAAAATCCGGATTTAACCGAACCGGATACACTGATATTGACGACCGCCGGGCCTTGCTGGCTGGCGATTTCGGCGAAATCGGGCAACGTGATCAGCGGTGTTGCGACACTTGGGGTCGGGCGCGATTCCGGCGTGGCGGCGACCACACTCGGGATGGCTTGGGCTTCTTTGACGGGCAGCCTGTCACGGTAGAGATATCCCGCAGCCACGGCTCCCGCCATCGTCAAGGCCAGGATAGCCACCCTGACCGGCTTAGAACAATTTATCCATTCCATTTTCATATTCCTTCACGAAAATTAAGTAGGCCAATATCTGCAGCACAATATTTTAGTCATTATCATCCCCGAATAAAAATCCGGAAATGCGCTGCGCTTGGCTATGTGAGGATGCTCATTGCAATTTCAAGTGCAAAAAAGCCCGGCATTGCCGGGCTTTCAACGAGCGCAAAAGCGACAATGCGCGCCAACGCGTGACGAGCTCAGATGGCCTTTAACGCGGCATTGAACGTTTTGCTGGGCCGCATCGCCTTGGATGTCTTGGCGAAATCCGGGTGGTAGTAGCCGCCCATATCCACCGGCTTGCCCTGTACCGCGATCAGTTCGGCATTGATCTTCGACTCGTTGTCCGCGAGTGTCTTGGCCAGCGGTGCGAAACGCGCCTGTATCTCCCTGTCCTTGCTCTGCGCGGCGAGTGCCTGCGCCCAGTACAGTGCGAGGTAGAAGTGGCTGCCCCGGTTATCGATTTCTCCTACCTTGCGGGCAGGCGACCTGTCGTTGTCGAGGATTTTGCCTATCGCCTGATCCAGCGTGTCCGCCAGCACCTGCGCCTTGGCATTGTTGAATTTCTGCGCCAGATGCTCCAGCGATACGCCCAGCGCCAGAAATTCGCCCAGGCTGTCCCAGCGCAGATAGCCTTCCTGCTGGAACTGCTGCACATGCTTGGGCGCCGAACCGCCCGCGCCCGTCTCGAACAATCCGCCGCCATTCATCAACGGCACGATGGACAGCATCTTCGCGCTGGTGTTGAGTTCGAGGATGGGGAACAGGTCGGTGAGGTAGTCGCGCAGCACGTTGCCGGTGACGGAAATGGTATCCAGCCCCTGGCGCGCGCGCGCCAGTGTGGCGCGGCAGGCGTCCGCCGGTTCCATGATCTGGATGGAAAGGCCGCTGGTGTCGTGATGTTTCAGGTATGTTTCGACCTTGGCGATGATCTGCGCGTCGTGCGCGCGGTTTTTGTCCAGCCAGAAAATCGCCGGGGTGCCGGACAGGCGCGCGCGCGTGACGGCAAGCTTCACCCAGTCCTGGATAGGCGCATCTTTGGTCTGGCAGGCGCGGAAGATGTCGCCTTGCTCGACTTTTTGCTCCAGCAAAACTTTGCCCATGCTATCGACTATGCGCACCGCGCCGTCGCCCGCGACCTCGAAGGTCTTGTCGTGCGAGCCGTATTCCTCGGCCTGCTGCGCCATCAGGCCGACGTTGGGCACCGAGCCCATGGTGGCGGGATCGAGCGCGCCATTTTTTTTGCAATCTTCAACCGTGGCGTCATACACGCCCGCGTAGCAGCGGTCGGGAATCATCGCCAGCGTGTCGTAGGGCTTGCCGTCGGCGCCCCACATCTTGCCGCCGTCGCGTATCATCGGCGGCATCGAGGCGTCGATGATCACGTCGGATGGTACATGCAGGTTGGTGATGCCCTTGTCGGAATTCACCATGGCTAAAGGGGGAGCATGCCTGAAGCAGTCTGCGATGTCGGCCACAATGGCGGCGCGCTTGCTCTCCGGCAGCGCAAGCACCTTGGCCTCCATGTCGCCAAAGCCGTTGTTGACGTTGACCTTCAACTCATTGAGCAGCGCGCCGTGCTTGTCGAACACGTTCTTGAAAAACACCGAAACGGCATGACCGAACATGATCGGATCGGACACCTTCATCATCGTAGCCTTCAGGTGCAGCGACAGCAGCACGTCTTCCCGCTTTGCCGCCGCAATCTGCTCGGCGTAGAACTGGCGCAGCGCACGGCGGCTCATCACGGCGGCGTCGATCACCTCGCCCGCCTTGAGATTCAGTTTTTCCTTGAGCACGCTCACCTTGCCGTCACGGGCTGCGAATTCGATGCGGGCGGTGGTCGCTTCGGGCAGCGTCACGGATTTTTCGCTGCCGTAGAAATCGCCGCTGTTCATATGAACCACGCGGGTCTTGGAATCGGCGGCCCATTTGCCCATGCGGTGCGGATGTCGGCGGGCGTATTGCTTGACCGAAGCCGCCGCGCGGCGGTCGGAGTTGCCTTCGCGCAGCACCGGGTTCACCGCGCTGCCTAGCACCTTGCCGTAACGTGCCTTGATTGCCTTTTCGGCATCAGTCTTCGCATCTTCGGGATAGTTCGGGACCTGATATCCCTGCGCTTGCAATTCCCTGATCGCCGCCTTCAGTTGAGGAACGGATGCGCTGACATTGGGCAGCTTGATAATGTTGGCCTCGGGCTTCAGCGTCAGCTCGCCCAGTTCGGCCAGTTCATCGGCAATTTTCTGGGAGGCAGTCAGGTTCTCGGGAAAGTTTGCGAGGATGCGTCCGGCGAGGGAAATGTCCCGCGTTTCAACGCTGACTCCGGCTGCCTTGGTGAAGGCCTGGACAATAGGCAGCAAAGAGTAAGTCGCCAGTGCCGGAGCTTCATCGACCATCGTGTAAATAATTTTGGGGCTTGTCATGGTTGTCTCAATTAATCAATGATGGCTAAGAAATTCTTCGTATACTTCGCACCACTGCTTGGTTAAATGATGCGATAAACGAAATGGGTCATATCCTGCTGTTCAATAAACCTTATGGAGTGATCTGCCAATTCAGCCGTGATGGGCTGCACCCGACGCTGGCGGATTATATCGCGCTTCCCGACTTTTATCCTGCGGGCAGATTGGATACCGATAGCGAAGGCCTGCTGGTGCTGACCGATGACGGGCAGTTGCAACATCGCATCACCGATCCGAAACACAAGTTGTCCAAAACCTACTGGGTGCAGGTTGAAGGTATTGCAAATGAGGCGGCAATGGTTCAGTTGCAGCGCGGAGTGCAACTCAAGGACGGGCTGACATTGCCCGCCGAGGCGCAGATAATGGATGAGCCGGCCCATCTGTGGCAGCGCGATCCGCCGGTACGCGAACGCAAAAACATTCCAACCAGCTGGATCGCATTGACGATACGTGAAGGGAAAAATCGCCAGGTGAGGCGCATGACTGCAGCCGTTGGCCTGCCTACGCTACGCCTGATCCGCTACCGGATCGGCGAGTGGACTTTGCAAGGGCTGGCTCCGGGTGAGTCCAGGCTCGAAAACCCAACACTCAAAAATCATGCGCGTTGACAAATATTGCCTGTGCTTTTAACGTGTGCATCATTGCCAACACCGGGGAGTTCACATGTCTTTCCTGCGTTATAGCTTGCTAGCACTTTCGCTGCTCGCCTTTTCCGGTAGCGGCTTCGCTGCTGAACGACCGCATGGCACGGTCTCCAAAGCCGAGCAATCCGTGCGGGGCACCTGGTACAGCGCGGAAGACAGCCTCACGTTCAAGGACGACGGAACCATCATCTTCAAGGGCAAACGATATTACTATGCCGTTACCAACGGCGGCCTGATCCAACTGAGCGGCAAACACAGCTCGAATGCGATTCCTTACCAGCTCGCCGGCGGCAAACTCACTCTGAGGATAGATGGCCAGCCTACCGTTTATCTGCGCCACAAACCGCCCAAAAAACACTGAACTGCCGCCGCCACAGCTGGGGCAACCCAGCCACGGTTTGACGCATCCCGCGACTGACCCTAAACTCCCCGCCTCTTACCGCACGAGATCATTTTGAAACTACACCTGGATCATCCCGACCACAAACATCTGTTCACCGCCCACGGCCCCGATTTTGTGATGGTTAACGGCCAGCGCTACCAACACAGCATCGTGGTGCATGCGGAAGCAGTGCTGAGCGACTGGCACGTCACCCGCTTTGCCGAACTGAACGAAGCGCATTTCACCTATTTCCTCTCGCTCAAACCGGAGGTGCTGCTGCTCGGCACAGGAACGCAACAACACTTTCCCCACCCGCGACTGTATCGTGCCTTGACCGACGCTGGCATCGCCGTCGAGTTCATGAACACCCCCGCCGCATGCCGCACCTACAACATTCTGGTCGCAGAAGACCGCCGGGTGGTGGCGGCGATCCTGCTGTAGCCCCGTTTGACTTCAGAGCTAAGCAGACGCTGATTTATTCGTCATCTCCGCGAAGGCGGTGATCCAGTGCCTTAATTTAACTGGGTTCCCGCCTGATACGACTACTAGCCATTCGACTAAGCTGGCATAAGTCGTCAGCAAAGTCGCTGGTTATGCGCGGGAACGACGAAACCGAATAAATCAGCGCTTTCCTAAACTCCCTGGCATCAGTCCCTGATTTCAGGCGGAGTGAACTTTTGCGGAATGCTTACTCCCGGCAGATACTGCACCCCCCATTTGAGCATGGCCCTCAACACCGGTGCGAGATCGGCACCGCGCGTGGTGAGAAAGTATTCGGCGCGCGGCGGATTGTCCTGATACAGATCGCGCTTGACGATGCCTGCCGCCTCCAGCTTCTTTAACCGGTCCGCCAGAATATTGGTCGGAATCGCTTCGGGTGAGGTCAGAAAATCGCCGTAGCGGTGCTTGTTCAAAAACAGATCGCGCACCACGACCAGCGTCCATTTGTCGCCCAGTATGTCCAGCACCGAAGCTACCGGGCAGGAAGAACGGAATTCGCTTGGAAAAGTCGGCGCATCGGCTTGGGTTTTCTTCATGGCGATCACTGTAACTTTGTCGCTTGCGTTTTGCAAGTCGCTTGGTGTAGCATACCGTCACTTGCATTTTGCAAGCAACAAATATTTACGCGATAAATTAAGGAGGCATACAGATGGAAGTTCAAGGCGAAAACTATGCTGTAGCGCAAATCGGCTCTTTTGAAAATCTGCTGCAACAAGAATTCAGAGGAATAAAAGGCAAGCGCTTTATAGGGGAAGAATTAGGGCTGACCGGATGCGAAGTCTCAATCAATCGTCTGCCCCCCGGCAAGGGCATGCCCTTTGTACATGCGCACAGGAAAAACGAAGAGCTGTACATCGTGTTGCGCGGCAACGGGATATTCTATGCGGATGGGAACGAGTTTCCGGTTTGCGAAGGCAGCCTGATCCGGGTTGACCCCAAGGGCGGACGAGCTTTGGCAGCAGGCGATCAGGATTTGTACTTTATCTGCATCCAGACCGAGGCAGGCAGCCTGAGTCAGGCGACGCTTGAAGACGGGTTCAAGGTTGAAGCCAGGACTTCGTGGATGTGAAAGAATAGACCGATGCCCCTCCCCTAACCATATAACCGATATTCGGAGTAAGCCGATATGAATCTTTTTCTCAGGCTGTTCTATGTGCTGGCCGCGTCGTTGTTCCGGCCACGGCTTCCTGCGGGGGCTGCGACCAGCGAACTCACGCTACTCACGTTCCCCAACGACCTGGATATTAATCTGCATGTCAATAATGGCCGCTACCTGACGCTGTGCGACCTGAACCGCGTAGACCTGTTCATACGCTCGGGTCTTGCCCGGGTAATGCTCAAGCGCGGCTGGATGCCCATCATCGCCGAGCACACCATGAACTACCGCAAACCGCTGGGCGTGTTCAAGCGCTTCACGGCGACCATGCACATGACACACTGGGACGAAAAACATTTCTATATGACGCACCGTTTTTCGATCGGCGAAAAAACCATCGCCGAAGGCACCTCCAAGGGCGTGGTGCGAAGCACTAAGGGAGTAATTCCGCCTACCGAAGTCATCGCCGCGATCGCCGCCGACCGCTCCACCTCCAATTGATCCGGTACGAATTGAATGCGATTGTCGTTCGTGCCGAGCCCGTCGAAGCACCGGAAGCCGCCCACTTTTCGACCAGCTCAATGCGAACGGATTCCCGGATAACTCGCGCCGGATCAATAGCTAAAAGCCATGCACCCGATGAAGCACTATTGTGCAAGCCGCGCGGGTAGCTTATCGTTCGCTACCTGATCATAGATTATCCTGAAAAAATCAGTTAGCCACAGAGAACACAGAGTTCACAGAGGAGAAACAATTGGTTACCATAAATATTACCTTCACCCATCAGGTGAACCGGCAAAACATGTGGAACCGGCTTCATCTCTGTGTCCTCTGTGATCTCTGTGGCTTGAATTGCGGTTTTTAGGATTATTCAAACCATGAGCAACTCACTGCACCACGCCATCACCCAGGCCGAACAGATCATCCTCGGCAAGCCGCAGCAAATCCGCCTCGCGCTCGCGTGCCTGCTGGCGCGCGGCCACTTGCTGATCGAGGATTTACCGGGCGTCGGCAAGACCACGCTGGCGCACGTGCTGGCGCGCACGCTGGGACTGCAATTTTCGCGCATCCAGTTCACCAGCGACCTGTTGCCCGCCGATATCCTCGGCGTGTCGGTATACCAGCGCGACACCAATGAATTCAAATTCCACCCTGGCCCGATCTTCGCGCAAATGGTGCTGGCGGACGAGATCAACCGCGCCACACCCAAGGCGCAAAGCGCGCTGCTGGAGGCGATGGAAGAACAGCAGGTGACCATAGAAGGCACGACGCGCGCATTGCCCGCGCCGTTCTTCGTGATCGCCACACAAAATCCCGCCTACCAGATCGGCACCTTCGCGCTGCCGGAATCGCAGCTAGACCGTTTTTTAATGCGCATCCAGATGGGCTATCCCGATGCGCAGGCCGAGCGCGGCTTGTTGTCCGGCATGGACCGTCGCGAGATCGTCGCCGGGCTCAGCCCGCAGATGACAAGCGTTGAACTGTTCGAATTACAGAAGCAGGCACGAAAAATCTTCGTCTCGCCCGCGTTGCTCGACTACGTGCAAGCCATTCTGCGCCACACGCGCGAGGCGGTGCGCTACACCCACGGCTTGTCCCCGCGCGCCGGACTGTCGCTGCTCGCCGCCGCGCGCGCCTGGGCCTTGCTGGATAATCGCGACGCGGTGATCCCCGAGGACGTGCAGGCGGTATTGCCCGGCGTAGCCAGCCACCGCCTGCAAGCTCCAGGCGAACACGCGCGCCAGAACAGCGACATGCTGGTGCGCGAATTGATCGAGTCGGTAGCCATCCCGTAACCCTGTGCTCACTGCACTTCATCAAAAATTCCGCGACTGGGCCGCTAGCCGCCAGCGTATGGCCCAAGGCACGATCACGCTGACCCAGCGCAGCATCTACATCATTCCCACCCGGCAGGGTTTCATGCTCGCGTTCGTGCTGGTGCTGATGTTGCTGGGAGATATCAACTACAACCTGAGCCTGGGTTATGTGCTGACTTTCTTGCTGACGATGATGGCGGTGATGTCGATGCTGCACGCGTTCCGCAACCTGGCCCATCTGCAGGTGCGCGCGGGCCGCGCCGAAGCGGTGTTCTGCGGCGATACCGCGCAATTCACTTTTCACTTCAACAACCCCAGCCCGTTGCCGCGCTACCAGCTTTGCCTGGTCAAGACCGGCGAGACGTTCTGGCAAACCGAACCCGCGTCGCTGCAATTCGACGTTCTCGCACGGCAGGACACTGAAGTCGTTTTTCCGCTCCCCGCCACGCAGCGCGGCTGGCTGCAAACAGGCCGCCTGACGCTGTATACCGAATTCCCGCTCGGCCTGTTTTATTGCTGGTCGTATCTGCATTTCGATGCGCGCTGTCTGGTCTACCCCAGGCCTATGGACGATGCACCGCTGCCATCCGGCAGCTCGCCCGATGGCACTGGCAAGCGCAGCGTAAGCGGCGACGAGGATTTCTCCGGCCTGCGCAAATACATCGCCGGCGATGCCCTGCCGCGCATCGCGTGGAAGGCTTACGCGCGCGAACGCGGTTTGCAGGTCAAGCAATTTACCACGCCGCTGGGCGAAGAACTGTGGCTGGATTATGCCGATACGCCGGATCGCAACGATGAGGAAAAGCTCGCGCGCATGACCCGCTGGGTGCTGGATGCGGAAGCTCAGGGCTTGCGCTACGGACTGCGCATGCCAGATGACGAGTTGCCCTCCAGCAGCGGCATCGCACACCGCGACGAGTGTTTGCGCAGGATTGCGTTGTTCAATTTGCCGCAACGGAGGCAACCATGAACCTAAATACATTTAGCCACAGAGAACACAGAGCGCACAGAGAAAAAACATCATATCTCCAACTTTGGCATTCAAAGCAAACAAGCAATTTTTCTGAATATCTCAAGGCTTTTATCCTCTGTGAACTCTGTGGCTTGCAGTTGAGGTTTTTACAATGAGTAAACATCTCATCTACGGCCTGCTGCTGTCCATCCTGATGGTCATCGCCCCGCATGCCGAGCATCTGCCATTGTGGGCCAGCAGCCTGTGCGCGGGCCTGCTCGCCTGGCGCACCTACCTGGCCTACAGCGGCACGGCCTTGCCCAAACGCTGGTTATTGATGCTAGTCACCTTGGCTGCCACGGCGGGCATCGTGATCGAATTCCACACGCTGTTCGGACGTGAAGCGGGTGTCACCTTGCTGGTATTGCTCGCGGCGCTCAAGCCGATGGAGCTGCATAAGGCGCGCAATGCGATGGTGGTCATCTACCTTGCCTGCTTCATCATCATCACCAACTTTTTCTACTCGCAAAGCATACCTACCGCACTGTATTTGCTCGCCACCCTGATGGTGATCGTCACCACCTGGGTGCATTTGCAAGCGCAAGGCATCGCGCTGAAAGCACGGGCGCGCATCGCCGCGCTGTTGCTGCTGCAAGCACTGCCGCTGATGCTGATCCTGTTCGTGCTGTTTCCGCGCGTGCCCGGCCCGCTGTGGGGGTTGCCGCAGGATGCCTATGCCAGCAGCGGGCTGGATGAGCGGATGGCGCCGGGCAGCCTGAGCCGGTTGAGTTTGTCGCAAGCGGTTGCTTTTCGCGTCACCTACAACGACAAACCGCCGCGCCGCGACCAGATGTACTGGCGCGGACCGGTGCTGTGGATGTTCGACGGGCGCGCCTGGACACCGGGCACCACCGCACTCTCGGTCGCGCCGCAATTCACCGAGCTTGGCCAGCCTATCAACTACAGCGTCACACTGGAACCGCACAACAAGGCCTGGCTGTTCGCGCTCGATGTGCCGGACAAACTCTCCATTCCCGCCACATCCCGCGACACGTTACTGGCGCAGACAGCCGATTGCGGGAGCGGGTGTGAGGCGGCCATTCCCGCCCCGGATGCTTCGCAACGCCGTGTCATGGCCGCCACGTTGACTCATGATTTTCAGATACTGAACAAGGAGCCTGTCAACGCGCGGCTGCGCTATGCGGCGCGCTCGCATCTGGTGTATCGCGCCAACCTGCAGGAAACCGCGCAGCAGCTCAAGCGCGGATTGCAGTTACCCAGGCAGTTCAATCCGCGCGCGCAACAACTCGCCGCCGAATGGCGCAGCAGCGAAAAGGATGATGAGACTATTGTTCGTACCGCGCTGAGCTATTTCCACAATCAAAATTTCGTCTACACGCTCGAACCGCCGCCGCTGGGTGTCCACACCGTGGACGATTTCCTGTTCACCACCAAACAGGGGTTTTGCGAACACTACGCCTCTGCCTTCGTGTTTCTGATGCGTGCGGCAGGCATTCCCGCGCGCGTGGTGACCGGTTATCTGGGTGGCGAATTCAACAGTGTCGGCAACTACTACATCGTGCGCCAGTCCGATGCCCACGCCTGGGCGGAAGTGTGGCTGGCAGGGCGAGGCTGGGTGCGTTTCGATCCCACCGGCGCGATCGCCCCGGAGCGCATACAGCGCGGCTTATCAGCGGCACTGCCAGACAATGCCGCATTGCCGTTCATGGCGCGCAATCCGCCACAGTGGATGCGCGAGCTGCGCCTTAACCTGGACACGCTCGCCAACCAGTGGAACCAATGGGTGCTGGGTTACGATGCCGAACGCCAGTTCGCTTTCCTGACGCGGCTCGGCATCGAATCCATCACCTGGCAAAAAATGGCGCTCGACATGGCGGGCGGACTGGGCATCGCAATCGCGTTGTTTGCGCTGTTCATGCTGCGCCATTTGTTTGCGCGCCAACCGGACAAGGTGCAAGCCGCCTGGCTCAAGCTGTGCGCCAGACTGGCGAAATCCGGCCTGCCGCGCGCCGCGCATGAAGGCGCGCAAGACTATGCCGCACGCATCGCCGCAGCACGCCCGGAGCTGGCCGAGGCTATCCGCGACCTCGCCGCACGCTACACCGCGCTGCGCTATCGCGCCGGGCATGATGAACATGAACAGCGGGAATTTCTGCAGCGCGCCAAGGCATTGAAAATCTGACAGGGTATAATCCGCGCCATTCCAATCGATCACGACCAATATGTTCATCACACGCCGCTTGGAATTCGATGCCGGCCATCGCATCCCCAACCACAACAGCCAGTGCAAGCACCTGCACGGCCACCGCTATGCGATTGAAATCACCCTATCAGGCGACATCATCACCAGCGAAGGACTGTCAGAACAGGGCATGGTGATGGACTTCTCCGACGTCAAACGCATCGCCAAGGAAAAACTGGTGGACTTGTGGGATCACGCCTTCCTGGCCTATCGCGGCGACAAGCCGGTGTGCGAATTTCTGGCCAGCCTGCCCAATCACAAGACCGTGATCCTCGATGTCGTGCCGACCGCAGAAAACCTCGCCCAGGCCGCCTTCGATATCCTCAATCCGGCCTATCAGGACATATACGCAAACCACCTGCGCCTGGAACGAGTGCGGCTCTATGAAACCCCCAACAACTGGGCGGATTGCATAAGAAAGTAGATTGCTTCTGGACATGGCGGGCGGCTTAGTTCAAAATGCGCGCCCGACGCAAGCCGGGCTGCCGAAAGAGAGGGGGCAGTAAACAATTTATTAGGAAGCGTGGGTGCCCCAAAGGGATGCAATTTTCTACGCGGCAAAGCCGCATGAAAATAGTCAAAGTGGTTTAAACCAGCAGTCTTGACAACACGCCACGCAGTGGCTTGTTGCGGCGTAGACTAACCTTCAGGTTATGTCGGAGCCAAAACTGCCGAGAGGGTGAGTAGTAAACAATTTATTGGGAAGCGTGGGTGAGTGGTTTAAACCAGCAGTCTTGAAAACTGCCGAACAGAAATGTTCCGTGAGTTCGAATCTCACCGCTTCCGCCAGACGCCTGTTTTAGCCGTTCTTAATCATTCTCTTATACCCGCACTGCGTATAGCTTTAGCGGTTTTTTTATCGCCTACCCCCGCCAAACAGGGCTTATACGCCAGTTCAATTATTGGGCCGCCTCAGTCGTTTTCGAATGTTCTTGCACTGGTCGGCGGTAGCGTAATATGCCTTACCGTCAATCTGGTCAAATAAGCCAGCCAGATTAAGGGGCGAAAATCAGAAAGTCTTATTTCATGAGGGTCACCTCAAAGCCACTGGCAAACCGTGAGACGCCCGAGGCGGCTACCCCCTGCATAGCCGTTCTGTGTTTCGGACATTTCTGCAAAATGCCGCACGAATTGGATTCTCTGCCGCCCATCAAACCGAGCGTGTGATTATTATAATTTTGACATGCGTTAATTAACGGTTTACAGTTTTAATTATGATTAAGACATTTCGTCACAAGGGGCTTGAGACATTCTTCCGCAAAGGCAGCAAGGCTGGCATCCAGCCGCACCATGCCGGAAAACTACGCATCATGTTGACTATGTTAGACAGCGCCAAGCGCCCGGATGATATGAACGCGCCGGGTTGGAAATTTCACCCGCTGACTGGCGACCTTGCCGGGCATTACTCGGTGACGGTAAATGGAAACTGGCGCATGACTTTTACCTTTGAGGGTGATGATGCCGAGCTGGTTGATTATCAGGACTACCACTAGGAGATATTGAAAATGAGCAGAATGCACAACCCCGCGCACCCCGGCGAAGTATTGAGGGAATGGATACCGGAAGACATGACGATAACGAGCGCAGCAAAGGCGTTACAGGTATCTCGCGTCACGCTATCCAAAGTACTGAACGGCAAAGCAGGAATAACGGCGGGTATGGCCTTGCGTCTTTCAGCATGGCTTAACACCACCCCTGATGTTTGGCTTGGAATGCAAACACAGTTTGATTTATGGCAGGCCAAACAACAGCCAAGCCCAAAAATAAAGCCGCTGCAAAGACTAGCCGCATAAAAGATGGATACTTTGTGAAACAAAAAACGCGCCCACACTCGCCCCGGCGCACTGCCGCACGAAGTGTTGTTGCCTGAGATGGGTATGCTTGCCGACCGGCTGGACGTGTCGCGCCGCACCATGTCGGAGGCGCTGTATGAACGCCGCCCGATTACGCCTGACATGGCGATCCGCCTTGGCAAGCTGCTGGACAATAGCGCCGTGCTGCGAACGCAAGTACAACAGACGGTGGACGCAGGAACAGCAAGGTGATTACACGTCTATCCAGTAACCGTGAAAACCGCTGTGCCTGAATTCCGGGATGCCGAGTTGCGCCGGAGCGCTGGCATAAGGACTTTGCGTGACCTGTTTCTGCACCGGGTTGATCCACAGCGCCGTAATGCCCAGATCGGCGAGTTCATCCAGGTGCCGGATTAATCCCTTCAGGTCGCCGCCGTGATAACCGCCGGGGTTGCTGCGTTCGACGCGGCGATTGTTTGCGCTATCGCCATCTGCGTAACGGTCGATCAGCACGAAATACAGGATGTCGTCCGACCAATCCGGTGCCGCCAATAACGTGGGAGAAAATAGGAAAAAAAGACACGACAAAAGCAACGGCGCAAAACCAGCCCATGCAGGAAATAATTTTCCGGTTCTGAAATTCATTTCAGAACCCGTGATGGAGTCCAGCAGCCATTGCATTCTCCTCATGCTGCGCGTACGCCAAACAGGCCGCGCGCAGCCACTCTCGAAGTTGGGCGCCTGCGAGCAGCGCCTGGGGTGCCAATGCCGCCCAATTGTCGCACCGAACAGACCGCGATACCACCAGAAATTGCAGTCCGGTATGACATATACATTTTTTGTTTTTGCAGCTAGTATGCATATGGTTTCTGACAAGGTGAAAAATAAGCCACCGCATGGAACAACTCTCCGGACAAGCGAAATCATGGTGGCTGCACCCCAGCCACCAGGCGCCAATGCGCACGGCGGTCACCGCTATCGCGCTGCTGACGCTGGGCATGACGGCTGCCAAGGTGCTGCCGCCGCTGCCCGGCGCGCGCGGCATCGCAGGCTACCTGCCGCTGCACACTCTACTCGAAACAATCTCCATCGTAATTTCCATGCTGGTGTTCGCGGTGGGCTGGAATGCCTATCGGCGCGGCTTGCCCGGCAATATCCTGCTGCTCGCCTGCGCCTTCTTCGGCGTGGGACTGTTGGATTTCACGCACATGCTCTCCTTCGCGGGCATGCCCGATTTCGTGACTCCAAGCAGCGTTGATAAATCCATCGACTTCTGGTTTGCTGCACGTTCGCTTGCCGCCATTACCCTGTTTACCGTCGCAGTCACATCTTGGCGTCTACTCCCCTCCGTAGCTTCCCGCTACGTGTCGCTTACCATAGTGATGGTTATAGTTGCATCACTGCACTGGCTGTTTTTGTTCCATGACGACCTGATACCGAAAACTTTCATTCCGGGCAAAGGACTCACCCCGTTCAAGATCAATTACGAGTATGCGCTCGTCGCGCTCAACCTGATCACCGCCTCCGCGCTGTGGGTACGCATGCGCAAACCGCTGCCGTTCAACGCGGCCTGGCTGTTCGGCGCGGTATGCGCGATGGCGCTGAGCGAGTTCTTTTTCACCCTCTATTCCGATGTCACCGACATCTACAATCTGCTCGGACATGTCTATAAGGCGATTTCCTACCTGCTCATCTATCGCGCAGTTTTCGTCGCCACCGTCGAACACCCCTACCAGCAACTGAATTTATCGCAGACCCGGCTGCAGGCCACGCTGGATGCCATTCCCGACCCGCTGTTCGAAATCGGGCTGGATGGGCGGCTGCATCATTACCATGCCTCCCGTACCGCATTGCTGCTGGAGCCTGCGGAAGGATTCCCCGGCAAAAACCTCGACGAGGTTTTCCCTCCCCCTGCCGCTTCAACCTGCCGGATTGCGTTGCAGGAAGCATCCGAACTGGGACGCTCGGATGGTAAAGAAATCGCTTTGCCGACCACGGATGGCGAGCGCTGGTTCGAACTCTCTGTCACATCCAAACACGAAGGGTATGGTCGGGACGAGCGTTACCTGTTCCTGTTGCGCGACATCACCGGACGCAAGCTGGCAGAGACAGAGCTTAACGAAGCGCATAATTTCCTCAAGATCGTGGTCGATGCGGTGCCCATGCGCATTTTCTGGAAAGACCGGCAATTGCGTTACCTGGGCTGCAATCCCGCTTTCGCCCATGACGCGGGAGTAGCCTCGCCGCAGGACATCGTCGGCAAGGACGATTACCAGTTGGGCTGGAAAGACCAGGCGGAAATCTACCGCGCCGACGACCGGCGGATCATGGAATCAGGCGTCGCGAAGCTCGCCTATGAAGAACCGCAGACCACGCCAGACGGCAAAACGATCTGGCTGCGCACCTCCAAGGTGCCGCTGCGCAATGCGCACGACGAGATCATAGGCGTGCTGGGCATCTATCAGGACATCACCGGACAAAAACGGGTAGAGGAAGAAGTCCGCATCGCCGCCACCGCCTTCAACACGCAGGAAAGCCTGATGATCACCGATCCTAACGGCGTGTTCCTGCGGGTCAACCACGCGTTTACCGAGACCACCGGCTACACCGCCGATGAAGCCATCGGGCAAACGCCGCGCATCCTTAAATCCGGCCGCCACGATGCGGCCTTCTATAACGCCATGTGGGAATCCATCCGGCGCACGGGAGCGTGGCGGGGAGAAGTCTGGGACAGGCGCAAGAATGGCGAAATCTATCCCAAATGGCTCACCATCTCCGCCGTCAAAGGGGATGACGGGGCTGTCACACATTATGTCGGGGCACACATCGACATTACCGAACGCAAGGCGGCAGAGGAAGAGATCAAGCATCTGGCTTTCTACGATCCGCTCACCCAACTGCCCAACCGGCGGCTGCTGATGGACAGGCTGCAGCATGCCATGGCGACCAGCGGGCGCAGCGGCCGGGAAGGCGCGCTGCTGTTTATCGACCTGGACAACTTCAAGACCCTCAACGACACCCTGGGCCACAGCATCGGCGACCTGCTGTTGCAGCAGGTCGCACAACGCCTGCAATCCTGCGTGCGCGACGGAGATACCGTGGCGCGCTTGAGCGGCGACGAATTTGTGGTGGTCCTGGAAGGTCTGAGCGAACAGACCACGGAAGCCTCTGCACAGACCGAAACCATAGGCGAGAAAATTCTCGCCGTCCTCAGCCAGCCCTACCAGCTGGAGGCGCACGAATACCACAGCACCGTCAGCATCGGCGCCACGCTGTTCAATCATCAACAGCAACCCATGGACGACTTGCTCAAGCAAGCCGACATCGCGATGTACCAGGCCAAGAGAACCGGGCGCAATGCGCTGCGTTTCTTCGATCCGCAGATGCAGGCGAACATCACCAGCCGCGTCTCGCTGGAAGGCGAATTGCGCAAGGCGCTGGAGCGGCAGCAACTGCATCTGCATTACCAGATCCAGGTGGACAGCGAAAACCGGCCCATAGGCGCCGAGGCATTGATACGCCGGATACACCCCGAGCGCGGTTTTGTGTCTCCCGCCCAATTCATTCCGCTGGCGGAAGAAACCGGGCTGATACTGTCCATCGGGCAATGGGTGGTGGAGACGGCCTGCGCCCAGATCAAGGCCTGGCAGCAACACGCCCATAGCCGCGACCTCGCGCTGGCGGTCAACGTGAGCGCCAGACAGTTCCGCCAGCCCGATTTCGTCGCCCAGGTGCAGGCCGCCGTGCAGCACCATGACATCGACCCGAGGCTGCTCAAGCTGGAACTGACCGAAGGCATGTTGCTGGACAACGTCGAAAACGTGATCGCGACCATGACCGCACTGAAAGCCATCGGCGTGCGGATTTCACTGGACGACTTCGGCACCGGCTACTCGTCTTTGCAATATCTCAAACGCTTGCCGCTGGACCAGCTCAAGGTCGACCAGTCGTTCGTGCGCGATCTGACGACCGACAGCAGCGACAAGGCGATCGTGCGCACCATCATCGCGATGGCGCACAGCCTGGACCTGGACGTGATCGCCGAGGGAGTGGAGACGGTAGAGCAGCGTGATATCCTGCTGGGCACGGCCTGCACCAACTTCCAGGGCTATCTGTTCGGCAAGCCGATGCCGATCGACAAGTTCGATGAATTGCTCGAGCGCATGTGATTGGCGTTCCGCGTTGGACCACGCCCAGAAAAGAATGGGCACATTTGCCCGTCATTTAATCCCCTACAATAGACCAGATTGAAACTTTAAGCGCATTCCGCTAGTCTTACGCCAGCTTTTGAATCCATTATCAACTTAGGAGGCAACACAATGGAGTACCAAACCGCAACAAACCCCATCGGTACGGTGGCAATCGAGCAGAACAAGGTATTGCGCAACACCTACATGATGCTGGCGCTCACCATGATCCCGACGGTGATCGGCGCGTTTGTCGGAATGTCGATCAATTTCTCGTTCATGGCGCAACACCCTATCGTATCCTCGCTGCTGATGTTCGGCGCGATGATGGGCCTGATGTTCGCCGTCACCGCACTGCGCAACAGCGTATGGGGCGTGGTCGCATTGCTGGGTTTCACCTTCGTCGCGGGCGTATTGCTCGGCCCTATCCTGCAAGTGGCGCTGCACCTGAAGAACGGCGCGCAACTGGTGGGCATGGCCGCAGGCGGCACCGGCATCATCTTCGGCAGTCTGGCTACCATCGCCACCGTGACCAAGAAGGATTTCAGCTTCATGGGCAAGTTCCTGTTCATAGGCCTGATCCTGCTGGTGATCGCCTCGCTGGCCAACATCTTCTTCCAGATTCCCGCGCTGTCGCTGACGATCTCCGCAATCGCGGTGCTGATCTTCTCGGCCTACATCCTGTTTGATGTCAGCAACATCGTGCATGGCGGCGAAACCAACTACGTGATGGCAACGCTGGGCCTGTACATGAACATCTACAACCTGTTCATCAATCTGCTCAGCCTGCTGATGGCATTCAGCGGCGAACGGGACGAGGTTCATCGCATCCAACAAAAAGGCGACCTGATGGTCGCCTTTTTATTTGCATGCCCTATTGGCCATCGTCCCGCTTGGATTTTTTGTTTCTGCCATCCCTCTTGCTGAGCCGCCACACGAATATGGCGATTGCCACGGCGCAGAAAAACGTCAGGAATTCGCCGACCCAGACTATCGCCTGAACATGCTCCCTTTCGGGCATGCTGATTTTGGCATACGCATTGCCCGAAAACATTACCATCGCACCCGCCACCAACAGAACAAAAACTGAATCTCCCGCCTTCATGCTGCCCTCCCCTTTATCCTTAAAACAGCGGTTCCATCCGCAGATTACACAGATTTACGCAGATTATCACATGGTTGCAAACAGCTTTTCTATCACCCCGCAGGTTCGCCAAGTAATCTGGATAGCCAGTTGTTTAATCTGCGGACAAGTTTTTTAGGTTTATTTCTTGTTTGCCTTGATCGCCGGTTTCTTGGTCGAGGCGCCATGCTTTGCTTGGGCAACCGCCTGTTCCGCCGCTTTAGCGGCCGCTTGCGCAGCCTCAGCCTGGGCCGCGATTCTTTTGTTCACGACATCCCCGCTGGCGCCCGCAAAACTCAGGGCTATAACGGGAGAAGCATAAGTGCCGCTGACGCTGACCGGGACGCTGACTCCTTTCAACTCCGCCAGATCACCGGCACTGCGGCGCTTGAGCGCGGCAGCCACCGTGGCCGCGAGCCGATAATTCAGGCGGCCTGTATCCAGCGCCAGGTCGCCCTCGCCCGCAACGCGGAACAGCGGCGACCTGAGGTCGAAACTGTTGCCGTGGCTGATGCCATCCTTGATGTTGAGCGCGGCCTTGAGTTCGGCAAAATCGGTTCTTTCGCTGAACCTGGCTTCGTGGACACGGGGCTCGCCCCCGACGCCCAAATGATCCTTGCCTTCGAGCAGCGCGGCGCGCATATCTATACCCGATAGCGCACCGCCGGCCAGAACAAGCGAGATGTCGCCGTTTAGCGACTTGCGCAACGCACCGACAGTACCGCCTTCCGCGCCGATCTCCATGGCCATATCGCCCCTGCCCGCAAGCCTGCCCGCGCCCGCCGTATCGGCGAGCAGCTCATGCGCGTGAACGCCGCGCAGATTCTGCTTGAACGAAATTTGCGGCACACCCTGCGCGGCCACGTTGATGCTGGCGGTCAACGCTCCGCCATACAACCTCGCGGTCAGCGGTGCGATGGCAAGCACGGCCTGCTCTACCCGGATATCCGCCGCCAGCCTGGTCGCCTTCAGCCTGGACACCTTGAACTCGCCCGCACGCAGATGGCCGCTCAGGGCCAGATTCTTGATGCCGCTGAAATCGAGCTGCGTTGCATCGTTTTGATAGCGCTTGATCCAGTCCGCCGCTATATAACGATCCAGATCAAGGCGATTGGCATTGAGATCGAACGTATAGGCGGGGTGACTGAAATCATTCAACGCCAGCGCGCCCGCGATTTCGCTGTCGTCAATTTTCGCGTTGAAATCGAGGCTGGCATTTCGCTCGGCAAAATCCGCCTGCAGGCTGCCGGTTGCTTTTGCCGCCAGCTCCCCGGACAACACCGGATGTTTGGCGGAAACTTCCAGCGCCAGCGCAGCGAGCCGCAACTTGGGCGCGGTCGCCCAATCGATATTGACCGGGCCTGATAATTTTCCCTGCAGCGCGCGCCCCTCTGCGGTAAAACTGAAATCGGCGCCCATATCCGCCGCATTGAAGATGTTGTTGGCAAACTCGAACGTCGGCATCTGCATCGTCGCCGTCCACTTCTCATCGAATTGCGACCAAGCTGTGGACAGCGCGAGCTGGCTGCCGCCCACATTCCCATCGGTGAATTGCAGCTTGGCTGCCCCCAGCCTGACGTCGATGCCGCGCTGCCCGTAATTACCCGTTCCGGACACGGCCACGTTCTCGGCAAGCAACGATCCCTGCCCGGCAGGGCTAGGCTGGCTGTCCAGCGTTCCCTTGAAGTTGAGCGCAAGATTGCTGAATCCGGCCACTGTGCCTTCCAGCTTTCCGTCGATGTCGGCGAATTCGTAGCGTCCCGCCTTGCGGTCGTAAAACAAGCGGCTTTTCAATTCGACATTGGCGTCGCCGTGTATTATTTCTGCATTGAGATGGAAGTTTGCCGACATCTGGCTGGGCACCGTATCGGCGAGCCGTCCGGTTTCGACCTGTATATCCTGCAACGCGACACGCTTCCACTTGACCTCGTCCTGCCAATTGAGGGAGGAGTTGGTGATGCGCACACCGTCGATATCCAGCGTCACCGGCGACAGGGTTTGATTGCGGATCAGCAGGTCGTCAAAATTGGTCGTGCCATCTTTATAGCGTACCACGTTGGCATGCACGCCATCGAACTCCACCCGTTCCAGCACCAATTGTTTTTTCAACAACGGCAGCCAGGCCAGATAAAGCCGCGCATTGTTGATCGAGGCGAATTCCTTGGCGCTGTTGCGCTGGCTCAGCGACATCTTCCCGGAATCCAGGCCGAGCTTGGGAAAGAAAGTCACCTTGAGGTCGCCCTGCAACACCAGGTCGCGCTGGGTCTGCACCTTCACAAACTGGATGATCTCGGCCTTGAAGCGGTTCGCGTCGACCCAATAGAGAAACAGGCCGACCCCCGCCGGTATCATCAGGATGATCAGCAGCAATGCGGCCAGCCCGGAGCGCCAATGCTCCTTGGCGAACGATTCGGCAAACGGCACCTTAATGCCGAACATCGATACCGCGACACCGATGATGCCGAACAGCCCGAGTGCAGAATTCTTGATTGCTTTCATTCACCGTTCCTTAGCGTATCGATCCGCCGCCGACGATTGTAACCTCGCTGCACGGGGATTAGCAGGGTATTTTCGGCTTGCGTTGTTCCGCCCGCAAACGCGTTGCAAGCAATGCATCCGCCGTATCGGCATCGATCAACTGTCCGGCCCCATCCCCCAGCGGCTGCTCGAAGTCGTTCCAGCCGCGCACTCCGGTCTTGAGCGACACCGCGTGCTCAAAACCCATCTGCCGCATCGCGTCTGCGGCGAGCGCGGAACGATAACCGGAACGGCAGATCACCACGATTTCCCGAGTTCGCCCGGCGGCCAGCAGCGGCACGGTCTCGTCGAAATCCCATTCGCAGGATTGTTCCAGCACCCCGCGCGGCACGTTGATCGATCCGGGGATGTGCAGCATCACAAATTCTGCCGGTTCGCGCACATCGAGCAGGATGGGCGGCTCACCTGCCGCCAGGCGCTTGCTTAAGTCCCACGGCATGATTTCCTTAACGCGGGTAAGTGCGTCGGCAACCATATCCGCGTAGCGTTTCATCAGGCTACTCTTTCACAAACACCGCTATCGATTCCACATGCGAGGTATGCGGGAACATGTTCATCACCCCCGCCGCCTCCAGCGTGTAGCCGTGGATCTGCACCAGCACCTGCGCATCGCGCGCCAGCGTGGCGGGATTGCAGGAGACATACACGATGCGGCGAGGCGCGTTTGCGCCGCCCAAAGACTTAACCAGCTCGATCGCACCATCGCGCGGCGGGTCGATCAACAGCTTGTCGAAGCGTCCCAGCGCCGCAAAACCTTCCGGGGTCATTTCGAACAGATTCATCGCCTTGAATTCCGTGTTGCCCGACAGGCCGTTGTACGCGGCATTCTGCGCGGCACGCTTTACCAGCGCGGCACTACCCTCGATGCCCAGCACCTGCGCGCCGCTGCGGGCGATCGGCAGCGTGAAATTGCCCAGGCCGCAGAAGAAATCGGCGATGCGTTCGCCTGGCTGAGGATACAGCAGGCGCATCGCCCGGCTGATCATCACGCGATTGATCGCGCTGTTCACCTGGGTGAATTCGGTAGGCGCGAACGGCATCACGATGCCGAATTCCGGCAGGCTGTAAGAAAGCGCAGGCGCATCCAGCGGATGAAACGGGACTATGGTATCCGGCCCTTTCGATTGCAGCCAGAATTGGATGTTATGCAGATCGGCAAAGGCGCGCAACGCCACCCCGTCAGTTTCTGACGGCGGATCAAGCACGCGCAGCACCAGCGCATCGACCCGTTCGCCGACCGCCACTTCGATCTGCGGCAAGCGGTCGCGTATCGACAAGGTACCGATCATTTCTGCCAGCAGCGGCAACAGCCGGGCAATCTTGGGCGCGAGGATTTCGCAGCTCTGCATGTCGGCGACGTAGCTGCTGCGCTTTTCGTGAAAGCCCACCAGCGTCTTGCCTTTTTTGATCACATGCTTGACCGACAGCCGAGCGCGCTCGCGGTAGCCCCAGGTCTGGCCGTAGATCGGGCGCAAGATGGTTTCTGCCTTGACCTTGCCGATGTGCTGCAGGCTGTCTTCGAGAATGCGCTGCTTGACCGCGACCTGCGCCCTGGCGTCCAGGTGCTGCATCGAGCAGCCGCCGCACATGCCGAAATGCCTGCATTTCGGCTGCACGCGCAGCGGAGAGAATTTGTATATGTGGGTGGCTTGCGCCAGCTCGAACGAGGGCTTCTTGCGGTACGAGCTGTAGCCGACCACCTCGCCGGTCAGCGCGCCTTCGATGAAAATCACCTTGCCTTCGCTGCGCGCTATGCCGCGCCCTTCCTGATCTAACGACTCGATTACAACTCTATTTTCAGCAACCATATAACCTACCGCAATGCGGTCTCAATCAACACAAACAATCGCCCCAACCGGGTGCGCGCCAATAAAAATCCGAACAATACGCCGATACTGTTCGCCACCATATCCCCAACATCGAAATGGCGGTATCCCGTCCAACCCTGCACGAACTCCAACCCCACACCCAGCCCGATTAACGCCGCCAGCGCCATCATGCGCGAGCGCGTCGCAACATAAATCTGGCAGAACCACAGCGCCATTGAGCCATAGGCAACGCCATGCTCAAGCTTGTCCGCATTGGAAAAAGATAACGGCTCCGGCGGGTGCGGGATGAGCGACAAATACACGATCGAGCCCATCAGCAGCCAGCCTCCGCCCAACCATATCTCACGATGCTTTAACACGATCAGTTGTTATGCTCGGGCCAGGCGGCCAGAAATTCCTGCCAGTGCGGCTGGGCTAGCTTGGCCAGTTCGCCGCGCACCAGGGCGCACTCCTTCTTGAAACGCTCGCGGGTAAGCACGCCGCGCATCATCTGGAAGCGCGCGAACACCAGATAGGTGTTGGCCACATCGGTCTCGCAATAGTTGCGTATCTGTTCCAGCCGGCCCTGCTGATAGGCCTCCCACACCTTGCTGCCGTCCATGCCCAGCTTGCCGGGGAAACCGATCAGCTTGGCGAGTTCATCCAGCGGCGCATTGGCGCGACCGGTGTACATCGCCAGCAAATCCATCAGGTCGAGATGACGCGAATGATAACGGCTGATGTAATTGTTCCATTTGAAATCCTTGTCATCCTCACCCTGATCCCAGTAACGCGCGCACTGCACGCCGTGTATCATGCCGCGATAATGCAGCACCGGCAGGTCAAAGCCTCCGCCATTCCACGACACCAGTTGCGGGGTGTATTTGTCGATGCCGTCGAAGAAACGCTGGATGATGGAACCCTCGTCCTCATCCAGCCCGCCCAGCGACCAGACCTTGAAGTTATCGCCCTCGCGCAGCGCGCAGGAAATCGCCACCACGCGCTGCAGATGATGCGGCAGAAAATCGCTGCCGGTCTTCTGGCGGCGCAGTTGAAAGGCCATCTCCGCCACTTCCGCGTCGCTGACGCGCATGTCCAGCTCGTGCAAAGTGCGCAATCCTGCGACATCGGGTACGGTTTCGATGTCGAAAACAAGGGTGGGATTCATCGTAAAAACTGGCCGGATTTATTCATCAAGTGCGAATTGTTGCACAAACACAAATAATTCATTTGAGAAATTAAATCTTATCCAACTACCGCATGGTCATTGTGGGAGCGGCTTCAGCCGCGACAACTCACACAGGAAGCAGCCTGGCAATCGCGGCTGAAGCCGCTCCCACGAGTTCACTTCATCTCAGGGATTAGCCGGGAAAAACACGGTTCACAAGATTCATCCCGGACCCGGTCGTTGACCATGACCGGCACTTGAATATGGTCAATTGATCTTCGAGGTTCCCCTATGGAATCGCGCCACCCCGGAAAACAGAATGGCGATTTCCTGCTGGCTTAATTCCGGATAGGCCTCGCGCAAGGTCTGGCGCGCATACATGCTCAGCGAAGCACCGCCCCAACTCTGCTTCACATCGAAGAATGGTGCGGTGATTTGGCAGGCCGAGTCAAAAATCAGGCGCAAGTTGTGCTGGGAGCGGCGTTCACTGAAGCTGCCCGACCCCGCCTTTAAATCGGAATCATCCACCGGCATCTCCCTCGTCCGCGAACCGTTGCTGAATTTCCTCTACCTGGCTGCGGCGTGCTATCAATGCGCTTACGCAATCGCTGTCGAAACGTGTGCCAGTCATGGATTGCAAGAATGCAAATGCCTGGTCGTTGCTCCAGGCTTGCTTATAGGGGCGAACGCTGGTCAACGCATCGAATACGTCGGCGACCGCCACGATCTTGGCTTCGATGGGGATATCTTCGTCCTTCAACCCGTTATAGCCGCTGCCGTTGAGAGCCTCGTGATGATGGAGCGCGATGTTGCGCAATATTTCCGCATGAGGAAATTCATCCAGTCCCAGGTTCTTCAACATCAGATCCACGATCTCCCCCCCCTTGGATGCATGGGTTTTCATCGTATCGAATTCGGATTCGGTCAGCTTGCCGGGTTTGAGCAGGATGCCGTCGGATATGCCAATCTTGCCGATATCGTGCAACGGTGAAAACAGGAAGATATGCTCCACGAGCTCATCGTTCAGCTGATATTTTTTTGCGATTTCCTGCGCGATTAAATGCGCATAGTTGGACATCCGGTCAAGATGCGCCCCGGTCTCAATATCGCGATGCTCGGTCAGATTGGTGGCTGTCTTGACGATAGCCCTGAGGCTGCGCGTCGTCGATAAATTATGGATCACCAACAGGGACAGCAAGTGCCCCACCATGTCGATATATGGCAGCACCACCTCATCGAAAACATGCTTGCGGCGCGAATTAAAAAACAGGAAACCGAAAAAGTCCCCGTTCATAAACATCGGCATGGTGTAACTGGATTGATACTGTTGCGCGGCAATGCGCTGCACATGCTCCGCCCCGGCGTTACTGAAGATATCGAGATCGTTCACCACGCGTGGTCGCCCCAACCTGAGAATTTCCTGCATCGACTGTGAATCGGAGAGCTTCGCGGAATATAAAGACAGCGGATTTTCGCCGTCGCTGCTTTGCACATAGGTTTTCAGCAGATCGGTTTTGGCCTCGTAGATCGCCACCGACACCCGGTCGATAAAACCAAACCTTGCTTTCAGCAGGCCATGAACAACCTTGATTTTCTCGGGCAATGGCGATTTGTCGTTGATTGCAGCAAAGACATCTTGATGTTCAAACATGGCCATGGCAAATCTTTCTCAATGGATACGGGATGCAGTGTATCCGACCTGAGCGGCAGGTCAACCAGCCCGTAAAAAAAATCACGGGGTCTCCCCCGTGATTTCATGTTCGAGCTGCTATGACGCGGTATGGGCCTAAGCGAAATTTTTCGCCGCGAAATCCCAGTTCACCAGATTGTTAAGGAAAGTCTCGACGAACTTTGCGCGCAGGTTGCGGTAGTCGATGTAATAGGCGTGCTCCCACACGTCCACGCACAGCAACGCCTTGTCGCCCGTGGTCAGCGGCGTTCCGGCTGCGCCCATGTTGACGATATCCACGCTGCCATCGGCCTTCTTCACCAGCCAGGTCCAGCCGGAACCGAAGTTGCCCACGGCTGAGGTCTGGAACGCTTTCTTGAATTCATCCAGGCTGCCCCACTTCTTGTTGATTGCGTCTGCCAGCGCACCGCTCGGGGCACCGCCGCCGTTAGGCTTCATGCAGCTCCAGAAGAAGGTGTGGTTCCACACCTGCGCCGAGTTGTTGTAGATGCCGCCAGCGGGCGCTTTCTTGATGATCGCTTCCAGACCCAGGCTCTCGTACTCGGTGCCCTTGATCAGGTTGTTGAGGTTGGTCACGTAAGCCTGGTGGTGCTTGGCATAGTGGTATTCGAAGGTCTCCTTGGACATGTGCGGCTGCAGCGCATCCATCGCATAAGGCAGAGCGGGTAAGGTATGTTCCATTGTTATTCTCCTAGTGGTGTAAATTGGATAGGGGTGTAGATTGGGACCTTGGATTCTAGCCAATTAGTCCGCAGGAAACAATAGTTGATTGAGCTTATCGGAATATCAAGGGCGAAGGCTGGCGGCACCCGCCTGTGGCGCAGACCGGCTAACCGAGGCGGTTCTCGCCAAACCTTTGCTGTATCTCCTCTACCTGAGCGCGGCAACGCGCCAAGGCCGCCACGCAATCAGCGTCGAACCTGATTCCCGCCATAGACTGCAAAAACGCAAAGGCTGCGTCGTTGCTCCAGGCTTGCTTGTAGGAGCGGGCGCTGGTCAACGCATCGAACACATCGGCGACCGAGACGATCTTGGCCTCGAACGGGATGTCCTTATCCTTCAGCCCGTAATAACCGCTGCCGTCGAGCGCCTCGTGATGGTACAGCGCAATGTTGCGCAAAACCGCCGCGTGAGGATAATCGGCCTCCCCAAGATTGCTCAGCATCATATTGATGATCTCGCCACCTTTCGCGGCATGGGTTTGCATGATGGCGAATTCCTCCCCGGTCAATTTTTCCGGCTTGAGCAAGATGCTGTCGGGGATGCCGATCTTGCCGATGTCGTGCAGCGGTGCAAACAGAAAAATATGCTCCACCAGTTCGTCGTTAAGCTGGAATTTCCCGGCCACCTCCTTGGCGATCAGGCGCGCATAGTTGGACATCCGGTCCAGGTGCGCACCGGTTTCGACGTCGCGATGCAAGGTGATATTCGCCGCCGTCTTGACGATCGCATACAAGCTGCGGTTCAGCGCCATTTCATGTATCACCAGCAACGCCACCAGGTGGCCCAGCATATCCAGGTAATGCAACACCCGCTCTTCGAATACGTTCTTGCGGCGGGAATTGAAAAACAGGAAGCCGACGAATTCTCCATTCATAAATATCGGCAAGGTATAACTGGATTCATATTTCATTGCCGCAATCTGGCGCGCATGCTCTGCCTCGACATGGGCGTAGATGTCTAGATCGTTGACCACACGCGGACGCCCGGTCTTCACGATTTCCTGCAACGATATCGAACCGGACAGCTTGGCCGAATAGATGACGAGGCGGTTCTCCCCTGTGCTGTGCTGCACGAACGTCTTCAACAGATCGGTCTTGGCGTCATAGAGCGCGATCGCGATCCGGTCGATGAAACCGTAGCGCAACTTCAGGAATGCATGCAGATACTCGAGTTTTGCCGGCAACGGCAATTTGCCATTCAACGCAGATAAGACATCCTGATGATCGAGCATAGCGTCACTGTGGACTAAGCAGGGTGTTCCAGTTTACCGCTTTCGTATATTTGGTCAATGCGTTATCGGGTATAACATGCGCACATGGAAACCATGCCCCGATTTATGTGCGACGAGATGCTCGGCAGATTATGCCGCTATCTGCGCGCCGCAGGCTATGACACGCTGTCAACCAACAACGGCGCGCTCGATGCCGAGCTGCTGCGGCAATGCCGCACCGATGGAAAATATTTCCTGACGCAGGACATGTTGATCCGCGAGCACAAGGCCGCGAACGGCATCTCACTGATCCTGCCGCACGCCCCGCTCGACCGGCTTGCGGACTTGGTCGGAGCGCATTACCGACTGGATTGGCTCATACACGCTTTCACCCGCTGCCTGATAGACAATACGCTGTTGATTGCCGCAGACGCAGCGGCAATGGCGCATGTGCCGCCGGATGCGCGCAAACCCGACGAACCGCTCGCGCTCTGCCCTGCGTGCGGGCGCGTGTACTGGCGCGGCTCACACTATAAGCGCATGCGCGCGAAGCTCGCCGAGTGGCAGCAGCTTTCGGGCCGATAGCGACGGCGCCCTGAGCTAGCCGAGGTGATTCTCCTGGAATCGTTTTTGTATGGCTTCCACCTTATCGCGGCAATTTACCAGGGCGGCCACGCAGTCGATATCGAATTTGCTTCCCGCCATCGACTGCAAAAATGCAAAGGCCTCGTCATTGCTCCAGGCTTTTTTGTAGGGGCGTGAACTGGTCAGCGCATCGAATACATCGGCGACCGCAACAATTTTGGCTTCCACGGGGATTTCCTCGTCGGTCAGCCCGTTATAGCCGCTGCCGTTGATCGCCTCATGATGGTAGAGGGCGATATTGCGCAGCATTTCCGCATGGGGAAACTCTCCCATGCCGAGATTGCCCAGCATCATGTCTATGATCTCGCCACCTTTCGCGGCATGGGTTTTCATGATGTCGAATTCCGGCCCGGTAAGTTTCCCGGGTTTGAGCAGGATGCCATCGGATATGCCGATCTTGCCTATGTCATGCAGCGGCGAAAACTGGAAGATACGCTCCACGATTTCATCATCGAACCGATATTTTTTTGCTACCTCATTCGCGATCAAGCGGGCGTAGTTGGACATCCGGTCCAGATGCGCTCCCGTTTCATAATCGCGATGCTGAGCCATATTCGCGGCAGTCCTGACGATTGCCAATAAACTGCGCGTTATAGACAAATCATGGATCACCAGCAATGACAGCAGATGCCCGACCATGTCCAGGTAGTGCAATACCGTCTCATCGAAAACATTCTTCTGTTGTGCATTAAAGAACACAAAACCGAAAAAATCCCCATTCAGATACATCGGCATCGTGTAGCTGGATTTGTACTGTTGTGCGGCGATGCGGCGGGTATGCTCCGCCGTAACGCTGCCGAATATTTCCAGATCGTTGACCACGCGGGGGCGGCCCACCTTGAGAATTTCCAGCAGCGATGCGGAATCAGCCAGCCTGGCGGAGTATAAAGCCATCGATTTTTCATTGCCGGCGCTTTGAAAAAGTGTTTTTAACAAATCTGTTTTGGCATCGTAAACAGCCACCGAAATCCGGCTGATGAAATCAAAGCGCGTTTTCAACAAATCATGGATGAGTTCAACCTTTTCCGGCAACGGTAATTTGCCATTCAAGGCATGTAAAACATCCTGATGTTCGAACATGTAGTTACATTACGGAGGGACGAAGTTTGCAGTTTACCGATTCCGCATGTTTGGTCAACGGATTCATGTCCAAATACCGATTGGTGCCCAACGAAACCGGCATACCTGCTGTTCTGGCCGCGCAGACCGGGCGATCGATAACCGCTCAAAACAAATCCATCTGCCCGTTGCGCGAGGGCGGCTTGAACAGTCCCGTAGCGAGGTGCGTGCCCTCAAGGTTAAAGCCGATACGTTCGCAGGCTTTCGCAAAGCGCTGTTCCAGCAAATCGGCAAACAGGCCCTCGCCGCGAAAGCGCGATCCGAATTCAGGATCGTTCTCTCGCCCGCCGCGCATCCCGCGCAAACGGCTCATCACGTGCGCGGCCTTCAGCGGGTAATGCGTGACCAGCCAATCCTTGAACAAGTCTTTCAATTCGTAAGGCAGGCGCAACAACGCATACCCCGCGCTGCGTGCGCCATGTTGATGCGCAGCCTGCAGCACGCTCTCCAACTCCGCATCGGTCAGAAACGGAATCACCGGCGCGACCATCACCCCGCACGGCACACCGGCTTCGTTCAGCCTCCACATCGCCTGCAACCTGCGGCGTGGCGAGGATGCGCGCGGCTCCATCTGGCGGGCGATTTCGGCATCCAGCGTGGTGACCGAGATGAACACCTGCACCAGGTTGTCCTGCGCCAATTGCATGAGCAAATCCAGATCGCGCTCGACCAGTGCAGACTTGGTGACAATAGAGACCGGATGCCTGTGCTCCGCCAGCACCTCCAGTATCTGCCGCGTGATCCGCCACTCGCGCTCGATCGGCTGGTAAGGGTCGGTATTGGAACCCAGCGCGATGGGTGAACATTGGTAGGCCGGCTTGGCCAGTTCCGCGCGCAGCAACTGCGCCGCCTCCGGTTTGGCAAACAGCCTGGTCTCGAAATCCAGCCCGGGCGAAAGATTCAGGTAACCGTGCGATGGCCGCGCATAACAGTAGATGCAGCCGTGCTCGCAACCTCGATATGCATTCAGAGATTGCATGAACGGCAGGTCCGGCGAGTCATGGCGCTGGATCACGCTCTTCGCACGCTCCACCGTTACCGTGGTTTTGAATGGCGGCAACTTTTCGTCCGCAGTGCCCCAGCCGTCGTCAACTCGCTCGCGCGCCACACTGTCGAAGCGCCCCTCGATCTGCAACGTCGCGCCACGGCCTTTTGCTACTTCATGCTTCACTCGATTACCACCCATAAAGAACGAACGTTCTGCGCAAACTATATGGCGCAGAGGGTGTAATGTCAAACCGAAAGCGTTGCACACACCTCCGGGAATGTTTAGAGTGACCGACATGAAAAAAGCCATCCCGCAAACCGGCCTTCCCTCTTGCCGGCCCATCTTGTTACAGCGATGAATTGGCCCAGCGGTCTGATTGCCGAAAAGACACGGGAGACTCTCTTCCTGCGCCTGTTCGGGTTCGCCAAAATTCCGCTGCTGTTCTATGTCGGCGTCTCGGTCGCGGAGCTGTCGCCCGAACGCATGGTGGTCAGAATACCGTTGCGGCGCAGGACCAGGAACCACCTGGGCTCGATGTACTTCGGCGCGCTGTGCATAGGCGCGGACGTAGCACCCGGCGCATTCACCATGTACCTGATCCGGCAACAACCCGCCCGCATCGCTATGGTGTTCAAGGACTTTCAGGCAGAGTTTCTCAAGCGCGCCGAAGGCGATGTGGATTTTATTTGCGCTCAAGGCAAAGAAATTGCCGAACTGGTCGCGCAGGCTGCGGCCTCGAATGAGCGAGTCGAAAGGCAGATCGATGTCATCGCCACTGTTCCGTCCTTGAGCGACGAACCCGTTGCCAGATTCAAGTTGACGCTGTCGCTGAAGAAGCAGGCATGATCCACGCACCTTTAATACGCCCCCACGATCCCGTAACTTTGCTATGCTAGAGCCATGAAGGTGAGTGAAATTCTGGCAATGCTGCACAAAGATGGCTGGCAACTCGTCGCCACGCGCGGCAGTCATCGCCAATTCAAGCACCTAAACAAACCGGGACGAGTTACGGTCGCAGGAAAACCCAGTGACGACTTGGCTCCAGGAACATTGAACAGCATCTTCAAGCAAGCGGGACTTAAGGAGTAAATCATGCGCTACGCCATCGTCGTCGAAAAGGCTGAAAACAACTATTCAGCCTATGCCCCGGATTTACCCGGATGCGTTGCCACCGGAAACAGCGTTAAAGAAGCGGAGAAAGAAATCCTGGAAGCCATCAAGTTTCATATCGATGGGCTACGCGAAGATGGGTTGCCGATTCCAGTCGCCTCAAGTGTGGTTGAGTATTTGGAAATTGCGGCGTGATTGCTGGTTAATAAAGCCAAATCCAGTTGGGAAGCCTCAATGCAAGAACATACACTAAATCAAGAAGAAATTGATGACTTCCTAAAAGCATTGGCCTCTGCGCTTCTTGCGTGGCAAGGTGTTGAGCACAATCTTTTTCTGATATTTAATATTTTGGCTGGCCCGCATAAAACACCTGCCGTTTTATCTGCTATATATTACACATCGGTTACTCTTAAGCCACAATTAGCTATGGTTGATGCAGTCGCAAATGTAGTTCTGGATAACAATCCATACCTAGAGGAATGGAAAAAACTCTCAAAGAATATTAGTGAGAAAGCAGAAAAAAGAAACTGCCTAGCTCATTTTGGTCTTGTAATGCATTCATCAAAAGGCAAAACAATAGCCTTATTGAAGCCAAGTATATTCAATGTTAAAGCTAAACATGATCGAGACTACGACATAAAATCAATTGATGCATGGCGTGAGTCTTTTATTTCTCTTGCCTCTGAGATATCGATGTTTCTTGATAATCTTCCAAGCAAGCTTAACGCGGTAAGGCCTAATACAAGGGCGCTATAGCATAGCGTATGCGTATTGCGCCGTATGTGAAGTTAAATAGTCCACCCACCTCGCTTAATACTCCCCCCATCCGCAAACATCGGCGCGCCGCGCACCGTCTTGCCCGCTGTTTAACACGCTTGCACAGCCTGCATCGCGGTTCGTCCTGCATCTGCGCATGCTAATACGCAAAACTAAGTAAAGTACTAGGCATTTCTGAATACTCGCCGATTTCATTGCCATGGCTATCCAGCCATAATTAACCATTCGTTGCATATCTCCAAAGCAACGCACCAATGGCCAGGATGATTGAGCATGATGACTTCGACCCGCTTATTTTTTATCACCAGTGCTATTAACAGGAGAAAATCCATGAGTTGCTGTAGCGCATTTCCAGATTTAATCAATGACAGTCTTGTCTATTTGCAGGACTTGAAAATTATACTGCAGCGCCTCCAACTGCAGCCGACCGATACGGCCTCAGCCAGTGGCATCCCCTGCGCCACATCGGCCATCAAAGAGATGGCTAACTTGCATGGATGCAAACATATAGTCGCGTTCTTTTTCGTGTTCGAGAAGGAACTGGATAGAGTTCGCAATGCCGAATTGCGGGCGGAAGCGGATTTGATAACCTTGTTATTGTCCTGTTGCGATCACATTACCACGATGGTGAAACAACTTGCCGCTTGCGAATTCACCTATCTGGGACATTACAAAAAAAGCCATGAACTGATTCGCCGGTTGCGCGCCTATCACGAAGACAAGATTAAGTACGCTACTGCCGCCTGATGCAGCCCGTTTCCACATGTGAAAGGGAATGCCATGAAGCTGAATCCCACCCAACATGAAATGATCAATCCCATGCCCATGGGCATGCCTCACTTTAAATATTTTACAAACGCAACTCACAGGTGCATAGAGGTAGACGGGGAAGAAATACACAAGATAGAAAACCTGGATGCTTTTTATAATGAATTTGGTTACACCACGGATATTGGCAAGACTGGCGTATTACCCGATGAGTTCATATGGGATGACAGTAGTGTCCGGTTAAAAACCAAACAAATCTAATTGGTTATGAAAATCTGTCTGATCTTGAAGTTGCCCGCCGCCTGCGAGGGCTTGTGATAGCGGGGTTTTCTCGAAAACAGACACCGATAAAATCTGTAGCATATTGT
>JACPYR010000049.1 GCA_016195965.1 Nitrosomonadales bacterium | reverse complement strand
CGACCATAGCGAGTTGGTCCCACTCCTTCCCATCCCGAACAGGACAGTGAAACGACTCCGCGCCGATGATAGTGTGGATTACCCATGCGAAAGTAGGTCATCGTCAGACTCCTTACAAATAAAAAAGCCCAGCCTTGTGTTGGGCTTTTTTATTTGGTTCGGAATATTGTGATGATCTACTTGAGTTCACGACAACACGCGCCGCAGGCGCTTGTTGCGGCGTTGGCTAACTTCGCTTGCGAATGTTAAGCACCAACGGGGCGGCCATAGCCAAAGTAGGTCATCCCTTCGACGCTGCTGATGGAACTACTAGCCATTCGACTGATGAAGCTCCTAGCCATTCGGCTAAGCTGATAAACAACATCAGCAAGCCGCTGGTTATAAGCCCGCATGCGGGCAAGTCGCTGGTTATCAGGACAGGCTCAGACTCCTTACAAACAACCCGGCACGAGGCCGGTTTTTTTGTTTTTAGCGCTTTATGGCCTGCCTGCTTGAGGTTCTGACAACGGGGCGACACTATGCTCTCAAGTATTTCGGTTCAATATGGGACGGCTGGACGCTTCCTATAAGCCACTCGCGGACTTGCTGAGTTACCCAGATACCATCGTCCAAAGTCAAATCATGTCCGGCAGTCGGATGCAATCTGATAGCGCAATGCCAATGTTGCGCCAGCGTGAGCGAGCAATTTACATTTACCAATTGGTCTTGCTGCCCCGCTAGCAATAATACCGGCGTAGATGGCGTAGTCGGGGCCGCACGATAATAGAGAGCTGCCTGAAGTTGACGCAGAATATTGGCACGAATAATGGGATATTCATGGGCATACGCTATCCACTGTTCCAGTATCGTTTGCAGGCTTTCAGTATGACTGCGAGTGCTGGTGAGGCGCAGTATCAGTTTTTCACGTTGGGCTGCGGAGCCATAGAGCAGTCCGATCAAGGCAGGATAATTGGCGGGACGTAGCCTATGGTAAAAAGGACTGTAGGGTGCCAAGCTGGTATTGATTAATACCATTTTTTCAAGTTCGGCTGGATACAGCTCACTCCACGCTACGGCTACCATTGCCCCTAAAGACAAGGCCAGTACCCGGTAGGGTGGCGCATAGCCCAGTTGATGCAGTTGCGAGCGACAATGGTTGGCCATCTCTGCTACGCTGGTAGCGCTGGTCTGGGTATGCAAGCAGCCATTGCCAGGGAAATCCATGGCGACTATATGTTGTGCGCCCATGACATTCTGAAACAGTCGGGGAAACTCACCCCAGTGGCGTGTTTCGCGCATTAAGCCACGCAAAAGTACCCAAGTGGTCATTGTTTAAACCAACGGGCTATTGCGCGCTCTTGCAACTGGGAGCGGCTGTCGCCCCTGATCAGCCAATTGTCGTAGCTACTGGCGGCGCGCATCAGAAAGTCTAGCCAAACTGTATGTCCACGCAGAACCCTATGTAATCGATGTTCGACCGAGGGATTAAATATGCCCTGACGGGAAAATATCTGCCTGGGATTTTTTTTCACCCACAACCATGAGCCCATTTCCAGCGTCAAGGGCAAAAAGGTCTTGCTATCGTCTTGTTGCGCTTGCAGGTAAAGGTAATCCCATATATCGCCATGGGTGCGATATTGCACGCTTTGTGGTTCAAACAGATATTTGTTATTGGGGTAGATTTTCTGGAATAGTTTTTCCAGCGTGAAGATGTCAGCCAAGTGTGCGATTGGATTAACGCTATGCGCATGGGGAAACCAAATCCGATCACGCGAACCGAATCCGGAATGGCAATCCACGGCAATGCTGAAAGAACGGGACAACAATTCCTCTTGTACGGTAAGGCACAGCGCCTGATTTTCACTTTCCATTTGCACCCCTGCCAAGCCGCGATACCAAGGCAAATGGGGGCTGATCCGGTGGCCACCCAACAGGAAGGGAACCTTGCCTGTCGCCTCAATTGGTGCGTTACGCATCAAGTCCACACCTTGTGGATTGCAGCGCGTGGACTGCCACATGCCGCCAGGATTAATCAAAGGCATGAATACCAATCTTACATCCTGCAGCAAATGATGCAGGGTGTTGTCCCACTCCAATCGTGCGATCAAACCGCGCAAAAAATACAGCAATACTTGCGTGCCGATGCGTTCCAATCCATGGATGCCACCAAAAAATCCGATTGCAGGAAGCGTGGGATCGGGGTTGCCCAGGGTCAGGCGGTATACCGGGAAGAGTTTGTTGCCCGCGCTGACTTCGCAGGCAACACGTACCTCCAAGTGGCTACGGCCAAGCTCGAGTATTTGCTCCAGTTCATTTAATTCAGGCAAAGTTGGCATGGCGAGGTTCGAGCTTGTATAGGGGGTGTTTTTTGCTTATGGCACTATTTCCGTTTGTATCAACATTTGGATTTAAAAGATGCGGCTCCTTCGTTTTTGCATATGTTATTTGAGCAATTTACCAAATATACGCATTACAGAATATCCTGCAATTAGAAATTGAATAAATGTAGTTCGCGCAGTCCATCGCGAGAGTAATTTCAACAATCACTCCGAATAATAAAACGGGCCTCTAAAGAGGCCCGTGAAGTAAGCATATTGCGGCGGAAGGTGTTTAAGTCTCACTCCTATTTATCAGATCAGGAGAGTTACGTTTTGAGAAAGTGTTTGGCATAGCGGCTGCTCATGCGTGACATCGGCAACAGGATGAATAAATCGGCGGTGTTGAATTCTGGATCCCACGCCGGTTCGCCGCAGATGTATGCGCCCAGACGCAAATAGCCTTTAAGCAAGGGTGGGATCGGGGCATCGAGGTATTGGTTCAGTGCGTGTAACGGTAAGGGGTAACGAGGGAAAACGCTGTACTCTGTAGGCGCGGCGTAGAGACGATATAATTGGCGATAGATGCTGGCCGCGACATGGCCGCCGTCTGCCATGCTGATGCTGGCGCAGCCTATCAAGTATTCGTGTTTGTGTTGTTGCATGTATTGGGCCAGGCCGCCCCACAATTGAGTGATGGTTGCGCCATCGCGGTAGTCCCAATGTACGCATGAGCGTCCGACTTCCACCATCTGATCGCTGAGATGCTGAAGCCGGGTCAAGTCGAATTCGGTCTGGGAATAATAGCCGCCTATTTTTTTCGCCTGATCGGGTGAGAGTATGCGGTAAGTTCCCACGACTTTATTTTCTGTACTCTCCCGTACCACTAAGTGCGAGCAGTATTTGTCAAAAACATCGCGGTCAATTCCTTCTTTTGCGCTGGGCAGATTGGCGCCCATTTCTTCGGCGAATACCTTATAGCGCAGGCGCTGTGCTTCCAGTATTTCCGCATCGCTGTGTGCGAGAGTGGTTATTAAGCGCCGCTGAGTGGCGGGTTGAGTTTGTCGGTTGAGTTCCAGCATCGCATCCCCTCTTGATAGGTTGAAGATGCATACAGTTTGGTAATTTCATGTTGCAGAGCGATGACGGTTATGTGAATAAAGTATGAATTTTCTAATGGTAGTGTTGGCTCGATAGCGGATCGATAAGCAATGAATAGGACGACTGCGTTGACAGCATTTGTTGTGGTAAGTCGGGTATAGCCTGCTGCACAGTAACCTGTCTAGAGAGGCTGACATTTTCTAGTCCCTGGGCAATCGCGGCTTGTGCAGTACGTGCTAATACGCGCCGATTTTCGTTGGCGGTTTGGAGGGGGGGAGTGAATACTACTAATGCGTTGAGCTGCGGGCAGCACAAAATTTGCCATATGGACTGCGCCAATGTGGTGTCGCCGGTGAAGGCCGCGGCGGCTTCCATCCCCTCTTCCTTGTTTTGATAACGCAGTGCAATTGGGCACAGCCTTATCCCGGCGTCAATTGCGGGTTGGATCAGTGCCGAGTGAAAATGCCCAACCTGTGCACCGTCTGTGGTTGTACCTTCCGGAAAGAGTCCTATAGAGGCACCTTGTTTGAGCAGCAGGCTGACATGCTGGTTGATAGCCGAAGCGCCTTGGCGCATGGCGCGTTCTATAAAAATAGTGCCACTGCGCCGGCATAGCCAGCCGATGATGGGCCAAGAGCGCACTTCCGACTTGGCGATGAAGCGCGATGGGTGGATCGCATTCAGCACAAAAATATCCAGCCATGAGACATGGTTGGCGACTATCAAACATCCCCCTTCGCCGCGCGCGGGCTGTTGCCCTTCGATTTGGATGCCGATGTTGAGTATGCCCAGCAGCTGCCGACTCCAGTTTTTCAGGGTGCGGCTTTGCCGGGTTTGATTCAGATGCGGATAGACGGCCGCCAGCAATGTGCCGTAAAGCAGGTGAACGGCAAGGCGCCCCCCGCGTAACACACTGATCAGCATACCTGGTGAGCGCTTATCCATAATGACCTCCTGCACTTTCGTGTTGTCCTTCAAATATATTTTGTGGCTTCAGGTAACGCCGTTCAATGAACAGGCTGTTGCCCGGTTTTGCTTTGGCCATTTTTTTAGCGGATGAAGCGGCTTCCGCTACTTCATAAGGTGAGGCGAATAAATTCGGGTTAACCCAGATTGCACCGATCGAGAGAGTGGGCAATGGATGATGGACGATGCGTCCTTGCCTGTCTTCGCTCAGATAACCGCCGATTGAGCGATGGTTTTTATCGAACATGGCGGATGAGGTGCGCGCAAAAGCAGAGAGTACTCGGTCGCAACGCAGCTCCCAATCCGGGCTTTGCAGGATCAGGATAAAGTCGTCACCGCCGATATGACCGATAAAATCATTGGCCGGATCGCAGGCATTGCCGAGCAGTTTGCCGGTAAATTGAATTAACTCATCCCCTTTTCGATAGCCGCATACATCATTGAATGGTTTGAAATTGTCGAGGTCTGCATAACAGACAGCAAATGATTTCCCGGAGTGCAGCAGATACTCGATGTGCTCATTGATGGGGACATTGCCGGGCAGTAATGTCAGCGGGTTGGCATAACGCGCGGTCTCGATCTGGGATTTGGTGATTTCGCGCAGCAAGTCCTGCCCGGTACCTATCCCTATGTAGCGGCCTTGCTCGGTAATAATGAAGCCGTCGGTAAAATGCCGGATTTCGGACTCACTCAAAAATCCGCTCAGCTCGTGGATAGGAGTGGTTTTTTCCACCAGCAAGGGCTCCGCAATCATCATGTCTACGCAAGGTTTTTTGCCGAGCAGTTCACGGCGGTAAGGCTGGGCCAGGCTATCCACAAACTCGTAGCGATTGATCAATCCAAACGGACGCCCATGGTGTACGACAGGTATGGCCCGCAAGTTTTTATTTTCGGAAAATTTTATGAATACTTTCTCAATCTCTGTTTTCGGTTGCACCGGCTCGACATAGCGCAAGATCGTTTCCACGGTGACGCTGCGGGTGTTGTGATAGGGTTGTTCAATGGGGCGGGTCGCGTTGACTAAACTCCCGGCCTCTACGGAAGGTGATAGTGGCGGAACGTGATTGGGGCGGGCAATGAAATAGCCCTGCCCAAAGGCAATTCCCATATCGCGTACTGTCCTGAATTCGGCTGCTGTCTCTATGCCTTCCGCAATCACCTGTGTGCCGGAGCTGAGCGCGATGCTTTGGATCGATCTTAAAAATTGTTGTTTGAGCGGATCGGCATTGACGCCCTGCACGAAATGCATGTCCACTTTTACAAATTCCGGGCGCAACTCCGACCACAAACGCAAACTTGAAAAACCTTCACCCAAATCATCCATCGCGATTTGGAAGCCCATACTGCGATAGTGCAGTAACGCCTTGCGCATCTCCTCAAAATCGTAAGTAGGCTGATTTTCGGTGATCTCAATGATGACACGTTTGGGATCCAAGCCCAGAGTTTCGAGATAAGTCAGTGTTTGCCCATCTTTGTAGCCAGGGGTTGTCAAGGTTTGCGGGCTAATATTCAGGAATAATTGGCCGGGCAAATTTTGCTCGGCGAAGGACTTCAGCACGATCTGTCTGCATAGCATTTCCGTTTCCACTGCCAAGCCCTGTTGTTTGGCTGCGCTGAACAGGTTGTTGGGCGCATGCAACGGGTTATCGGCCGGGCCGCGTATCAATCCCTCGAAACCCAGCAGCGTCCCGCTGGAGAAATCCATAATAGGTTGGAAAAGCGCAACAAGGTCGCGTTGTTTGAGTATGTCCTGAAGCGTTTTCACCTTAGATGTCCTAAGCGTATCAAGTTAGTGCAGGATAGATGCCCAATGTTTCAGCTGAGTTAAAGGGGTGTTGCAAGCTGATTTCAGGGTTGGACGCCATGCGACACCATTTTTTTATGGATTAAATGTGAACGAAAAATTCCAGCGGGCCACTGGGTGAGTCGGCGGCAGTTTAAAACCATGTTAGGGACAAACCGGAGATTGTTGCTCCTATCAGTATTCCGGCCAGTACATCACTGGGATAGTGCAGCCCAAGCACCAAACGGGAAATGGCTACCAATGCAGTAAATGGCAGCAATAGCCAGGCGAGGGCCGGATAGTAAGCCAATGCAACGATGCTGAAAGCGACCGCATGCAAGGTATGGCCCGAAGGGAAGCTGAATTGATCCAGCGGCGCGATACCGCAATAGATACCCTGGTGCTTGTTGAAGGGACGCGGCCTGTGTGTCTTGTGTTTTAACCATTTGTACAGGACGGTGCAAACCAGCCCGGCTGCAATCATATGAAACACGGGTAACAGCGCAGCAGCCTGATAGGCTGCCAGCAACCATGCCATCAGGCCATACCAGAAAATGCCGTCGCCCAGCCGGCTGATCAGGCGAAAAGTCTGCCGTATCGGAGGGCTGAGGCTCGCGCGGTTGAAGCGCAAACACCAGGTTTCGTCCCAGGTTTGGATGCGTTGCAGGTTGTAGACTCTATATGACATGTTGCACCTCCGATTTGATGGTGGATTGCGCAAGAGCTTGCTCGGCGATGTTTCCGCAATCGAATTTCCGCATGCTTTGCTGCTCAGGCCACCACGTTAGATATTTCTGACCAGCACTATCCCATCTCAATAAGAAAGTTTGATGAATGAAATATGGAGCTTTTGTGACAACGTTTAACCAAGCAGAATCAGCAGCCACAACAAAATGACATTCAGCAAACTTAACAATACCGCCGCGCTGCCTATGTCTTTCGCGCGTTTGGCGAGCTGGTGATGATCCAGCGAGGTGTGGTCTACGGCGGCCTCTATTGCAGAGTTGAGCAATTCGACGATGAGCACCAGCAATACGCTGGCGATCATCAGTGCCTTGCCGACTGTAGTGACAGGTAAAAACAACGCGATCGGGATGAGGATGCCGGCCAGCAGCACTTCCTGGCGGAAGGCATCTTCATGGCGTATTGCCGCGCGTAAGCCAGCCAGCGAGTAGAACAATGCACTCCAGACACGTTTCAACCCTGTTTTGCCTTTATATGGACTTTCCATGTTTATCCTGTGATGGTTATCGAACCTGGGGAGAGGTTGCGCGCGGCAGCATAGGTAGTAATTGTTTCAGTTTGGTTACGGCGCCAGCTCGACGGCATTCAGCCATGGCAACTTTTATCTTGGGGTTAGCAGATGTCAAAATTCAGGGGTCAAAATTCAGGTTGAATGTTCTGGATTATTTCGGTAGAATCCGCGCTCTTTTGAAATCGGTTGGAGTAGAACCATGGCACGTGTCTGTCAAGTAACGGGGAAAGCCCCGATGACCGGGAACAACATTTCCCACGCAAACAATAAAACCAAGCGTCGTTTTTTGCCTAACCTGCAACGCCGTCGCTTCTGGGTCGAGAGCGAAAACCGCTGGGTCAGCCTGCGCTTGACCAATGCAGCACTGCGTACCATCGACAAGAATGGTATCGATGCCGTGCTGTCGGATATGCGTGCTCGTGGCGACAATATTTAAGGAGCCTGAAAATGCGTGAAAAAATCAAACTCGAATCTAGTGCCGGAACAGGTCATTTTTACACCACGACCAAGAACAAGCGCACTACACCAGAAAAGATCGAAATGAAAAAATACGATCCCAAGGCGCGCAAGCACGTCATGTACAAGGAAACCAAGCTGAAGTGATTCGGCCTGTTGTGTCAGGAAAATAAAAACCCGCTTCAGGCGGGTTTTTATTTTGGTGGAAAAGAAATGGGATTTGATAATTTCATAACGGGTAAGGTTATCCTGTCATTATCATTTCCGTGAGGCCGGCGGTTCGGTTCTCTGCAGATATTTCTTCAGGACGTCTGCGGTTTTGTACCATGCTCCCGTGGCAAGGGGGTCGCGTTCTTCAATCATGCCACGCGGGCTACGGGAAGCATTCTTGACTGTGTTGCAAATCTCTTTCGAGAGATATTGCACGTGTTCGGTGCAGCTTTCCGGAGAGTTTTCGATATCTGTATCGGGAATCTCGTTGCACATGGACGCAATTTTCTGCGTTCCATTGTCGCGTCCGCCACCGCAATCTTCAATAAAGAACTCTACCGTTCCGCATTTTTGGGCCTGGCAGTCTATTTCGTGAGCGAACTCGAAATACTCGACCAGCGCATAATTGACACCTTGGCGGATCTGACTGTCCGTAATGGCCGCATCCTGGTTGCCGTAGAAATACATCCCGCGTATCAGGCGACCGCTCTCCAGATCATCCAAAGCAGGCAAGCTGGCTATCGGGCCGCGATGCTTTTCAGTGTCGTAGTGCAATATACGAATCCATTTTGCCCCTTCCTGATCGGCTTTTTCTGCGGCGTGGCGCATGATGATATTGGCTGCCTGTTGCGGAAGCTGGTTGTACACATTGAAATAAAAACCGACCATCCATTTATTGGTGCTTTTCTGGCGTTCAAAATATCCGGTGCTGCCATTAGTGGAAGGTTCATAAGCCAGTCGAACCGTGGATGCGCAGGCTGTGAGAGCAAGAAGGAGGATCGCCAGAATGAATCGGATTAGTGATTTGTTGGGCATCATGTTCTCTTGACCTGTCCTTTTATCAGGTGCTGTTATGCCTGAACCCAGGCCTTAGCTTCACCGTAATCTTTAAATACCCGGATATCCGCATCCACGAACAGGCGCGATAACCAGGCTTGCCAGGTGAGCCACTGGTCGTCGGTGACCACGGCGATTTTGCTGAAGTCGTGGTTGTGTTCGCGGCTGAAAAATTTGATTTCCTCCCACGCGACATCGATGGTATAGCTGATCATTGCGCGCAGATCGAACAGCAAGTTGACCGTGCCGGGCGATTTCAGTTTGTACAGAGATTGTTCTTCAAAGGTTTTGAAATCGACGATGGTGAATTCGCCAAGGACGGCGACGTTGACGAGGTTTTCGGTTTGTTCGATGGTGACCATTTTATTTTTCCTCTCAATGCTTGGGGCTCAGGCGTAAGCTTAACACACCGCTGGCAATGATGAGTGACATGCCCAGCCAACTGCTGAGCGGCAGCACTTCACCCCATAGCAACATGCCAAACAGGCTGGCGAATACGATGGTGCTGTAAGCCAGGCTGCTGACTACCTGAGTGTTGCCGACTCGGTGGGCATGGGTCATCGCGATTTGCGCGAGCGTGGCGGTGCTGCCCAGGCCTAGCAGGATCAGAAATCTTTGTGCGGTGATGATATGTATCGTGTCGAACAGCATCCATGCGCCGCTGCCTAGCGATGCGGTCAGGCTGAAATAGAACACGGTGCGCGACGCCGGTTCGCCGAGCATGCCGAGTTGTTTGACGTTGAGATAGGCGATGCCGGCCAGAAAGCCGGAGATCAAACCCAGCAGGCCGGGCAGCAGCTGGTCGCGCGCCAGTGTCGGGTGCAGCAACAGCACTACGCCGCAGAAGCCCAACACGATCGCGATGACCATCGGCAGGTGGAATTTATCCCGGTACACGAACATGGTGAACACGGTGAGAAACAGCGGGGCTGTGTAGTTGAGCGTGACGGCGGTGGCGAGCGGCAGTACGGTGATGCAGTAGAAAAACAGCGCGAGCGCCACCGTTCCGGACAAGCCGCGCCACAGGTGGGAGCGCCAGTGTTGCGTGACTACGCTGACGCGCCGCTGTCTCATGATGGCGTAAACCAGCAGCAGGCCGAAGAATGAACGGTAAAACACCAGTTCGATATGCGAGAAATAAGGCGCGCCGAGTTTGACGAACACGCCCATGGCGCCGAATAACAATCCAGCGACCAACATCCAGAGTGAACCGGTATTTTTTTGTAGTCCGTTCGGGCTGGGCTTGTCGAAGTCGGTTCCTGGCATGTTGTGGTGGTCTGCGCTCATGGTTTGACAGGCTCACCACGAGCGGAGGATTGGGCGCTTTCTTACAGATGCGACGCAAGGTTGCGGCGCAGATACTCGTGGAAATGCAGCATGCCGTCTTCGGTGGGCGACTGGTAAGGGCCCTGTTCCTCGATGCCGCGCTGGTATAGAGACTTGCGACCCCGGTGCATTTTGAGGCAAATGATATCGTCTTCGAGCGCCGTTTCGTTGTAGGCCCGTTGCTCGGCTTCCACATAGTCGCGTTCGAACAGCGCAATGTCCTCTAGGTAATAGAACTCGACGATGTTGGTGCAGGCCTCCACACCGCGCGGCAGCAGGGTGCTGACGACCAGCGTACCGGGATACCATTCGACCATGATGTTGGGGTAGTAGGTCAGCCAGATCGCACCGTACTTGGGCAGCTTGTCGCCGTGATAGCGCAGCACTTGTTCCTGCCATTTGTTGTACACCTCGCTGCCGACCTTGCGCAGACCGTTGCGGATGCCTACGGTCTGCACGCTGTATTGCTCGCCGAATTCCCATTTGAGGTCGTCGCAATCCACGAAATTGCCCAGGCCGGGGTGGAACGGCACGACGTGGTAGTCTTCCAGATAAACCTCAATGAAGGTCTTCCAGTTGAAGGCGTATTCGTCTACCTGCACGCGGTCCAGCATGTAACCGGAGAAGTCGATTTCCTGCATCACGCCGACACGGGCGAGGTCCCTGGCAACATCGCGCTTGCCTGCAAACAGCAGGCCGTTCCAGTTTTGCAGCGGAGACTTGTTCAGGTGCAGGCAGGGATTTTGCGGGAAGCGCGGCGCGCCCAGCAGTTCGCCGCTGGTCTTGTATGTCCAGTGATGCAGCGGGCAGACGATGTGTTGCGCGTTGCCCCTCCCCTGCAGCATCGTGGCCTGGCGATGGCGGCAGATGTTGCTGAGCAGTTCCACGCCATCGGGGTTGCGCACCAGCATCTGGGCTTCGCCGTCCAGCACATGGTAATCGCCCAGATTGGGCACCATCAGCTCATGCCCGACATAGTTGGGGCCTTGCTCGAACAGCAGGCGCTGTTCGGTTTTCAATACTTCGGGATCAAAATACCAGCCGAGCGGGGGCTGGGTCGGAAGCCGAGTGAGCTGATTGAGGGTGGCGATATCAGACATGCCCTGAGCGGATATGGTGCAAGGTTAAAGGCGAATTGTCCCCGAAATTAATTGCCGGGGCAACAAAAATTGGCTCAGCGGGTATCGGTTAGGTAAAATGCCGGTCTTTACTGGAGCAGGGGCTGCTATGCCGGGGCAATTGAAAAAGACTGGGGCGCAAAAATCGCTTGGCTTCGAATCGGCTGTGGCCGAGCTGGAGCAAATCGTCGCCGATATGGAAGCGGGCAAGCTGTCGCTGGAAGATTCGCTGGCTGCCTACCAGCGTGGCGCGGAGTTGTTGTCGTTCTGCCGCTCCAGGCTGGAAGATGCGCAGCAGCAGGTGCGCGTGCTGGAAGAGGGCGTGCTGAAAGACTTTTCAGTACACGGCGAGGCTGAGAAGAATAATTAGATGGCTGCTAACTTTCAGAGCTGGGTCTCGGCCCGGCAATCCGATTTTGAAGAAGTACTGCGCGGGATATTGCCGCGTCCGGAAGCCGCACCTCAACGCTTGCATGACGCGATGCGCTACAGCGTGCTCGACGGCGGCAAGCGCGTGCGCCCATTGTTGGCCTTCGCCACGGGCGAACTGGCCGGGGCGGATGTCGCGCGAGTCAACATTGCCGCAGCCGCAGTCGAGCTGATCCACGCCTATTCGCTGGTGCACGACGATATGCCGTGCATGGACGATGACGTGTTGCGCCGTGGCAAGCCGACGTGCCATGTGCAATACGACGAGGCGACCGCGCTGCTGGTGGGCGACGCCCTGCAGACGCTGGCGTTTCAATTGCTCGCCGAACACCGTTTGAGCGACGATGCGCGGCGCCAGCTGGAGATGATCAAGCTGCTGGCTGTGGCCTCGGGTTCGCGTGGCATGGCGGGCGGCCAGGCCATAGACCTGGACAGCGTGGGCAAAAAACTCACACTTCCCGAACTGGAATTCATGCATATCCACAAGACCGGCGCGCTGATACGCGCGGCGGTGTTGCTGGGTGCCTATTGTGGATCGGTATCCGCGTCACAACTGGACAAGCTGGATCATTTCGGCAAGTTGATTGGCCTGGCGTTCCAGGTCGTGGACGATGTGCTGGACTGTGAGGCGGACTCGAGCACACTCGGCAAAACGGCAGGCAAGGATGCGGAGAACGACAAGCCGACTTATGTCAGCCTGCTGGGTATTCATGGCGCACGCGACATGGCGAAAAGCCTGCATCGGGAAGCACTGGATACGCTGGCGGAATTTGGCAATTCCGCACAACGCTTGCGTGAGCTGGCTGACTTTATCGTGTTGCGAAAATTCTGAATGTATACCCTATTAAACACTATCAATACTCCCGGCGATTTGCGCAAGCTGGACCGTGGCCAGTTGCCGCAATTGGCGGGCGAGTTGCGCGAGTTTTTGGTCGAGTCGGTCAGCAAGACCGGCGGACATTTGTCTTCCAATCTCGGCACGGTCGAATTGTCCATCGCGCTGCATTACATCTACGACACGCCTGAAGACCGGCTGGTCTGGGATGTGGGCCATCAGACTTATGCGCACAAAATCCTGACCGGGCGGCGCGAGGCGATGAGCCGTTTGCGCATGGCGGGCGGCATCGCCGGATTCCCCAAGCGCGAAGAGAGCCCTTACGACACTTTCGGCACCGGGCATTCCAGCACTTCGATCTCGGCTGCGCTGGGCATGGCTATCGCCGCGCAACTGCATGGTTCCGAGCGGCGCGCAGTGGCGATCATCGGCGATGGCGCGATGAGCGGCGGCATGGCCTTCGAGGCGCTGAATAATGCCGGGGCGATGGATGCGAATTTGCTGGTGGTGCTCAACGACAACGATATGTCGATCTCGCGTCCGGTCGGTGCGCTGAATAATTATCTGGCCAAACTGATGTCCGGGCGCTTTTACGCGGCGGCACGGCGTGCCAGCGAGAAGATGCTCAAGGGTATGCCACCGGTGCTGGAATTTGCCAAACGCGCCGAAGAGCACGTCAAGGGCATGGTGACGCCGAGCACCCTGTTCGAGGAGTTTGGTTTCAATTACATCGGCCCGATAGACGGCCATGATTTGGATGTGTTGCTCGATACGCTGGGCAACATACGCCAACTGCAGGGGCCGCAGTTCCTGCACATCGTCACGCAGAAGGGCAAGGGTTACGCGCTGGCCGAAGAAGATTGCCTGTTGTATCACGGCGTGAGCAAGTTCGACCGCAGCCAGGGCATCGTTGCAAAACCTGTCCTGAGCGGCGTCGAAGGGGAGCCCGTCAGGCCGACTTACACCCAGGTGTTCGGATCATGGCTATGCGATATGGCCGCTCAGGATGAGCGTTTGGTGGGGATTACCCCCGCGATGTGCGAGGGCTCCGGAATGGCGGAATTTTCCGAACGTTTTCCGAAGCGCTATTTCGACGTGTGCATCGCCGAGCAGCATGCGCTGACCTTCGCGGCAGGCTTGGCTTGCGATGGATACAAGCCGGTGGTGGCGATCTATTCGACCTTCTTGCAGCGTGCCTACGACCAGTTGATCCACGACATCGCGATCCAGAATCTGCCGGTGGTGCTGGCGATCGATCGCGGCGGTCTGGTCGGCGCGGACGGCGCGACCCATGCGGGCAGTTTTGATCTTTCCTATTTGCGCTGCATTCCCAATATGACGGTGATGGCCCCTGCCGACGAGAATGAGTGCCGGCAGATGCTGTACACAGCGATGCAGTTGAATACCCCGAGCGCGGTGCGCTACCCGCGCGGCACCGGGCCGGGTGTGGCGGTCCGCAAGGAGATGCGGGCCTTGCCGCTAGGTCGTGGCGAGTTGCGCCGCGAAGGCAAGCGCGCGGCGATCCTGGCGTTTGGCACTATGCTGGCCCCCGCGCTGGCGGCTGCGGAGCAACTCGATGCGACGGTGGCGAACATGCGTTTCGTCAAGCCGCTGGATGCCGAATTGGTGTTGCGCATGGCGCGCGAGCACGACCTGCTGGTGACGGTGGAGGAGAACACCGTACAAGGCGGTGCGGGCAGTGCGGTGGCGGAATGTTTGCAACTGCACGGTATCGCCATCCCGCTGCTGCAGTTAGGTTTGCCGGACCAGTTTATCGAGCAGGGTGAACATGGGCAGATGCTGGCGGATTGCGGTCTGGATGCAAAGGGTTTGCTCGCGGCGATTGAAAGCAGATTGACGCAGAAATAAATAGACTTAGTAAAACTGTCGGAATTGGTTATAATTTCGGGTAATTGAAACTCGATAAGAAAGCTTGTCATGAATGCTCCCGCTATTGCTGATGTGCAAAGTTCGGCCGATACCCGCCATCTGGCAATCGATCGCGTCGGCATCAAGGGCATACGCCATCCGGTCAAGGTCAAGGACAAGAGCGTGGGCGTGCAGCACACCATCGCCACGTTCAACATGTACGTGCACCTGCCGCACAACTTCAAGGGCACGCACATGTCGCGCTTTGTCGAGATACTCAACCAGCACGAGCGCGAGATTTCCGTGGAATCGTTTGAGAGCATCCTGCGCGAAATGGTGACGCGCCTGGAGGCGCAGTCCGGCTACATCGAAATGAGCTTCCCGTATTTTGTGAACAAGACCGCGCCGGTGTCGGGGGTGCAGAGCCTGCTCGACTACGACGTGACGCTGATAGGCGAAACCGTACACGGCAAGCCGCGCATCACGATGAAAGTGCTGGTGCCGGTGACCAGCCTGTGTCCCTGCTCGAAAAAGATTTCCGAGCGCGGCGCGCACAACCAGCGCTCGCATGTCACGCTGACGCTGCGCACCAACCGTTTTGTCTGGATAGAGGATGTGGTGCGCATCGCTGAGGAGCAGGCATCCTGCGAACTGTACGGTTTGCTGAAACGCCCGGATGAGAAGTTTGTCACCGAACGCGCCTACGACAATCCGAAGTTTGTCGAAGACATGGTGCGCGACGTCGCGGCGGTGCTGGATGCCGATGAGCGCATCGACGCTTATGTGGTCGAATCGGAAAATTTTGAATCGATACACAACCACTCAGCCTACGCGCTGATCGAGCGAGATAAAACCAAGGATTGAGGATCAAGGATCAAGAAAATCCTTCGTTCCGTCATGCATTCAATCCCGAATCCTCGCTCCTCAATTCTGAACTTATGAAACCCATCGCCATCTTTCGACATGCACCCAGCGAAGGCCCGGGCTACTTCAGCCAATTTCTCGATGAACATAAGATTCCCTGGCAATTGATCCGCATCGATGTGGGTGATGCAGTGCCGCGTGATGCCTCGGTATTTGCTGGATTGGTGTTCATGGGCGGACCGATGAGCGTCAACGACGACCTGCCGTGGATTGCGCAGATCGAAACATTGATCCGTGATGCGGTAGCCCAGGACATTCCGTTGCTGGGGCATTGTCTGGGCGGGCAACTGATCTCCAAGGCGCTGGGGGGAGTCGTGTCGCGCAATCCGCTCAAGGAGATCGGTTGGGGCGAGGTGGCGGTATCGGAGAATGACGTGGCGCGCGCATGGTTTGGCGACATACATAAATTCCCGGCTTTTCACTGGCACGGCGAAACCTTTACCTTGCCGCAGGGTGCGACGCACCTGCTGTCCAGCGCATATTGCATCAATCAGGGCTATGCCATCGGCAAGCACCTTGCGCTGCAATGCCACATCGAGATGACGGCCGAGATGATTTCGACCTGGTGCGCGGTGGGGGCCGATGAGGTGGCAGCCAGCAGCACCAGTCCGGCTGTGCAGACGGTCGGCGAAATACGGCGGCAAGTGAACGGCAACCTGCCGCTGTTGAACAGCGTGGCGGCACGATTGTATGGCCACTGGCTTAAAGGAATAGCGGCTTGAGGTGACACGCTATATTGTTGCTGATCGAATTGTTCAGTTTCGTTATAATGCGCGCTGCTTCTGCTGCAAGGCTTCAGCTGCACTGGGAAAAACAACACAATTTATACCGAGGAGAATATTATGAAAAAACTGATTACACTGGCTTGTCTGGGTTTCGCATTTGTTGTTTCTGCACCAGCCTTTGCGGGCGCGCAACAGGAAAAAATGAAGGGTTGCAACGTGGAAGCAAAAGGCATGAAGGGCGACGAGCGCAAGGCGTTCATGAGCAAATGCCTGAAGAAGGATTATGTGCTGAAGTCGGCGGCCCCTGCCAAGGCGGAGTCCAAGCCAACCGCCAGCGCGGAGGCTCCATCCGGTAAGGCCAAGCAACAGGACAAGATGAAGTCCTGCAATGCCGATGCGAAAACCAAGAACCTGAAGGGTGATGAGCGCAAGAAGTTCATGAGCTCCTGCCTGAAGGGTTAAGCCTGTCTGAAAGCTGGCTAAGGGCGTTACCTGCTTTAGCGAGAACGCGCCGCAAGGCGCGTTTTTCATTGCAGCCGCGAAATTCATGCGGATGTATAATCCCCGCTCCTTACGCGACCCGGTCGTGTTCAATTTTCCGAAGATTGCATGATTAAAAAATTTCTCAAGCGCGTGTTCCGCAAGTCTGTCAAAACCAAAGCAGTCGGCAATGCCCAGGTGATCCCGTTCGAGCTGCATGGCGTGTCCAGCGATCATATCAGCTACGGTGCTTTGAAAGTCACCGAGGGGCTGCAGGCGGCAGGCTATCAGGCTTACGTGGTGGGCGGTGCGGTGCGCGATCTGTTGCTGGACCGCACGCCGAAAGACTTCGATATCGCAACCGATGCCACGCCGGAGGAGGTGCGCCGGCTATTCCGCCGTTCGCGCATCATCGGGCGGCGCTTCCAGCTGGTGCACGTGATGTTCGGCGAAGAGGTGGTGGAGGTGTCTACCTTCCGCCGCATGATTGAAGCCGAAGATGCGCAGACCGACGAACATGGTCGCCTGCTGCGCGACAACGAGTTCGGCGATCAGGAGCAGGATGCGGCGCGGCGCGATTTCACCGCCAATGCGCTGTTCTATGATCCGGCCACCCAGGAGATATACGATTATCACGGTGGTTATGCCGATACCCGCAATCACCTGCTGCGCATCATCGGTGACCCGCTGGTGCGCTACCGCGAAGACCCGGTGCGCATGCTGCGCGCGGTGCGCCTGTCCGCCAAGCTGGGAATCAAGCTGGATGCTGCGACCGCTGCACCGATTGCAGAGATGAAGAGCCTGCTCGACAACGTGCCGCAGGCGCGCCTGCTCGACGAGGTGCTGAAGATGCTGTTGTCCGGACATTCGGTGGAATGCATCCAGCACCTGCGCCAGATGAATTTGCATCACGGCCTGCTGCCGTTGCTGGACGTGATCCTGGAACAGCCGATGGGCGAGAAATTTATCATGCTGGCGTTGCGCAATACCGACGAGCGCATCAGTCAGGACAAGACGGTCTCGCCCGCATTCCTGTTCGCGGCATTGCTGTGGCATGAGGTGCTGGCGGCGTGGAATTTGCGCGTGCAACGCGGAGAACGACCCGTTGGAGCGATGCACGAGGCAATGGACGATGTGCTGGCCAGGCAGAAGAAACAGCTCGCGATCCCGCATCGCCAGGATGCGGTGATGAAGGAAATATGGCTGATGCAGCAACGTTTCGAGCAGCGTGCCGGGCAGCGCCCGTTCCGCCTGCTGGAGCAGCCGCGTTTCCGTGCCGGCTTTGATTTTTTATTGCTGCGCTGCGCCAGCGGCGAAGTGGATGATCAGTTAGGGCTGTGGTGGGACGAATTTCAGGATGCCAGCGCCGAGCGGCGTGCTGAAATGTTGCAGCCGGAAGGGGCGGGAGACAAGAAGCGTCGCTGGCGCAAGCCGCGCAAGAAGCCCGATGCGTCAATGGCGGATGGGTCGGCTGTGCCAGCGGGCGAGCCATCAACGTGAAATTCGAGCAGCGATCGTTCGCTCCCTCTCCCATCGGGGTAACCAGTGACTTGGCGGCTTTGCCGCCTAGTCAATTGGCTAGTAGTTTCATCAGAGGGTTGGGGTGGGGGAAACGGGGATGGCAGATAAGCCATCAGTGGAGTTGCCATGCCCGGTAGCATAATGCCGCACATCGCCTATATCGGGCTGGGCAGCAATCTGGAAGACCCGATCAGCCAATTGCAACGAGCTTTCGCGGATATCGATGGATTGCCCGATACTCGTTTGCTGCAACGCTCTTCGCTGTATCGCAGTGCTCCGCTGGGGTGTCCGGATCAGCCGGATAGCACCAGCCAGCCGGACTACGTGAATGCTGCGGCGAAAGTTGCGACGGATCTGACGCCGCATGCTTTGCTGCAGGCGCTGTTGCACATCGAGCATCAGCATGGCCGCGAGCGCACTTTTCGCAATGCGCCGCGCACGCTGGATCTGGATGTATTGCTGTATGACGATGTCAGGCTGCACGAGCATGGCCTGACCATCCCGCATCCGCAGATGCATCTGCGCGCGTTCGTATTGAGGCCCTTGCTGGAGATAGTGCCGGACATCAGCATACCCGGAGTGGGGCTGGCGACACTGTCGTTGCAAGCTTGTCAGGATCAGATTTTGGAGAAACTGCCCGGTGCTGTTCGATAAATATCGTTACGTGGTCGTTGAGGGGCCGATAGGCGTGGGCAAGACCAGCCTCGCGCAACGCATCGCGCAGAAAATGGGTGCCGGAACTCTGCTGGAAAAGCCCGGTGACAATCCCTTTCTTGCCAAGTTTTACCAGGACCCGGCGCGCTATGCGCTGGCAACCCAATTGTTTTTTTTATTCCAGCGCGGCAACGAAGTGCGCGACTTGCAGCAGATGGATATGTTCCGGACGAGCACGGTGTCGGATTATCTGTTCGAGAAAGATCCGCTGTTTGCACGTCTGAACTTGAACGAGGAAGAGTTCGTGTTGTACCAGCAGATTTTTAGAACATTGCAATTGCAAGCACCCGCGCCGGATCTGGTGATCTATTTGCAAGCCGCACCGGAAACGCTGATGGAGCGCGTACGCCGCCGCGCCCAACCCTACGAGAACGGCATCAGTGAAAGTTATTTATTGCGCCTGACTCAAAGCTACAGCGATTTCTTCTATCATTACGACGCGGCGCCGCTGCTGATGGTGAACAGCGAACACCTGAACTTTGCCGATGGCGACGAGGATTTCAATTTGCTGCTGAAGCGCATCGGCGAGATGCGCGGGCCGCGCGAATTTTTCAGCATGGGCGGGGATTGAAATTGTTTTTTACGATTGCCCTTTCTCCCGCTTGCGGGGGAAAGTTGGATAGGGGGCTTGGATGCGTACCACTTTGACCAGATTGCAAACCATGCACGACAAGGGCGAGAAGTTCGCCGTGCTGACCTGTTACGATGCCAGCTTTGCCACGCTGCTGGAAGCGCAGGGCGTGGATGTGCTGCTGGTCGGCGACTCGCTGGGCATGGTGTTGCAGGGGCACGAATCCACGTTGCCGGTGACACTGGCCGACATGGAGTACCACACCGCCTGCGTGGCGCGCGGGGCAAAACAGGCGTTCATCCTGAGCGACATGCCGTTCGGCACCTCGCAGATCAATCCGGAACAAACTTTTGCGCATGCCGCGCGCTTGATGGCGGCAGGCGCACACATGGTCAAACTGGAAGGCGGCGCGCCGATGATAGAGACCGTGCGTTTCCTCACCGAGCGCGGCATCCCGGTGTGCGGCCACATCGGCCTGACGCCTCAATCGGTGCACCAGCTGGGCGGTTATCGCGTGCAGGGCAGGGAATCTGCCGCCGCGCAAAAAATACTGGCAGACGCGGTCGCACTGGAACGAGCAGGTGCTGGCATGATGTTGCTGGAAGCGATGCCTGCATTGCTCGCGGCGGAGATCACCGCCGCACTCTCAATTCCGACGATAGGCATAGGCGCGGGTGCTGCCTGTTCCGCGCAGGTGCTGGTGCTGCACGACATGCTGGATATATATCCGGGCAAGAAGGCACGCTTCGTGAAGAACTATATGCAGGGGGCGGGGAGTATTGCGGAGGCGGTGGCGAAGTATGTGCGCGAGGTGAAGGAGGGGAGTTTCCCGGCGCAGGAGCATAGCTTCTGATTTTCCTATTCCGTTCGTCCTGATAACCAGCCTGCGTGTGTTGTCGGGGCTTCAGCCCCATACAACCACGGCGTACCCCTTGCGGGTGGACTTGGCTATCGTCGTTTGATAGCCTAGTCGAATGGCTAGTAGTTCCATCAGCCTGTCGAAGGATCGCCGCGAAGCGGCTGGCGCGCTGAGATGTGTGTAGGTTGGGTTGAGCGTAGCGATACCCAACATCAAAACCAAAATTAAAATCAAAACCGCCGGTGGCAGACCGGCAACTGGCCCCTTTCTTTTGTGCGGCCAAAAGAAAGAGGCGAAAGAAAACGCCTATGTCCTTGACTCGTACACCGCCCCGGTGCGTCGCCGCTGCGCGGTACCCTGCGTTGTTGGCTACGACATAACCTGAAGGTTAGTCTACGCCGCAACAAACTGCTGCGCAGTGTGTTGTCGGACTGGCCAGGCGGCTGCGGAACTCGCGCTACGCGCTCAGACAGTCCTCGCCGAAATCCCCTGACCAGCCTCCGCTACTCGGCGGCGCACAGGGGATAAATGCAAAAACCAAAAACGGGTGGGCAGAATACAACGTGCCAAGTGCAGATTTCAGGTAGGCTATTGTAAGGTTTGATGTGCGGCAGGTCAGCTTTGCGCCAAAAGCTGACGCTGGCACACGAAGGACTTTAACTTAAATTTCGATATGTGCCCTCAGGCTATAAATATTTACCGGCCCTCGGTCGGCGTTATAGCCCGGGTTGGCGTATCGCTGGTAGTCTGACGAAATGTAGACACCTTTATAAACCTTGGCGCTATAGAAGACTTCAAGGATTTGCTCTTCCTTGTATCGAAGCTGTCCGTCACCAATCATCATCGTGACACCACCAAGCTGAAGGTATTGTATTTCCGCAGCAGACAGCCTGTTGATGGCGAATCCCGCTCCAAAGCTGTCTTCTTTTCTCCCCCAGCTTGTTCCTTTAACCAATACGCCGCCCGATAAGGATTGACCAATGTCGTACGAAATCGCCTCACTTTGGCCGTCATTTCTACTCCAGCGTGAAAAAATTCCGACATCTTCCGCAAGGGCTTGCTCCAAGTTAATCAGGTAACCATTTTTTGTTGTAACCGAGCGTGCCGTTAGAATATTTGGCGGGCTGCCATTGTTTGCTTGATTGGATTGATTAATCGCATCCGTATAGTTCGCCATTAATCCATGGTTTTGGAAAACGAGAACCCGTAATTTTCCCGGCTGGCTCCATAGAAAATGTTGATGAGTAATTTCGACCTGATGCCCATAGTTGTCTTTCAGGTTGTAGTCGAGTTCCAAAATATTAGGAGATGGCGGCAAAGCCAAGCGGCCTGCTCGAATCACCCAATCATTTGCGAAATATTCCCCAACAAGGCCAAATGTCAGCCCTCTACTATTAGCAGCATAGTCATATGCCCCCGCCGTGGCGATTGACCAGTTCATAAACTGCGTGCGGGGATCGTGGCTGTAGGCATTGGCATCAAAATAATCCAGCGCACTGAATGCTCCATAGCTAATCACGATGCGTTGTTTATCGTAATTTCCCGCGACTTGATTGAAACCATCTTGAACATGCTCTTGCTCACCGCCCAGTCCAAATGTTTGGCGAATATAAGCCCGAGCTGCATAGTGAATAGCGGGAATGGCGGTCCCTTTTTGCTGCTCTCCATTCGTAAAAGCGCCCAAACCAGCCAAGTCGGAAAATGGTATCCCTTGAAAAAACTCAGGGTTGTAATAAACCTCTCCTCCTTGCCATAGACGCGCTCCCAAAAAGGCAGTGGCGGTTAATGTGTAACTGACAGGAATATCCCCCTCAGAACTGTTTAAAAAACTTTTTGCGCCGGAATACGGAGAGTTGAAATTATTTTTCCATTCTGGAATGTAAGTTGATTGAGCATGAAGCGTCCAAGATTTTTCACCGTCGGAGGTTGTCGAGAGATCACTGACATTTAGTGACTCGGGGACTGGGGTTGCAGCATAGGTGGAAGTTACAGACGTACATAAAGAAGCCGTGCATAGCACAGCAAAAAATTGCTTGAGTTTCACGATACATTTCCCTGAGTTAGGCTTCAAGTATCCCCGTTGAAGCGAAATAAAAAGGAAACGCAACCAAGTAGCAAACGATGGGAAAGTCAGAAATAGCTCAACCAAGCGAACCCACATGCCGCCACCCGCAGCATTTCCCGCATAAGCTCAAAGTCGGTATCCGGGCTCGCAAGTTTTGCTCTATCGCCTTCCCATGATTGCTCACAGTGGCATGTTGATAGAGCCGCACTTGCTTACCGTTGCGGGGGCAGCACAGGCATAGGAGAATTCTTCCGCACCTGTTTCCCGTTTAACTACATGAAACGAAAGTCCATGCAGCACTTTGAAGCGTGCGAGCAGTATAGCGTAAGTTTTGAAAAACGAGTTTGTTCACGATGAGAGATATGCCGTGTGCATGGTACGATTGCTAGTGTGACCGCTATGTGTCGTTAGCAGTCACATCGTGAATGTTTGCAACGGGCGGGTACATCGTGGCAATTTCTGTGAACATGGAATAGATAGCCGCAATGCGCTATGCTTATCGCACTTGCCGATACAAGGAAACATCATGAACACCGACACCATAGCAGACACCGCTTTGCATCTGCCGCCGCAGCAGCGCGCCGAGCTTGCGCACAAATTGTTGCTTAGCCTGGAAGAGCAAAGCGAAGCTGAGATTTCCGACGCGTGGCGCGTCGAAGCGTTGCGCCGTGCTGCGGAAATTGATAGCGGTGAGGTTGAAACGATTTCCGCCGAAGAAGCCGGTGCCGCAGTTCGCGCATTGCTGAGTTTAAGGAAAGCCTCATGAACAATCCTATCGAATCCAGCATTATTGAACGCCTTCACCGTCTTGATGAAAGCCGCCAGGCTGAGGTGCTCGATTTTATCGAATTCCTCGCTGCAAGATCCATCGCGGCTTCCTCTGCCGCTAATTGGCCGGAGATTGATCCTTCACGCGACTTGGCTAAATTTATTGGTGTAGCGACATTTTCTGAAGACGGGGTGGTGTATCAGCGGCGCATTCGTGATACGGAATGGCCATGAAATATGTGCTCGATACCAATACACTGATTTATCTGCAAGGCGGCAAGCTGGCGGAGAGACTACCTGTTGGCGCATACGCTTATTCGGTTATCAGCGAAATCGAACTGCTTTCCTGGCCGGAAATACAGCCTGAACAGGAGCACATCTGGCGCGGATTGCTTGCCACGCTGCATCGCGTTGAAGTTGATGCGTCCGTGCGTGAAACGGCCATCCGTTTGCGCCGCGAGCGGCGTTTAAAACTGCCCGATGCGCTGATTGCTGCCAGCGCGTTCTCACTGGATGCGACCCTTCTGACTAACGACCAACGATTGCTGACGCTCCCCGGTTTGCGTAGCCAGACTCTTGAACTTAAAAATGCGTAGCGTTTACGCGTGAACGGGAGAGTATTGGTTTGCAGCTAATTAATAATATTGTCGAACTGCGCGCTCGTTTGAGCAGCGAACGCTCCATCGCCTTCGTCCCCACCATGGGCAACCTCCACGAAGGCCATCTCAACCTGACTCGCCTCGCGCGCGAACACGGCCGCTGCGTGGTGGCGAGTATCTTTGTGAATCCGCTGCAATTCGGGCCGAACGAGGATTTCGATCGTTATCCGCGCACGCTGGAGGCGGATTGCGCCAAGCTGCAAGGTTTGGCGGACGTGGTGTTTGCGCCCTCGGTCAACGAGATGTACCCGGAACAGCAGACCGTGTTCGTCGAGCCGCCGCCGATCGCCAACGAGCTGGATGGCGCGTCGCGGCCCGGGCATTTTCGCGGCATGGCGACCGTGGTGCTGAAGCTGCTGAACATCGTGCAGCCGCACACCGCGCTGTTCGGCAAGAAAGACTACCAGCAGCTGCACATCATTCGCCGGATGGTGGGGCAGCTCAATCTGCCTGTCGAGATCGTCGGCGGCGAGACGGTGCGCGCGGCAGACGGGCTGGCGCTTTCTTCGCGCAACCAGTATTTGAATCAGGCAGAGCGCAGCGAGGCGGTATCCCTGTCGCGCACGTTGCAAGGGGTGCGGCAGGCCATTTTGCAGGGCGAACGTGACTTTGAACGATTGCAGCAGCAGGCGGTCGAAGCCCTTACCGCGCGCGGCTGGGCCGTGGATTATGTGGCGGTTCGCAACCAGTCCGATCTGCTGCCGGCCAGTACGATGGGGCGCGAGCTGGTGATACTGGCGGCGGCGAAACTGGGAAAAACCCGTTTGCTGGATAACATTGAAGTGCGCCTGGCCGGCTGATGGCTTGCTTGTGATTGATTACATGGGCCGCCGGGTAATATATAATCCGCGCCCACTGAGATTAAGAGGTGTCCTATGCAGAGAATCATGCTTAAAGCCAAGTTGCACCGGGTGCACGTCACGCATTCCGAGTTGCATTACGAAGGCTCGTGCGCGATCGACGAGGATTTGCTGGATGCCGCTGACATCAGGGAGTATCAGCAGATCGATATATATAACGTCACCAACGGCGAGCGCTTCACTACTTATGCGATCCGCGCTCAGCGGGGCTCGGGCGTGATTTCGGTGAATGGGGCCGCAGCGCACAAGGCCAGTCCGGGCGACATCATCATCATCGCCACCTATGCGATGTACAACGAAATCGAATTGCAGAAATATCATCCGCTCCTCGTCTACGTGGACGAGCACAACCGCATCGTCGCGCAACGCGATCGGATTCCGGTGCAAGCCGCTTAGTGCTGAACGATAGGGATAGATTTAAAAGCAGGCAAGACTTTCTTGGGCGCCTTGGCCATGTCGGCTAGCGTGTATCTGTCGAGTTCGCCCAGGAATGCGGCCTGCGCGTTGAATATTACGGATTTCAGGCTGCACGTTCGGGTGATCACGCACTGATCCGTGGCAGGATTGAAGCATTCGAGCAAATCGAAATCGGGTTCGGTGGAGCGTACCACTTCGCCTATCAGGATGTTTTTTGCGGGCCGGGCCAGTTTAAGACCGCCATTGCGTCCCCGTGTCGTCAGGATATAGCCGCTCAGCCCCAGGTTGTGCACCACTTTGACGAGATGGTTGCGCGATATCTTGAAGAAATCGGCCAGCTCACTGATCGTGACCAATTCATCTTCCTTGTTGGCCAGATAAAGCAGGACGCGCAGAGAATAATCGGTGTACAGGGTTAAACGCATTTCATATCTTTCCTGGTTAACGAAGTGCCTAACCATTATAGTAGGTTAATTGATGTATATTTTTTACATTTTTTATTGACACGACCGCGCGCGGGCATTTAAGATGTATCTAGGATATATATTAAGCGTGCATGCGTCAAACTATATATCCCTTACGTGGCTTTTGATTAATCAATAATTTTTGGAGAATAAATTATGAGTCTGTATAACGAAATTGGTGGTGAAGGTGCTGTTAACGCTGCAGTGGACGTTTTTTATCGCAAGGTGTTGAAGGATGATCGCATCAAGCATTTCTTCACGGGCGTTGATATGAGCAAGCAGGCGGCCAAGCAAAAAGCCTTTTTGACGATGGCTCTTGGCGGGCCGAATAACTACACCGGCGAAGATATGAGGAAAGGCCACGCGCATCTCGTCGCCAAGGGTCTTAACGATACACATTTTAACGCGGTGATGGAGCATCTTGGCGCTACCCTGACCGAGTTGAAAGTTCCGGGACATTTGATTGCTCAAGCCGCTGCGATTGCAGAAAGCACCAGAAAAGACGTGCTGGGCAAGTAGGTTTTAAAATTCAAGTAGGTTTAAATATCGATGCCTAAAGTTGTTTACGGCGGGCAGTCGTACGAGTGCGGGGAGGGTTCAATTCTCGACTGTTTGACTGCCCACGATGTTGCGGTTCCCTCTGCCTGCCGTTCTGGAGTTTGCCAGACCTGTATGATGCGCGCGCTCAAGGGCAACGTTCCCGAGAAAGCCAAAGTCGGCTTGCAGCCCACGCTTGCAGTGCAGAATTATTTTTTAGCTTGTTCCTGTTATCCGCAAGAAGATATCGAGGTTGCCCTGCCAGAACTGGTGCGCGGCAAATTGGAAGCCTCGGTTACCCGCATCGAATATCTTAACGCCGACATTCTCGGCATCAGGCTCAAACCAGCCAGATCCTTTGCATATAAAGCCGGGCAATTTATCAACCTGTTCAAGGATACAGCTACAGCGCGCTGTTATTCTTTAGCCAGCGTTCCGGCACTGGGGGAGGAGCTTTTTCTCAACGTGAGGAGGGTGCCTGGAGGTTTGGTGAGCGGCTGGGTTTTCGAGCATCTTAAAGTAGGTGACAGCATCGCGATTTCAGAGGCGGCCGGCGATTGCTTTTATGTTCCGGACAAACCCGGGCAGGATATTCTGCTGATTGCGACGGGCTCGGGCCTGGCGCCATTGTATGGCATCATCCGAGACGCGTTGCTGAACGGGCATCAAGGCAGGCTCAGCCTTTATCATGGCAGCTATAACGCGAGCGGATTTTATCTGGTCGAAGAATTGCAGAAGTTGGCACGGACGCATCGCAATTTCAGCTATGTTCCCTGCATATCAGAAGGTGAGGCTGGCGTTCCGGCCGGGTATGCTGCGGGGATGGTGCTGGATGTCGCGCTGGCTGATAATCCCGATCTTTCCGGCTGGCGAGTGTTCTTATGTGGTCATCCGGACATGGTCAATGCGGCCAAGCAGCAGACCTTCCTGGCCGGAGCTTCCATGCGTGACATTTACGCCGATCCGTTTTAGGGCACTTCTAAAAATCCCGATTTCATCTCAACTGATGAAACCACTAGCCAATTCACTAAGCTGCCAAATAACGGCAGCCAAGTGGCTGGTTATGCTGTGTTGCGTAAAAAATTTCTTGCTTACATATCATGCATATGCGGCGCAGCGAAATTTTTTCCGCGCCTTGCATTTGAGCGAACTATGAATTTTTAGAAGCGCCCTTTAGTCGTCCGCTGCAACAAAATTCCTGATTGTTTATTGCTTCCAGATAGGTTTGCCGGAAGTATCACGGATCTGGGTTTTCCATGCCTGATGGATTTGTTTGACAGCATTGTCGGGTATCGGAATGTAGTTCAAATCTGACGCCATTTTGTCGCCGTAGGCATAGGCCCAGTCGAAGAATTTCAACACCAGCTTGGCGGTATCGGGTTTATCCTGAGTTTTTTGCATCAGGATGAAAGTGGCGCTGGCAAGAGGCCAGCTATTTTTGCCTGCCTCATCTGTCAGGATTTCATAGAAACCGGGCGTTTGATCCCAATGTACAGCAACTGCTGCTGCAGCTAAGCTCGCCTTGTTTGGGATTATGAAATTGCCATCGTGATTTTTCAGTTGCACATAGTCCAACTTGTTTTGCAGGGCATAGCTGTATTCCACATAAGCGATGGAGTTCTTGATGCGCTGTACATAGGATGTGACCCCTTCGTTGCCTCTGCCGCCAACGCCGACCTTCCAGATTACGGAAGTGCCTTCGCCGACGGTAGACTGCCATTCCGGGCTGACCTTGGATAAATAATGAGTGAAAATGAAAGAGGTGCCGGAGCTGTCGGTGCGGTATATCACGGCGATGTCCTCGTTCGGCAATTTGATGTCCGGGTTGAGCGCCGCAATGGCCGAATCATTCCATCTGGTGATCTTGCCCAGATAGATGTCAGCCAGGGTTTTGCCATCCAGCTTTAACTGGCCGGCTTCGATGCCGTTGATATTGATCACCGGAACTACGCCACCCACTACAGAGGGGAATTGCACCAGACCGTTTTTTTCCAGCTCCGCGGGCTTCAGGGGCATGTCGGACGCGCCAAAATCCACGGCTTTTGCCTGAACTTGTTTGATGCCTCCGCCGGAGCCTATGGATTGGTAGTTCAGGCTGATGTGGGTTTTCGCTCTATAGACCTCGGCCCATTTGCTGTAGATCGGGTAAGGGAAAGTCGCGCCTGCTCCGATAATGTCGGACGCAAAGGCTGCGTTGGTTGTCAGTAGTGAAGCCGCGAAACATGAGGTGCGTAAGTGAGGGATAAATTTATTCATGATTTTTGAAACAGTCGAAACCTTCTTGCAATTTGATTTTGTGCCGTATTAATTAAATATATAGGCGGTAAAGCTGGCGCTTGGCCAAATCATAATATCCAGGCAACAAGCAACATCCCCTAAGCTGAGTATAAGCATAGCCACGCTTTGAGGCGGCCAAAAGATTGAAATCCGGGGGCTTTTAAGACTGCTTTACGTCAAACCTGACTTAATCGGGAGGTGCTCAATGTAAATGCTGTAGGGTAATGCTCGTTAGCCACAATCATAATATTATTATTATCGCAGGACGGCATTTGAAAATCCAATGAATTTTGCCATCGGCGCATAAGCATATGCAGTAAATATTGCAAGGTCCCGCATCCCGGAATCCGGCGCAAGATACATAGCAAGATTGACCATTCGGGTGTTCGCAGGTAGGATTGCGTGCTTTGATGCTTGGCGGGTTGATTACGATGATGCGTCGCAAATTGGTTGCCGGAAATTGGAAGATGCATGGTGCGCTGGCTCAGAATGCCGCGCTGTTGGACGCTGTGCGTAGCGGAATGGCTGCAATGCCGGGTGTCAATTGCGCGGTTTGCGTGCCCTTCCCTTATTTGGCGCAGGCGCAGCAGAAGTTATCTGGCAGCAATGTGCAGTGGGGCGCTCAGGACGTACACCAGTTGGATAAAGGCGCATACACCGGTGAGGTGTCCGCCACGATGTTGCATGATTTTGGTTGTCGTTATGTGATCGTCGGGCATTCGGAGCGTCGTGCCTATTATGGCGAGAGCAGTCATCTGGTGGCGGAGAAGTTTTTGGCCGCACAGCGTGCCGGGTTAACGCCTATCCTGTGTGCGGGTGAATCGCTGGAGCAACGCGAGGGTGGCGTGACCGAGCAGGTGGTTGCCGAGCAGTTGGATGCACTGATCCAGCTGGGTGGCGTACAGGCATTGCGCAATGCGGTGGTGGCCTACGAGCCGGTATGGGCGATCGGCACCGGGAAAACGGCGAGTGCCGCGCAGGCGCAGGCGGTGCATGCGTTTATTCGTCAGCGGGTTGCGTTTCATGATGGTCAGGTGGCCTCGGGGTTGTGTATACTCTACGGCGGCAGCGTGAAGGCCAGCAACGCGGCGGAATTGTTTGCGATGCCGGATATCGACGGTGGTTTGATCGGTGGTGCGTCTTTGCTGGCCGACGAGTTTTTGGCGATATGCCGTGCCGGCCAAGTTTAGTCCCGTATATCGGGTTTGATTTGTTATTGTGGGGTAGTGTGTGGAAACAATAGTTTGGGTGGTGCATGTTGTGACGGCGGTAGTGTTGATCGGTTTGGTGCTGATGCAACATGGCAAGGGGGCTGACATGGGCGCGGCATTTGGCTCGGGGTCGGCCGGCAGCCTGTTTGGTTCCAGTGGTTCCGCGAATTTTCTTAGCCGCAGTACGGCAGTGGCTGCGACGGTATTTTTTATTACCAGCTTGTCGCTGACCTATCTTTATTCGCATCCTGCGGAAAAGCTTGGGGTGATGGATAAGGTGAATCCGGCTTCCACCCAGGTCGCTCCGGTAGCGCCTGCTGTAGCTCCGGCGGATGACTCCAAATCCAAGGATATTCCAAAATAAATATATAACAGTTTTGCGGTTGTGGTGGAATTGGTAGACACGCAAGCTTGAGGTGCTTGTGCCCGCAAGGGCGTGGGAGTTCGAGTCTCCCCATCCGCACCAGAATTTAAAGTTGATGTACGTGTGTATTGGCCATGTGAGCGGTTCGTTAAGTTAATCGCTTCCGGGATCATCCACTAAATAATAAACATAAGGGGGAGCCCAAATGTTGGAAAATTATTTTCCGGTGTTGCTGTTCATTTGTGTTGGTATAGTGATGGGTGTCGCGCCGTTGGTGCTGGGCCGCGTGCTGGCGCCGCATCATCCCGACAGCGCGAAGCTGTCGCCCTATGAGTGCGGGTTTGAGGCGTTCGAAGATGCGCGCATGAAATTCGACGTGCGCTATTACCTGGTCGCCATCCTGTTCATTCTGTTTGATCTGGAAATCGCCTTCCTGTTTCCCTGGGCAATTGTGCTTAAGGAAATCGGCACGTTTGGTTTTGTTTCCATGATGATCTTTTTGGCTATCCTCGTGGTGGGCTTTATCTACGAGTGGATGAAAGGGGCGTTGGAATGGGAGTGACGGTATGAGCAGGAAGCAGGGGCCCCGCGCAGTGGGGATGCGACCGTCCGCGATTGCCGTCAGATGCCGACGCGTGGAATCAGGAAATTACGCGGGACGCAGAGGAGGCATCAGTATGAGCAGGAAGCAGGGGCCCCGCGCAGTGGGGATGCGACCGTCCGGGCATGTTGTCTGCGTTCGGTTTCTGCGGTGCAATGAAAGATCGCTGAGTCATGACTTGCAAGAGGTCTGTCATGGGTATTGAAGGCAAGCTTGAGCAGGGTTTCGTCGTCACTTCGGTGGATACGGTAATCAACTATGCGCGCACCGGCTCATTGTGGCCGATGACTTTTGGTTTGGCCTGCTGTGCGGTGGAGATGATGCATGCCGCATTGCCGCGTTATGACCTGGATCGTTTTGGTGCCGGCGCTTTCCGTCCCAGTCCGCGCCAGTCCGACGTGATGATAGTCGCGGGCACCTTGTGCAACAAGATGGCTCCCGCATTGCGCAAGGTATACGACCAGATGGCCGAGCCGCGCTGGGTGATCTCGATGGGTTCCTGCGCCAACGGTGGCGGCTACTACCACTATTCCTATTCGGTGGTGCGCGGCTGCGACCGCATCGTGCCGGTAGACGTGTACGTGCCGGGCTGTCCTCCCACAGCCGAGGCATTGCTTTACGGCATCATTCAGTTGCAGAACAAGATTAAACGTACCAATACTATTGCACGCTAGGATGATGAACTATGGCTGCTGATTTGAGTATCTTGCATGAGGACTTGACCGGTCTGTTTGGCGATAAGCTGGTCAGCCTGGAGCAGCGATTGGGCGAGTTGACTGTCGTAGTCAGGGCGGCCGATATGCTGGAAGTGCTGGGCCGTTTGCGGGATGAGCCGAAATTGCGCTTCGAGCAAATGGTAGATTTGTGCGGTATGGATTATTTGGCGTACGGCAGCGATGTTTCCGAGGCGGGTGCCTATTTGCGGGATGACGATGCGCCTGTCGACAAGAGCATGTTGCCATTCCGCTTCGCGGTCGTTTATCACCTGCTGTCCGTGGCACACAACGCGCGCCTGCGTGTGCGTGTGTTTGCCGAAGAAGATGATTTTCCGGTGCTGTCTTCGGTTGCCGATATATGGCCGTGTGCCAACTGGTATGAACGCGAGGCCTTCGATCTGTTTGGTATTGTGTTTACCGGGCACCCCGATTTGCGTCGCATACTGACCGACTATGGTTTTGTCGGCAATCCGTTCCGCAAGGATTTTCCTTTGTCCGGTCATGTGGAAATGCGTTACGACCCGGCTCAGCAGCGCGTGGTCTATCAACCTGTTTCAATCGAGCCGCGTGAAGTGACGCCGCGCATTGTGCGTGAAGAAAGTTACGCCATCAGCAAGGGGCGCAATCATGGCTGAAATTAAAAACTACACTATAAACTTTGGTCCGCAGCACCCTGCCGCACACGGGGTATTGCGCCTGGTGCTGGAGCTGGACGGCGAGGTGGTCGAGCGCGCTGATCCGCATATCGGCCTGCTGCACCGTGCAACCGAGAAACTGGCCGAGCACAAGACTTTCCTGCAATCCGTGCCTTACATGGATAGGCTGGATTATGTGTCCATGATGGTCAACGAACATGCTTATGTGATGGCGATCGAGAAGCTGGCGGGCATCGAGGTGCCGGTCCGCGCTCAATATATCCGGGTGATGTTCGACGAGATTACCCGCATCCTGAATCACCTGCTGTGGCTGGGCGCATCCGGCATCGACCTCGGTGCGATGACCATGTTCTTCTATACCTTCCGCGAACGCGAAGATCTGCTGGATGTATACGAGGCCGTGTCAGGCGCGCGCATGCACGCGTCTTATTACCGTCCGGGAGGGGTATATCGCGACCTGCCGGATTCGATGTCGCATTACCAGCCGAGCAAGTACCACAATGCGGCGGCCGTCAAAAAAATGAACGAGAACCGCCAGGGTTCGGTGCTGGATTTTCTCGAGGATTTCACCAACCGCTTTCCCAAATGCGTGGATGAATATGAAACCCTGCTGACCGACAACCGCATCTGGAAGCAGCGCACCGTGGGTATCGGCGTGGTTACTCCGGAACGTGCATTGGCGCTGGGTTTCACCGGCCCGATGTTGCGCGGCTCAGGCATAGCGTGGGATCTGCGCAAGAAGCGCCCCTATGAGGTTTATGACCGCATGGACTTCGATATTCCGGTGGGCGTGGAGGGCGACTGCTACGACCGCTATCTGGTGCGTGTCGAAGAGATGAGGCAGAGCAACCGCATCATCAAGCAGTGCATAGACTGGCTGCGCAACAATCCGGGTCCGGTGATGACCGTCGACTACAAGTTTGCTCCCCCCAAGCGTGAGGCGATGAAGCAGAACATGGAAGAGCTGATCCATCACTTCAAGCTGTTCACCGAGGGCATGCATGTGCCGGCAGGGGAGATATATTCTTCGGTCGAGCATCCCAAGGGGGAGTTCGGTATCTATCTGGTTTCGGATGGCGCGAACAAGCCCTACCGCATGAAGATACGCGCGCCGGGGTTCGCACATCTATCGTCGCTGGATGAAATGACGCGTGGCCATATGATCGCGGACGTGGTGGCGATCATCGGTACGCAGGACATTGTGTTTGGCGAAGTCGACCGTTAATAGGGTGTCACAAATGTTATCCGAACAAATACAGGCGAAGATCAACCGCGAGCTGAAGAAGTATCCGGCAGACCAGAAGCAATCGGCCGTGATGGCGGCGTTGCGTTTCGTGCAGGACGAGAAGGGCTGGATATCCAACGAAGACATGACAGACGTCGCGTCTTATCTGGGCATGGCGCAAATGGCGGTGTATGAAGTGGCCACTTTTTACCACATGTATAACCTCAAGCCGATGGGCAAGCACACCCTCACGGTATGCACCAATTTGTCCTGCACCCTGTGCGGTGCGCTTGATACCGTCAAATATATCGAGTCGAAATTGGGCATCGGTATCGGCGAAGTGACGGCGGACGGCAAGTTTGGCCTGCGCGAGGGCGAGTGCATGGGAGCATGCATAGATGCGCCCTTGCTCACGGTCAGCAACAAGAAAATGTGCGGACGTCTGACCCCGGAAAAAATCGATCAAATTTTAGCGGAATTGGATAAGACATGAACGGCCCGGTCATTTTTACCACCAATGATTTCGACCAGCCGTGGACGCTGGAGAATTATCTCAAGGTTGGCGGCTATCAGGCGTTGCGCCGTGTGTTGACGGAAAAAATGACGCCCGAGGAAATCATCGCCGAGGTTAAATCTTCTGCGCTGCGCGGGCGTGGCGGCGCGGGCTTTCCCACCGGCTTGAAGTGGAGCTTCATGCCGCGCCAGTTTGCGGGCGACAAATACATCGTGTGCAATTCGGATGAGGGTGAGCCGGGTACCTGCAAGGACAAGGACATCCTGCTCTACAACCCCCACCTGCTGATCGAGGGCATGGCGATTGCAGCCTACACGATGGGGGTGAAGACCGGCTACAACTACATACACGGCGAAATCTTCGAGGCCTACGAGCGTATGGAGGAAGCCTGCGAAGCGGCGCGTGCCGCCGGTTATCTGGGCAACAATATTCTGGGCGCGGATTTCTGCTTCGACCTGCACAACCATCTGGGTTATGGCGCATACATTTGCGGCGAAGAGACTGCGCTGCTGGAGTCCATCGAAGGCAAGAAGGGTCAGCCGCGATTCAAGCCGCCGTTCCCGGCGAGCTTCGGCCTGTATGGAAAGCCGACCACGATCAACAATACCGAGACTTTCGCCAGCATCCCGTACATCATCAATCACGGCGGGCAGAAGTTTCTGGAACTGGGCAAGCCGAACAACGGTGGCACCAAGCTGTTTTCCGTGTCCGGGCATGTGAATAATCCCGGCAATTTTGAAGTGCCCATGGGCACGCCATTCAGCAAGCTGCTGGAAATGGCTGGCGGAGTGCGCAACGGACACAAGCTCAAGGCGGTGATTCCCGGCGGATCATCGATGCCCGTGCTGCCTGCCGAGATCATGATGAGCCTGACGATGGATTACGATTCCATTCAGAAAGCCGGCTCCGGCCTGGGCAGCGGCGCGGTGATCGTGATGGATGAAACGACCTGTATGGTGCGCGCGCTGGAGCGGCTGTCCTATTTCTATTATGAGGAATCGTGCGGCCAATGCACGCCGTGCCGGGAAGGCACCGGCTGGTTATACCGCGTCGTGCATCGCATCGAGCATGGCGAGGGTCGCATGGAAGACCTTGATTTGCTGTTGAGCGTGGGCGAGAACATCGCCGGTCGCACGATCTGTGCGTTGGGGGAGGCCGCAGTGTGGCCGGTGCAGGGCATGCTCAGGCATTTCCGCGATGAGTTTGAATATCACATCGAACACAAGAAGTGTTTGGTGTGAAGCTGACGGGTTAGGTGAGCAATGATTAATATTGAAATTGACGGCAAGCCGGTACAAGCCGAGCAGGGTTCGACCGTGATCGATGCGGCGCACCAGGCGGGGGCTTACATCCCGCATTTCTGCTATCACAAAAAATTATCCATCGCGGCCAATTGCCGCATGTGTCTGGTCGAAATCGAAAAGGCGCCCAAGCCCATGCCGGCCTGCGCCACTCCGGTGGCGGAAGGCATGAAGGTGAAGACTCATTCGGAGATGGCGGTCAAGGCGCAAAAAGGAGTGATGGAGTTTTTGCTGATCAATCATCCGCTCGATTGCCCGATCTGCGACCAGGGCGGCGAATGCCAGTTGCAGGATATCGCGGTGGGATACGGTGGCAGCGCATCGCGCTACCAGGAAGAAAAACGCGTCGTGATGCACAAGGACATCGGTGCGCTGATTTCCACAGAGGAGATGAGCCGCTGCATCCAGTGCACCCGCTGCGTGCGTTTCGGGCAGGAGATCGCCGGCGTGATGGAGTTGGGTATGGCATTCCGCGGCGAGCATGCCGAAATCATGAGCTTTGTGAACAGCACGGTGGACTCCGAGTTGTCCGGTAACATGATAGACCTGTGTCCGGTTGGCGCGCTGACCAGCAAGCCGTTCCGCTATACCGCGCGCAACTGGGAGCTGTCGCGGCGCAAATCGGTCAGTCCGCATGATGGCCTGGGTTCCAACCTGGCGGTGCAGGTGAAGGACCACAAGGTGATGCGCGTTGTGCCGATTGAAAATGAAAGCGTCAACGAATGCTGGATTTCCGACAAGGACAGGTTCAGTTATGAAGGCCTGAACGCTCCCGAGCGATTGACCAAACCCATGCTCAAGCAAGACGGCAAGTGGATAGAGGTCGAATGGCAAGTAGCGCTGGAATACGTGGCAAATGGTTTGCGCCAGATCGCCAGCGGTGCCGGAACCGACCGGATCGCCGCGCTGGCGACACCGCACAGCACGCTGGAAGAGATGTATTTGTTGCAAAAACTGATGCGCGGCATCGGCAACAGCAACGTGGATTTCCGTTTGCGCCAGTCCGACTTCAGCGCGGACGGCAAATATGTTCCATGGCTGGGTATGCCGGTCGCCGAGATCAATAGCCGCGACCGCTTCCTGATTGTCGGCAGTTTCCTGCGCAAAGATCATCCGTTGCTGGCGCACCGCATTCGGCAGGCAGTCAAAAAAGGCGCGCAGGCCTGCATCGTTCATTCTGTAGATGACGACTTGCTGATGCCGGTGCAAAGTCGGGCCATTGTCGCACCGAGCGAGCTGGTGAATAGTCTGGCGCAAATCCTGAAGGCGCTGATAGAGGATCAAGGATCAAGGATCAAGGATCGAGGTGCAACTCCCGCCCTATCCTCCACCCCTCGCTACGCTCCCGATCCCCAACTCTTGAATGTTCTAAAAGATGTTGAAGTTGGCAGCGCAGCCGCCGCCATTGCAAAAAGTCTGGCGAGCGGCGAACGTGCCGCCGTGTTGCTGGGCAATTTTGCGCAACAGCATCCCCAGGCAGCGCAGATTGCGATGTTGGCCGGGCAAATCGCAACATTGTGCGCCGCGAAGTTCGGTTTTCTTGGGGAGGCCGCGAACAGCGTCGGTGGTTATCTTGCGGGAGCCGTCCCGTTTGGTGCCGGCGCGCAGGGCATGAATGCCGCGCAAATGCTGGAGTCGCCGCGCAAGGCTTACGTTCTGCTGAATGTGGAGCCGGAACTGGATTGTGCCAATCCGCAACAAGCCGTGGCTGCAATGCATGGCGCGGATATGGTGGTGGCGTTGTCCGCCTACAAACACCAGGCGACCGATTATGCCGATGTGTTGCTGCCGGTTGCTCCTTTTACAGAGACATCGGGCACCTTCATCAGCACCGAAGGGCGTGTGCAAAGTTTCAAGGGAGCCGTCAAGCCGTTGGACGAAGCGCGTCCGGCATGGAAGGTGTTGCGCGTGTTGGGCAACCTGTTGAAGGTGTCCGGGTTCGATTACGACACCAGCGAAGCGGTGCGCGATGAAGCGTTGGCCGGTGTGGATGTCGCGGCCAAATTGAACAACAGCCTGCAATCTGTCCCAATCCTCAATCCTCAATCCTCAATTCTGTCTGGTTTGCAGCGCGTGGCCGATGTGCCGATTTATTTTGCCGATGCGGTAGTGCGCCGCGCGGCTTCGTTGCAAAAGACACGCGATGCTGCAACACCCTGCGTGGTGATGCATGGCAGCGAATTGCGCAAGCTGGGTGTGGTGGCCGGTGATATGGTGAAAGTGCATCAAGGCGCCGCAAGCGCGCGTCTGGTGGTCAAGGCCGATGACAGCCTGCCTGCCGCAACCGTGCGCGTGGCCGCGGGCCATCCCGTCACGGCGGGGCTGGGTGGGATGTTTGGGGCGATCACCGTGGAATCGATTTCCGGGGAGCGGGCATGATGGAATTATTGCAAACGCTGGAAAACTTCGGCCAGAACCTGCTTGGTCCGGCTTGGTTGCCGTTGTGGACCATAGTCAAAATCATGGTCATCGTGCTGCCTATCATGGGCAGCGTGGCTTACCTGACACTGGCCGAACGCAAGATATTGGGCTTCATGCAGGTGCGCCCCGGCCCGAATCGCGTGGGTTATTGGGGGCTGTTGCAGCCGCTCGCCGACGGCATCAAGCTGTTGATGAAAGAGATCATCATCCCGAGCAGCGCCAACAAATTTCTGTTTGTCGCGGCACCCGTGCTCGCGCTGGCGCCCGCGCTGGCGGCTTGGGCGGTGGTGCCGTTCGGCGACGGCATGGAGCTGGCCAACGTCAATGCCGGGTTGCTGTATATCCTGGCGATGACATCATTAGGCGTGTACGGCATCATCATCGCCGGTTGGGCATCCAATTCCAAATACGCCTTCCTGGGCGCTTTGCGTTCCGCGGCGCAAATCGTGTCCTACGAACTGGCGATGGGTTTCGCGCTGGTGTGTGTACTGCTGGCGGCGCAGAGTATGAATCTGGGGGATATCGTGCGCGGCCAGCAAAACGGTTACGGATTGCTGGGCTGGTATTTCATCCCGTTGTTCCCGATGTTCGTGGTGTATTTTATCGCGGGCGTGGCCGAAACCAACCGCGCGCCATTCGACCTTGCGGAAGATGAAGCGACCATCGTGGCGGGTTTTCATACCGAATATTCCGGCATGGGTTTCGCGCTGTTCTTCCTGGCCGAGTATGCCAATATGATTCTGATCGCGGCGTTGACATCGGTGATGTTCCTGGGCGGCTGGTTGTCGCCGCTGGATATAGCCCCGTTCAATAAAATACCGGGGCTGTTCTGGATGCTGGGCAAGATGTCCGTCATGCTGTTCCTGTTCCTGTGGTTCCGTGCGACCTTCCCGCGTTACCGTTACGATCAGCTGATGCGGCTGGGCTGGAAAGTGTTCATCCCGCTTACGCTGGTATGGCTGGTGGTGATCGCCACATGGATGCAAACGCCATATTGGTTGTGGTAAGGAAGGAAAAAATATGAATAAACTCATCAATTTCTTCAAGAGCTTTTTGCTGCTCGAATTGCTCAAGGGCATGAGCGTGACCGGAAAGTATTTCTTTGCGCCGCATGTCACCGTGCAGTACCCGGATGAAAAAACGCCGCAGAGTTTCCGTTTCCGTGGCCTGCATGCACAGCGGCGCTATGCCAATGGCGAGGAACGTTGCATAGGCTGCAAATTGTGCGAGGCGGTGTGCCCTGCGTTGGCGATCAAGATTGAAGTGGCCGAGCGTGAGGACGGCACCAGACGCACCACGCAATACGACATCGACCTGACCAAGTGTATCTTCTGCGGGTTTTGCGAAGAGTCCTGTCCGGTGGATGCGATCGTCGAAACGCGCGTGTTCGAATATCACGGCGAAAAGCGCGGCGATTTGTACTACACCAAGCCGATGCTGCTGGAGATAGGCGACAAGTATGAAGAGCAGATCGCCAAGGATCGCGCGGCGGATGCGAAGTACCGATAACAGCCGACAAGTGGGATAGAGGAAACGGTAATGGATTTTGTAACCAGTAATTTTGAAACCATCGTGTTTTACGCTTTCGCGGCGATGATCGTGTTCGCGTCGCTGCGCGTTATTACTGCACGCAACCCGGTGCATGCGGTGTTGTATCTGGTGTTGGCGTTTATCAGTTCTGCCGGTGTGTGGCTATTGCTGGAAGCCGAGTTTCTGGCTATCGCCCTGGTGCTGGTTTATGTGGGGGCCGTGATGGTGCTGTTCCTGTTTGTGGTGATGATGCTGGATATCAACTTGGTGCGACTGCGCGAGGGCTTTTGGCGCTGGTTCCCGTTTGGTGTGGTATTGGCGGCCATCATGGTATTCGAGATGGTCTGGGTGCTGGGCAACCGCCGCACCGCCGAAACGGGCGCTCACCTGGCGAAGCATGCGGCCAACTATAGCAATACCAAGGAGCTGGGGCGTTTGCTGTATACCGATTACGCTTATCCGTTTGAGATTGCCGCCGTGATTCTGCTGGTGGCGATGGTCGCTGCGATTGCGTTGACCTTGCGCCGCCGCAAGGATGCCAAATCTCAGGATGTCTCTGCACAGGTGGCGGTCAAGAAAGCGGATCGCCTGCGCATTGTGACCATGCAGGCTGAACGCAAAGACGACCAGCCAAACTAGCCGGATTAACAAGGGGAGCGCAAAGAGTGTTAACACTGTCGCATTATCTGATACTGAGCGCTGTGCTGTTTGCCATCAGCGTGGTCGGTATTTTTTTGAACCGCAAGAATTTGATCGTGCTGTTGATGGCGATCGAAATGATGTTGCTGGCGGTAAACACCAATTTCCTGGCGTTTTCGCATTATCTGAACGACACGGCCGGACAGGTCTTCGTGTTTTTCATCCTGACCGTTGCCGCCGCCGAGGCCGCAATCGGTCTGGCGATCCTGGTGGTGCTGTTCCGCAACCTGAACACCATCAACGTCGATGATCTGGACAGCCTGAAAGGTTGATGAGTATGAGCATGCAAAATCTTTATTTGCTGGTTCCTCTGGCTCCGCTGGCCGGGGCGATAGCCGCCGGCCTGTTTGGCAAACAACTAGGCAGGGCCTGGTCGCACCGCATCACGATCGCGCTGGTGGCGGTTTCCTTTTTTGCTTCGCTGGCGATTTTTCGGGATGTGCAGGCCGGCCACATGTTCAACGGCCCGGTCTATACCTGGCTGACTTCGGGTGATGCCAGTTTCCAGGTGGGGTTTCTGATCGACCGTCTGACCGTCACGATGATGCTGGTGGTGACCTTTGTGTCGTTGATGGTGCATATCTATACCATAGGATATATGCAGGAAGACCCCGGTTACCAGCGTTTCTTCAGCTACATCTCGCTGTTCACCTTCTCGATGTTGATGCTGGTGATGGCCAACAATTTCATGCAGCTGTTTTTCGGCTGGGAAGCGGTGGGGCTGGTTTCCTATCTGCTGATCGGTTTCTGGTATACCAGAGAGACCGCGATCTACGCCAACCTGAAAGCCTTCCTGGTGAATCGCGTCGGAGATTTCGGTTTTCTGCTGGGCATCGGCCTGGTATTGATGGTGTTCGGTACGCTGGACTATGCCGCCGTGTTCGCCAATGCGGCCAGTCACGTTGCGGATATCGCGCCGATTCCTGGCATGCAGGTGAATCTGCTGACCGCGATATGCATATTGCTGTTCATCGGCGCGATGGGCAAGTCGGCGCAGTTCCCGCTGCATGTCTGGCTGCCCGATTCGATGGAAGGCCCGACACCTATCTCCGCGCTGATTCACGCTGCGACCATGGTGACCGCCGGTATTTTCATGGTGGCGCGCATGTCGCCGATGTTCGAGCTGTCCGACACGGCCTTGTCTTTCGTCATGGTGATAGGCGCGATCACCGCGCTGTTCATGGGTTTTCTGGGCATCATCCAGAATGACATCAAGCGCGTGGTCGCTTATTCCACTTTGTCGCAACTGGGCTACATGACCGTGGCGCTGGGCGCTTCCGCTTATTCGGTGGCGATCTTCCATCTGATGACCCATGCATTCTTCAAGGCGCTGCTGTTCCTGGCCGCAGGTTCGGTGATCATCGCGATGCATCACGATCAGGATATCCGCAACATGGGCGGACTGAAGAAATACATGCCGATTACCTGGATCACCTCGCTGATCGGTTCGCTGGCCTTGATCGGCACGCCGTTTTTCTCGGGCTTCTATGCCAAGGACAGCATCATCGAAGCAGTGGAATATTCCCATTTGGCGGGTTCCGGCTTTGCTTATTTTGCGGTGCTGGCCGGGGTGTTCGTCACGGCCTTCTATTCGTTCCGTATGTACTTTCTGGTGTTTCATGGCGAGGAGCGTTTCGGCAAGACAGAAGCCCATAGCCATGATGCCCACCACTCTTCGACAAGCTCAGGGCCGGCTCATGATGCACACGACGATCATGCGAGCCATGATGAACATCACGGCTTGGCGCCCGGCCAGAAGCCGCATGAATCTCCCTGGGTGGTGACGTTGCCATTAGTTTTGCTGGCGATCCCTTCGGTGGTAATCGGTTTCATCGCGATAGAGCCGATGTTGTTCGGGGGCTATTTCCGGGACGCAATCTATGTCAGCGAGGCGCATCTCGAAGCGTTCAAAGAAATACGCGATGAGTTTCATGGTGCCGCACAAATGGCATTGCATTCGTTTATTTCTATCCCCTTTGTTTTTGCGCTTGCAGGGGTAGTGACATCATGGTTTTTTTACATGAGGCGTCCCGATATTCCCGCTGCGATTCAGCAGCGTTTCCGTGGCATTTATACCCTGCTGGACAACAAATATTACTTCGATCGTTTTAACGACTGGTTTTTTGCCGGTGGTGCGCGCGGGACCAGCCGCTTCCTGTGGAAGTTCGGCGATATAAAACTGATCGACGGCGTGATGGTGAATGGTTCGGCAAAACTGGTCGGGCTGTTTTCGGGCGTGCTCCGGCATGTGCAGTCCGGATATATCTACCATTATGCATTTTCGATGATTATCGGTGTGTTCGTACTGTTGTCGGTGCGGGATTTGTTTGAATAGCAGCAGGCCTACAGCAAAGGAATGTCAGCATGTTTTTTGGATTACCCATAATTAGCGTCGCGATCTGGCTGCCGATCTTGTTCGGCGTCTTGGTGTTGGCTACAGGCGACGATAAAAACGCACCATTGGCGCGTATTCTGGCCATGGTAGGCTCGCTGCTCGGTTTTCTGGTGACCATTCCGCTGTATACCGGTTTTGTGCGCGACACTTCGGAGATGCAGTTTGTCGAGATGCACAGCTGGATATCGCGCTTCAACATCCACTACCACCTGGGTGTGGATGGCATCTCGGTGCTGTTCATCCTGTTGACGTCGTTCTTCACGCCCATCGTGGTGCTGGCCGGATGGCAGGTGATCGAGAAGCGCGTCGCGCAATACATGGCATCCTTCCTGATCATGTCCGGCATCATGATAGGCGTGTTCGCCGCGCTGGATGCCGTGCTGTTCTATGTGTTCTGGGAAGCGATGCTGATCCCGATGTTCCTGATCATCGGCGTATGGGGCGGTGCGAACCGCGTGTACGCGGCGGTCAAGTTTTTCCTCTACACGCTGCTCGGCTCGCTGCTGATGCTGGTTGCATTGATCTATCTTTATAACCAGACCGGCGGCAGCTTCGAGATACTCGACTTCCATCAGGTCGTGATTCCGATGAGCGCGCAGATATTGATCTTCATCGCATTTTTCTTCGCGTTCGCGGTGAAGGTGCCGATGTTTCCGGTGCATACCTGGCTGCCGGATGCGCACGTCGAAGCGCCGACAGGCGGTTCGGTGATCCTGGCGGCGATCATGCTGAAGGTGGGCGCTTATGGATTTCTGCGCTTCTCGATGCCGATCGCGCCGGATGCCAGCCACCATCTTGCCGGCGTGATGATCGCGCTGTCGCTGATCGCGGTGGTGTATATCGGTTTGGTGGCATTGACCCAGACCGACATGAAGAAGCTGGTGGCATATTCGTCGATTTCACACATGGGTTTCGTCACGCTGGGCTTCTTCATCTTTAACAGCAACGGCATGGAAGGCGCGCTGCTGCAGATGATCTCGCACGGTTTTGTGTCCGGCGCGCTGTTCCTGTGTATCGGCGTGCTGTACGACCGCATGCACTCGCGCAACATCGCCGATTACGGCGGGGTAGCCAACAAGATGCCGGTGTTTGCCGCGTTCTTCATGCTGTTCGCGATGGCCAACAGCGGTCTGCCTGGCACCAGCGGCTTCGTCGGCGAGTTCATGGTAATCCTGGGCGCGGTGAAAGCGAATTTCTGGTATGCCTTTGCCGCCGCATCCACGCTGGTTTTCGGTGCGGCCTACACGCTGTGGATGTACAAGCGCGTGATTTTCGGCGCAGTGGCCAACCATCATGTTTCGGAACTGACCGACCTGACCCTGCGCGAAAAGGCTATTTTTGCAGTGTTGGCGCTGACCGTGCTGGGCATGGGGCTGTATCCGCTGCCGTTCAGCGAAATTCTGCATGTGTCGGTGAATGATTTATTGGTACATGTGGCGCGTTCCAAGTTGCCGCTATAAGGAGCCGGTGGCCGTGAGTCGCTTCCAACGAGTTGACCATGCCTGCCAATGACTAACGACTCATAACTAACGACTGACGACTGAATTATGAATTTGATGACTGATTTGATGCCTGCCGGCGCGGAGATATTTCTGCTGGTGATGGCATGTGTGATCCTGATTGCGGATTTGCTGGTCAAGCAAAATGGCAACCTGGTCACTTACATGCTGGTGCAATTGACCCTGATGGGCTGTGCGCTGATCACCGTGGGCACGCATGTGAACGGCGTGTCGCACGTCATGCACAACATGTTTGTCGATGATCTGATGTCCGATGTGCTGAAGCTGCTGACCTACCTGTCCATTTCGATGATGCTGGTGTATTCGAGGCTATATCTCACCGTGCGCGGCCTGTTCAGCGGCGAATTCATGGTGCTGACCCTGTTCGCCACGCTGGGCATGATGGTGATGATCTCCGCCTATCATTTCCTCACGCTCTATCTCGGTCTGGAGCTGCTTTCCCTCAGCCTGTACGCGATGGTCGCGCTGCAGCGGGATTCTGCGGTCGCCACCGAGGCCGCGATGAAATATTTCATTCTCGGCGCGCTGGCTTCGGGTTTGCTGTTGTATGGCATGTCTTTGTTGTATGGCGCGACCGGCTCATTGGAGCTGGGTGCGGTGTCCAATGCGATCCTGTCGGGGAATGCGAATAAAACCTTGCTGGTGCTGGGCCTGGTGTTCGTGGTTTCCGGCCTGTCGTTCAAGCTGGGAGTGGTGCCATTCCACATGTGGCTGCCGGACGTATATCACGGCGCGCCGACTGCGATGACTATGTTGATCGGCTCGGCGCCGAAGCTGGCCGCCTTCGCCTTCGTTGCCCGCGTCCTGGTGGAAGGGTTGCAGCCGCTGATGCAGCACTGGTCGGGCATGCTGATCATATTGGCGATTGCTTCGATGGCGCTGGGTAACATCACCGCGATTGCGCAGACCAACCTCAAGCGCATGTTCGCCTACTCGACCATTGCGCACATGGGTTTTTTGCTGCTGGGCTTTATCAGCGGAGACATAGAGGGCTACAGCTCATCGATGTTCTATGCGGTGATTTACGTGCTGATGTCGCTGGGTGCGTTCGGCATGATCATGCTGTTGTCCCGGGCGGGTTTCGAGGCGGATGAGATCACCGACTTCAAGGGGCTTAACCAGCGCAATCCATGGCTCGCCTTCATCATGCTGTTATTGATGTTCTCTATGGCCGGCGTTCCTCCGACCGTGGGTTTTTATGCAAAATTTTCGGTGTTGAACGCCGTCGTGCAGTCCGGCCATGTCTGGCTGGCGGTCGTGGCGGTGCTGCTTTCGCTGATAGGAGCATTCTACTATTTGCGCATCGTCAAACTGATGTATTTCGATGCTCCGGAAAGCCATGCGCCGATAGTGTTTGGGCCTGACACTACTCTGTTGATCAGCGTGAACGGCTTGGGCGTGCTGTTGCTGGGTTTGTTGCCGGGCACGCTGATGTCGGTTTGCGCCGTGTCTGTCCAGCAGTCGTTGATGCTGCATTGATCACCCACGCAGATGTTAGCAGCCCCGCCCGGATCGGGGCTTTTATGTCAGCGCGCCTGCGCTTCGCATAGTTCAAATATCCTATATGGCTTAAGCATGCTTTGCTATAATTCTGTAATCGGGAGAAATGGCTAAGGAATCAAGGGCGCTACATGGTTAAAAAATCTGGTCGCGTGGTGCTGGCTTTATCGGGGCTGACCTTGTGCGTGGCCGCATTTCTTTTCTTGTTTCCAGTCGCGGATCATCATGAGTTGCCGGACAGTGTTGGTCAGGAGGACGAGCACAGCGACGGTCAGGAGCCTATCACCCCGATCCCGCTCGAAGTAAAGCTGGATGCGCGCAAGGTCGCGTTGGGGCGGCGCCTGTTTTTCGATCCCAAACTCTCGCATGACAATACCGTATCCTGTTCGAGCTGCCATGATCTGGCAAAGGGCGGTGTGGACGGCTTGCCATTTCCGGTCGGGGTAGGCAGAAGGGAAGGCAAGATCAACACGCTGACGGTGTTCAACAGCAGTTTCAATTTCAGGCTGTTCTGGGACGGGCGTGCGGCATCCCTGGAAGAGCAGATGGATTTCCAGTTGAAGCATCCGGATGAAATGGCATCGACGTGGGATGAGGTCACCGCCAAACTGGGGAATGATGCCAGTTATCGCCGAGATTTTTCGTCCATCTATCCGGACGGTATTCAGATATCGACCGTCAAGGATGCAGTCTCCACGTTCGAGCGTTCCCTGATTACCCCGAATGCCCGGTTCGACCGTTTTTTGCGCGGCGACAAACAGGCTCTCGACCAAGACGAACTGGCCGGTTACGGGCTGTTTAAGAATCTGGGTTGTATCAGCTGCCATCAAGGCCGGAATGTCGGCGGCAACATGTATGAAAAGCTGGGCATCGTCGGCGATTATTTTATACAGCGCGGCAATGTTCAAGAGATTGATTACGGACGTTACAACATCACCAAAATCGAGGAGCAACGTCACGATTTTCGCGTGCCGTCGTTGCGCAATGTGGCGCTGACAGCACCTTATTTTCATGATGCTTCGGCATCTACCCTTGAGCAGGCAGTCGCCATCATGGGAAAATATCAGCTGGGTGTGGACCTGAGCGGTGAAGAAGTTCGCAAGATCGTTAAATTCCTGAATACCTTGACCGGTGTCTATCAAAGTGAGGCCGGCAAATGAGCGGATCCTTCAAAGGCCGGTTTCCCGCTGGAAGGCTACGGCAACTGGTTTTTCTGACCATCGCTGTCGCCGGTTTGCTGTTCATGTTTATCAAGGCGCAGCCGCTCGATCCCGCTACACATAATGCGTTGAGCAGGGATTTGCGCGAGTTGCAAGCGCGCGACATCGAATTGGGCGAGGCGATATTCCAGCATCATTACCAGACTTTGCATAACTATGATGGGGTGGTCGCCATCATGCAACGCATGCAGAAACTGGGTGAAAGGCTGGAGGCACACCAGAAGAGCGGCGCGTTGCCGGATACGCCGGAATTCAGGCTGGAGTTGCAAGCCATGCAACAAAGGATAGCGCAGAAGGCAATCGCGCTGGAGGAATTTAAATCCAATAACGCGGTGCTGAAAAATTCGTTCATATATCTGCCGCGCATGGTCGGGGATGTGCTGGGACAGATAGCCTTCTCGAACACGGGATGGCATGAGTCATTCGAATTTATGCTGCGCGATGCATTGCTGATGGCGGTCAATCAAAGCGATCGCGCGCATGAGGATTTGCAACGCAGCATAACCGTGATCGACCAGATCATCCCCCTGATGCCAATGCGCGACAGAGGCAAGGCAGAATTAGCGTCGCGCCATGCCAAGCTGATACTGGAGCATGAAAACCTTATGGCAGGCTTGTTCGAGCAACTCAGCTCGCATGGGAAAAATCATGTTGGAACCGAGCTGGAGCAACTCTATCTGGATTATTATCAGGCGCAGCAATTCACCGCATCGAATTATCGGCTGTTCCTGTTCATCTCGGCGATGTTGATGCTGGGCTATGCCGTGTATGCCTACTACAGGATGAGAGCGGAAGAGGAACAGTTGCGCGTCGCCGCGACGGCTTTTGAAACACAGGAAGGTATCCTGATCACCGCTTCGGATCATCGCATCATCCGCGTCAACAGGGCGTTTACCCGGTTGACCGGCTATAGCGCCGAAGAAGCGATAGGGCAAACCCCCGATTTGCTCCGTTCCGGGCTGCATGATGAGCAGTTCTACACCAATATGTGGAGCGCCATCGCCAAGGACAAATTCTGGCAAGGGGAGGTTAAAAGTCGGCGCAAGAATGGCGAGATTTATCCGGCATGGCTGACCACCACCGCAGTCATGGCAGAGGATAGCCATGTGACGCATTACGTCTCGGTATTTTCCGACATCACCCTGCGCAAACAGGCCGAAGAGCAAATCCATTTGCTGGCATTCTATGATCCGCTGACCCAATTGCCTAACCGGAGGCTACTGGTGGATCGCCTGTACCATACCATGACCGCCAGCGCCCGCAAATCGGATAATGGCGCCATCCTGTTCATCGACCTGGATAATTTCAAGATACTCAACGACACCAAAGGTCATGATGTCGGCGATAAGCTGTTGGTTGAAACGGCCCGCCGCCTTCAGGATTGCGTGCGCGGGGGGGATACCGTGGCCCGTTTGGGCGGCGACGAATTTATCGTCATGCTGGAGGGGTTGGGTATGGAGGCGGAGCAGGCGGCCGGCCAGGCGAGGGCGGTGGCGGAAAAAATACGCAAATCGCTGAGCCAGCCATATCGCTTGGGTGAAATTGAGCACCACAGTTCATGCAGCATCGGCATCAGCTTGTTCCGCGACCATGAGGTTACCCTGGACGAGCTGCTTAAGCGGGCCGATACCGCGATGTACGAGGCCAAGGCATCGGGCCGCAATGCCTTGCGCTTTTTCGACCCGTCGATGCAGATCATCCTAGAAAATCGTTCCATGCTGGAAATCGACCTGCGCCAGGCGATTTTGCAGCAGCAATTTGTATTGTTCTATCAGATTCAGGTGAGTTCAGAAAACCAGCCTACCGGTGTCGAAGTGTTATTGCGCTGGATGCATCCGGTGCGCGGCATGGTATCTCCCGGCGAGTTTATCCCTTTGGCCGAGGAGAACGGGATGATACTGCCCATCGGGCGCTGGGTGCTGGATTCCGCTTGTGCGCAGATCAAGGCATGGGAGGCAAATCCGTTGGCAAGAGATTTGCAGCTTGCGATCAACGTGAGCGCGCGCCAGTTTTATCAGGCGGATTTCGTCTGGCAAGTCCGCGAAGCGCTTGCCAGTACCGGCGCCGATCCGGCCAGGCTCAAGATAGAATTGACCGAGAGTGCGGTGTTGGACAACATCAATGAGGCCATCATCAAAATGCACGAGCTCAAGAGAATCGGGGTGGGATTTTCGATGGATGATTTCGGCACGGGATATTCATCGCTGTCTTACCTGACGCAACTCCCGCTGGATCAGGTGAAGATCGACCAGTCTTTTGTGCACAACATCGGCACCAAGCCAACCGATGCGGTGATCGTGCAGACCATCATCGGTATGAGTAACAGCCTGGGGATGGGGGTGATCGCGGAAGGGGTCGAGACGGAGACGCAACTGGCTTTCCTGAAACAGGCCGGCTGTCTCCTATATCAGGGCTATTTGTTCAGCAAGCCGGTGAATCTGGCGGAATTTGAGAACAGGGTGCTGTCCAGGGATTTCGCAAGGAACCAGGCGGGGGCGTAGCCCGGTTAATCCTGGCCGGTGACGGCAGCCCTGTCCGGTCCGCATAATTTTGAGTGCAGGGCGTTTTGCGGTATCATCGCGCCCCATGACAAAGTACATTTTTATCACCGGCGGAGTCGTGTCCTCGCTGGGCAAGGGCATTGCGGCTGCATCCCTTGCGGCCATCCTCGAATCGCGAGGATTGAAAGTGACGATGCTCAAGCTCGACCCCTACATCAACGTCGATCCCGGCACGATGAGCCCGTTTCAGCATGGCGAGGTTTTTGTGACCGAGGATGGCGCGGAAACCGACCTTGATCTGGGGCATTACGAGCGCTTCATTTCCGCGAAGATGCGCAAGGCCAACAACTTCACCACCGGGCAGATATACGACAGCGTGATCCGCAAGGAGCGGCGCGGCGAATATCTGGGCAAGACCGTGCAGGTGATCCCGCATATCACCAACGAGATCCAGGCCTTCGTCGAACGGGGCGCCGCCGCATCGCATGACGGCAAGGCCGATGTGGCGATCGTCGAGATCGGCGGCACGGTCGG